>NZ_CP159407.1 GCF_040500525.1 Azospirillum formosense | reverse complement strand
AAATACCATCCACCATGAGAAAGTCAACCTTTTTCATTTAAGCTTTATTCATTATCATAAATTTTTTTATTTATATATAACCAACATGGGGGCCGGTTACTTAGAAGTCTTCTCGGCATTACTTTGAAAATTTCAAAGTAATGCCGAGAAGACTTCTAAGTAACCGGCCCCCTTTATCTCCCCCTCCAAAAGGTTCCCCCTCTTATCCCCCCGTCAAGAAAAAAATAAAATTGCATTATTCGCATATCAGGTATGATTTTTCGTCATATTCTCAAAAATCAGCGAAGAAGACCCAGTCCTACCCGTCAGTTAGGAATTGGGAGATGAATCAGAAGAAGTCCTTACCTGAGCATTCACCCAAGTCGAGGCGTCCATGGCGCGAGCCTTGCGCCATGGACGCCTCCCTCCGATCAAGCCACTACCACCTCAACCGCGGAAGTCGGAGCAGCGGTCCGTGGTCGCTCAAAATGAAAGCTCGGGCCGACCGGCCAGATCAGCGTGGCGGCCTCGGCGGCGGCCAGCCGCTTTAGGTCCAACCGCGGTTCAGCCGGGAGTAGGATGGCGCACTCCGGGGCGTCGAGGAAGCGGCGGTAGTCGGCGAGCTGGCCCAGCGCCATGCGCACAGCACCGCGCTCGGTGGTGCCTTTCGCTTCAACCAGCAGGTTGGCGGTTTTGTCGTAGAGGTCGGTGAGGATCGGCTTGGCCTCACCCTCGGGCAGCAGCTTCAGACGCACCACGCTGTGGCCTTGGCCGCGCAAATGGTCGCGCAGCGCCAACACCAGCTTCGCTTCCCGGCGCTCCATCTCGTAAGGCTCGCGGGCGGGATCAACAAAGGCTTTCTCGATCCACTGCTCCTCCACCGGCACCTCTTCGCAGGGCGCCAGGCTGAGGCTGGCCAGCTTCATGCTCGCCGGCGCCGGGGCGATATCCTTGGGCCGGGGTGACGCCATAGGACGGGCGAGAAACTACGGCAAGGGGACAGAGCCGGAACATGGGGCATGACGGGATCGATGAGAGCTCTTGGGAGAGCCCCTGGGAGCAGAAATCCTGGATTATACAAAGCTGCGGTTCCGCTGGACCGCTCGGATGATGGTCGGGAAAACAAGCAGTCTCAATGGCTTGCTTCTTAGCGTAGAATACCGTCCGTTCTATGGAGTAACCCCTACAGGGCCTGTCAAGAATCAGAAGGGCGCCTCCACAGCTGCAGTTCGCTCCTGGGGAAGCGTTGATCCGTCAGCACAGAGGCAGTGCCGCAGGCTGCACACGAGTCCGCCGCAGGCAACACACGTCGGCGCCTGTCCGAACACGAGCGGATGCGCGAGGCAGGTCCGGCAGTGCGCCACCAGGGTGAGCCGCATGCCGTCAACCGCCAGGCAGCGCACGGTTCCCGATGCTGTGACCGCGATCCGGCGGATCGGAGGCAGGTGGCCCCTGGCCTCCAGGATGGTCTTGAGCGCCTCCAGGAGCATGCCAAGGGAACCCGACGGGTCGTGGACGTGCCCGGTGACCCCCTGCGCTCGTCCGTGCTCGGCGAACTCGCCGGAACCGAAGAGATCGGCATAAGCAGAAGGGGCGAGAGGAATGCCATCACCCGACCTCAGCCCGGTGCCAGGAACGTAGCACTGAACGAAATGCTCAAGGACTCCGAGGTAGAGCCTGCCCAAGGTGAGCGGTTCGCCGTCAAGGATCCGCATCAGGTCTTGGTACAGGGCCCCGGTCTGTGCGCTTGACCAGCTCCGCCCGTCGCACAAGCCCGCCGCAAGTTGCACGACCGGACTCTGAGCGGTGCCAAGCCGCCTGACAGCCTCCAAAGCATTTCTCCGCTTAACCAGGAGCCCGGGGGCAACTAGCACTTCGGGAAACTCCCAAGCGAATGGCGGAACGGACGGCATCGGGGCCGCGACATCGATGTCCTGTAGATCAACGTGGGGTGTCCTGCGCTGTGCGAAGTCGGCCAGCGCTGCTACCGAGGAGCGCGTGGCAGTTCCGAGGACAATGATGCGGGCTTCGCGGTATAGCTCCGCTGCCACCTGCTCGGGCGGGAAGGGCGCGCCTCCGTTCCCCTTGGCGATGTGCTCCAGTGCCAGCGCGAGGACAGCCATCTCGGCCTTGGCGAGCCAGTGCGGGATCCACGTGCCAACGTAAATCACGTCGCGGCCAAGGTCGGCTGCTTTCAGCTTCCGGACCGCGTGCGCGAGCCAGCGGCTTGCCTTCACAGAGTTCTTCACGTCGAACAAGCGGCCGCCACTCTCCTCCACGTCGGCCAGTTTCCAGCGTTCGGCATCGGGATCGCGGACCTGTAGGATCGACAAATCCTGGGTGCGCATTCCGGCGTCCGCCAGGAGCCGCCGAACGCCAAGCTCGGCGAGCCGGGCCGACCACATCACGTACTTCCATCGCGGTGTGGCTGCACGCCCTGCCCAAAGCAGTGCCAACGCGGCGTCCTCTGAATTGACGGATAGGCTTCGGACCGGAATGCTAGTGACGGGCAGCTCCGGGACGTCGGAGAGCGTGTGAGCGGCGAGCGCCAGCCGGGTATCGAGCCGGCAGAGGTCAGTTCGGGCCCGCCGGAGTGTCCGGTCAATAGCGCAGACGAGGCGCGCCGTCAGTACGAAGAGGTCCCGCCACCGCGGCTCCGTCTGGAGTACTCTGCCCAACGTCGGGCCAAGGCGCCGTCGAAGCGACGGATCTACGACCAATGCATGCTGGATAGGGTCGACCTCTGCCTGGAGCTTCCTGACGGTCGCAAATTGGAACGTTCTCGACGTCTCGCCGCTGTGGCACACCAGCGTCTCAGCGTCCCGGTGAATGCTGGTGACGGTCCAGGCGTTTTCGGTTACGCAATCGTCGATGATGGCGCCCACCAGGAGTTCAGTGGGGAGCAGAGGATCGATCAGGGTGTCCAAAAATTGACCCCCTTTGACGACGCGCCATGCACCATGCCCACCGATGCTCTCCAGCAGGGAGCTGGTGGCCTGCGGGCTCTGGCTGACGGCCATCAAATTGTTTTCGCGACAGTCCTCCAGCAGCCCACAAAGTAATATTATTTCCTCGGCCATCATGGTCACCCTTATATGGATTGAGGTGTTGGCGACCAGACTCTACCAAGATCCACGATTATCGCGTCACCTTCAGCTGCCCGACGAACTGGAGAAGTCGCTTCCCGAGCAGGCGCTGAACACCGAGATCAATCACCACGCGCGGCTCATCGAGATTGGAGCAGTCCAACAACTCCCGTCGACCGTCGGGATACCGGCGGATGACGTGGTTGGCTGGTGTCTGGCCGTTGGCGATGCAGATGGGCTGACCGGCAGTCAGGTGTTCGCGGGCGGCTTCCCCGCTGCCAGCCCTACGCAGCCTCCGAGATGCCATGTTCACCACTCCCCCAGGACGCCGCAAGGGGCAGGCCGTTGGAACGGGCTGGGCCGCTTGAAGAAAACTCTGCTCATACAGTGGACCTCCCACGGGGAGCAGGACCATTTTAGCCGCTAAAATGGCGAACCAGCCGGCAGCCCCATTTCAGCGGCTAAAAACTGTCCACAATTCGCTTTGCGGCTTCGTGCAAGTCCGCCTGTGTCTGGCGGATGTTCTCCAGCAGGTCGGTGATGTGCACCCGGTCGGGATAGCCCGAGGCAAAACGTTCTTCGTGCGACAGCCACAGCTTCAGCAGGCCGCCGAGGCGCCCAAGATCCGCGTGGACCTCGGCGAGAGTGGAGACCTGATCAAGGTCCACAACACTCCGGATTGGCGTGCCAAGGCCTGCGGCAAGAAGAAATGCTGACACCGGCAGCCCCGCGGCGGCGGCGTTTGCATTCAAGGCCGCGCGCTCCTCAGGCAAAGGACGCACTTTGATAGGGGATTGGGTCCGGCGGGTTGGGCGATCTGTCATCTGGTGTCAAACTTTCAAGCAGGCGGAGCCCGTTAGCCTCGCAGAGCCGGATGACCGTTGAGCCGACGGCGAATAAGGGCCATAATGAGGGCCTGTGGGCCCACATTACCCATCCTGCCCTACTCCCCCCTTACAGCGCCTTGCAGAAGATAACAATTCATTACACGCCATGCAATTTTCTTACAGCAATGTTTGCCGCGTTTTCATATGTCTTTATTACCATTAGGCGCATTTTTAGCATGTTTAGATGAACTAATTGCCAGACAACTCCAAGAACATTTGGACACACAACCATCGCGCCGTCTTCGATTCATTCAAACACGGCATACTGACCGCGGCGGTCAGAGCTGGGTGGTGCGGGTGGAGGCGTGGTTGACCATCGCGGCGGTCTCCAGCGTGCCGCCGTTGGTCAGGTCGGCGGTGATCCCGGTGGCGCGAACGCTGTGGCAACCGAGCGGCGTGGCGATGCCGGCGACGGCGCGACGGCGCACCATGGCGTGGGCGCTTCACTGGTCGCCACGAGGGGCGCCCCACTCGCCCAGGACAGCAACGGCAAGGAAGGCACGCCGATCCACTCGACAGCTTCCTCGCTGCCATCGCCTGGGCCAGGATGACGACCACCGCGGTCTTCTCTCCGCTCCCGAGGACGCCGAAGCGCTTCCTGACCGTGGCCTAGTCGGTGCTCGGTGCCTTCGCGATGCCTTTCCGGAGGGCCGCGAGCGGGCTCCGCCACAGCCGCCTCGCAGTCTAGGATGCCCCCAGGACGGGGTCACTCCATAGAACGGACGGTATTCTACGCTAAGAAGCAAGCCATTGAGACTGCTTGTTTTCCCGACCATCATCCGAGCGGTCCAGCGGAACCGCAGCTTTGTATAATCCAGGATTTCTGCTCCCAGGGGCTCTCCCAAGAGCTCTCATCGATCCCGTCATGCCCCATGCTCTGGCTCTGTCCCCTTGCCGTAGTTTCTCGCCCGTCCTATGGCGTCACCCCACACCGACGAACCTTGGAGACCTGGATCATGACTCGGATAGCCCTGGACAATGCCCGGTTTGAAGTTCGGCCTCTGACCGATGAAGAAGGTGGCGGATACGCTGTGGAGTTTCCGGACTATCCCGGCTGCATTGCGGACGGCGCAACGCCGGAAGAGGCGATCCGGGAGGGCCGCGACGCGCTGACTTCCTACCTCCGTACGTTGACCGAGCTTGGCCGCCCGATTCCGGAGGCTTAAGGGGCCGGACAGTGCCCTAACCATTACCGACGCGGCAGCCCGACTTGCGCGGTCCACCGCCATCGTCCGCAAGGGCCAAAAACGCTGCAGACTCAACGCTTTCCAGCCCCCTTTGGCGGCGCTCCGGAAAAGGTCTCGTCTCCGCCGGCCCTGACAGCCCCCGGGGCCCTGGTGGCGCCGATGGCCACCATTGCTCATTCACCGATGAGGGGGTGACGACACGGAAGTGACCAGACTGTCCGGTTCGTGCGAACGTGAGGCGAACGCCTGTCTATTTTCCTGTCCGGCCATCAATCTGTCCGCCTTCCCATTGCCGATGCGCGTTGCCGGACAGCCAGAACGCCGTCCGTAAAGCGTTGATTTCTCGGACACAACCAGACTACCGGACGGTTTGCGCACTTCCATGTCGCAACCCCTGTTGAGTGTGTGCCGAAAACCTCAAACTGCGCTATTGCATATTCCGTGTTAGTATATCACCATCGTGGCCATGACCCAACCATCGATTCCCGACCTTATCGCTCGACTTGTCGCTATGAACGGCGGGAGCGCCCAACAAGCCGCCGTACGGCTCGGAACTACAGCGGCCAGCCTTTCACGCTGGAAGACGGGCAAAGCCCGTCCTCGGCCTCAACTGCTTGAACGGCTGCGCACCCTGGTCGATGGATCCGGCGATCTGATAGATATGGCTGAAAAGCCGAAAAGCGATGGTCGTCTTGAGCGTCTTGAAGAGGCCGTTTCCGGTACAATTCATGCGCTGCGTGAGGAATTTCATCGCACGGCTTCTGTTTCGTCCCGGCAAGAAGTTCTTGATCTCGTCGCAGCACTATTTTTCGCACACGTCACATCGATTGATGCTGGCGCGCGCGGGATCGGCGAGCATCTGCGCACGGCAGGCAAAACTGACGCAGCGACACTCAACGCCTTCATGAGTGATGCTCTGTCTAATTACCTTCCGCAACGCAATGGGGAAGGAGATCAGGGAGGCCGATTGGCCCTTGAGCGGTTTTTTTCCCCCTTCTCGGAAACCGATGAATGGTTCGCCGGTCAATTGCTTCGTCTATTCGAGCGTGACGCCCATGCGTTTCGGGTACTGCATGAAGTCGGCCGCGATGACCTGATCAACGAGGTATTTTCCCGCTTTATGTCCACCTCCTTCGTCGATGAGAAGGAAATGGGGCAGTACCTCACACCCCCTGAAATCACACGCTTCATGGTCGAGGCCGGTTTTCATGCCCTAACACCCGAAGCCCGCAGCAGACTGCTCAACCCTGATTTGTCAGACGACGTAGGTGTGATACTCGATCCATCATGTGGCGTCGGTTCGTTCCTCGCTGAAACTACCCGCTTCGCGCACGGCTTGATGCGTGATCGCTTTGAAACCGCTGCTGTCAACAAGTGGCTCCAGCGTTTTGTAGAACAGCATGTCGTCGGAATCGACAAGTCGGACCGCATGCTTCGCCTAGCTATGATCAATCTCGGCCTGTTCGGCGCAAAAGCGGCCAACCTTAAGCTTGCAAACGCGCTGGCAAAACGTGGAGCCGAAAGTGAGTTCAGCAAATCTCTAGAAGGCAAGGTCGAACTGATCCTGACAAATCCGCCTTTCGGGGCGAGTTTCAGTGGCGACGATCTCAAAGGCTTCGCCATGGGGAACGATCGGGCGCGAGCGGATTCCGAAGTTCTGTTCCTTGAACGCTATATCGATTGGCTCGCGCCGGGCGGGATCGTCGCAAGCGTTGTTCCTGATAGCATCCTTGTAAACCGCAACGCCTTCGCTGATCTACGCAGTTGGCTTTACGATCGATGCTCGGTCGATGCGGTGTTCTCGCTCCCGCCGGTCACATTCGGCGCGACCGGCACACAGACCAAAACCTCAGTTCTGATCCTTCGGAAGGATCGCCGCAGCGTTGTCAACGGCGTTACCTACTTCGGTGAAGCGCGTGAAGTCGGCTTTGATGTCGTGACGCGCAGCGGCCAGCGGCGGCGGATTAGAACGGAGCGCAGCGATCTTCCCACGCTCCTGACCGAGTATAAGGACCGCAACAAGACAAAGATGGGGCGCTGCAAGCCTCTCGATGAAGCGGCCGATAGGTGGGATGCTACCTTCCATATTGGGTTGCCTGACAACATTTCTGCGCTCGTTGATCATCCGGCAACGGAATTTATCAAAGTGTCGGATGTCGCTGTCCTCGTCGATGATCGTACTGATCCTCGGCGACAGGGGTGGACAGATTTCGAGTATGTAGAGATTTCGGACGTCGATACACGTATCGGCGTGGTTGGATCAAAGCGCGTCGCTGCCGCTGAGGCTCCCAGCCGGGCGCGCAAGCTCATTCGTGAAGGTGATGTCCTAGTTTCGACCGTACGGCCGGAACGAGGTAGTATCGGCGTCACGCCGGCACGCCTCGATCGCGCTATCTGCTCAACGGGCTTCGCGGTTCTTCGATGCAAAGGCATTCACCCGCTTGCGCTCGTGTGGCTGCTGAAAACCAATCTCGTGCGCCATCAAGTCATTCGCAACAATATCGGGATTGCTTATCCGGCAATCTCGGAATCTGCCTGCCTGGATCTGGTTTTGCCGATCGCGCGCAATGATCTGCCTGCGTTCTCGGCTTCTGCCGAAAAGCTGTGGAAGGCTCAAGAGCAATTCGAAGCGGCGCAACGGGCCTTCCTTGATGAAGTCAACGGCCTAGATTGCGCTGCAACCGGGGCCGCGCCGGAGTTACGGCAGGTTCCAAACCTCGTCGAGGGATGCGAACCAAGTGCCATCACCAATGTTGCATGACGGATTTTGGCTTACATGCTCGGGATAGCGACGCGAGCGCGGCAAGCCATGAGGTTGTAAGTCGCGCGGAACCGAACGGGCAAACGCAAATTCGGCCACGTTGCCGGTGCGAAGGAACATGCCAACCGCAAAAAAATCCTGGGTAGCAAATTTGCAACTGCTCGTCGGATAGTAATTTGCCTTCTGTCCGGCCGTCCACGTCTCTTCTGGTCCTTGAGGTCGAGTCGTGGTGCTGTGGATCAATCGGGCAAAATCGGTGTTCGTCCCCCACAAGGATTTTACTTCGAGCCGCTTTTTCACGCCGTCACGTTCAACAAGAAAATCAAAGTTCATGTACGAACCAAGATGCGCGGCCATATCCTCCGGCATTCTCACAACGTGGTAGCCACGGGCCTTAAGGTTTTCAACAAGATAGTATTCGCTAAGGCCGCTCAACGCCTTTGCAGCAACACCATATTGATCGATTTCAAGAAAGTCAGTTTCTGTGAGTTCGGCGATTGCCTCCTCAAGGTCTTCAACTCTCCCGCCAAAGCCGAGATACACTTCGCCATGTGCGATTCCGGTCGCGGTGTCCACGTCGATGATCCGGCCCTTGGCGATCTCCCTCCAACCAGGATCACCGCCGCCATATGCGGCAGGCACAAACTTGCCGGTGCGGCCACGGACCAGCACGCCGCCTGTCTCGCTATTCACCTTGACGGTAAAGCTGGCGCGGGCGTGGGTCTGGCCGGCGGCAATGAATACCTTTTTATCAAGTGTGTGAATCGGTACGAGCAACGGGCACAGGACGGCAATAAGAGCCTCGGGATCGGCTAAATAGCGCCGGGTGAGCATCTTCATCGCTTGGTCGGGAGTGAGATTATTTGGCATTTTTCTTCTCGATTCGCTTTTGGAGTTCGGTGATAAAGTCTTGCAATGAAATCCCGAGACGTTCGCAAATCAACTTCAGTTCGATCACATCAATGCGGCGTTCACCCCGTTCGATCTTGCTGATTGCTGGCTGCTCAAAGGGAAGCTGCTGGCCAAGCTGAGCCTGTGTCAGGCCCGCCCGGTGCCTGAACTCAATCAGAAGTTCCAGGAAAATAGCGTAGTCCCGAGTGTGAACGCTCTTTCGCATCATGCACAAGACAGTACATCCGATTTTAGAATAGTCCAAAATCGAATATACGGGAGCCTCGACACGGAAGTGCGCAAACCATCCGGTAGTCTGGTTGTGTCCGATAAATCAACGCTTTACGGACGGCGTTCTGGCTGTCCGGTAACGCGCATCGGCAATGGGAAGGCGGACAGATTGATGGCCGGACAGGAAAACGGACAGGCGTTCGCCCCACGTTCGCACGAACCGGACAGTCTGGTTACTTCCGTGTCGTCACGCCCATGAGGGCGTGGGCGCTTGGTCAAACTTCTCCCGGGCCGCTTGGTGCTTACCGTGGGGCGAATGGCTCCACCGGTTCAAGCTCGGCCACCACGCGCGGCTCGTCGAGATTGGAGCAGTCCAACAGCTCCCGTCGACCGTCGGGATACCGGCGGATGACGTGATTGGCTGGTGTCTGGTCGTTGGCGATGTAGATGGGCTGACCGGCGGCCAAATGTTCGCGGGCGGCTTCCCCGCTGCCAGCCCCACGCAGCCCCCGAGATGCCATGTTCACCACTCCCCCAGGATGCCGAAAGGGGCAGGCCGTTGGAACGGGCTGGGCCGCTTGAAGAAAACTCTGCTCATACAGTGGACCTCCCACGGGAAGAACCGCCATTTTAGCCGCTAAAATGCCAAACCGGCCGATCTCTCATTTTAGCGGCTAAAATGGCGCTATGTGGACCGGCGCTCAATTTCATTGAGCCAGGAGAAATAGCAAGAATCAATGGGATAGCGCGCCCATTGACGCCCAAAGTGAACGTCGATTCCCACATGCTGAGGCCCCTTATGGGGAGCAGCGCCATTTTAGCCGCTAAAATGACGAACCAGCCGGCAGCTCCCATTTTAGCCGCTAAAATGGTGATGTCGCTTCGATCCAAGTAAGGTCAGAGCAAAACCATAGAGTCGCTTGGAGTCCGTGCCCGTTCCGAACGAAGGAGTTTCGGGAATGGCCGTTCGCTGACCGGGAGTGTTGGCGTCAAAGGCGCTTGTCAGATCCGGATGCGCTCGACCTCGTCCAAGCTCACTGCTTCCCCCCGCCGGTCGTAGAGCTGGGTGGTGCGGGTGGAGGCGTGGTTGGCCATGGCGGCGGCGGTTTCCAGCGTGCCGCCGTTCTTGAGGTAGGCGGTGATGCCGGTGGCGCGGAAGCTGTGGCAACCGAGCGGCGTTTCGATGCCGACGGCGGCGGCGCGGCGGCGCACCATGGCGTGGGCGCTCGCCTGCGGCAACGGGCGCTCGGACAGCCGGCCGGTGCCGCGGCCGAGCGTGCGGAACAGCGGCCCCTTGGGATCGGTGCGCAGGCCGGCGCCGTCCAGGTAGGCCACCAGGTAGTCCTCGAGCGTGTGGTGGCAAGGCAAAGCGTGCGGCTTGCCGCCCTTCTCGCGCAGCCGCACCCACAGCCGGCGGTTCTGGACGTAGACGTCCTCGACGCGCATGGCCAGGGCGGCGCCGACGCGGGCGAAGCCGTAGACCATCAGCCCGATCAGCGCGCGGTCGCGCAGGCCGCACGGCGTGGTGGCGTCGATGGCGTCGAGCAGCGCCCGGGCCTCGTCCACATCGAGCACCGGGGTCTTGCCGACGCGCACCACGTGGCGCGGCCCGCGCACCGAGGCCGCCGGGTTGACCGGCACCACCTGCCCGGTGACCAGCCAGTCGAACAGGTGCCGCACGGCGGCGAGGCGCTGCTTGGCCGTCGGCGCCGCGTGCGTGCGCGTCAGCCCCTCGACCCAGGTGGCGACGTGGAGCGGCTGCACCGCCGTCAGCGACGGTACGTCGGCGGACTCGCACCAGTTCAGGAAATCAGCGACGGCGCGGGCGTAGGCGCGACGGGTGTGTGGGTTGCGGATCTGGGCGGCAAAGAATTCCAGGAAACGGACACTTGCCCGCTCGCCGGCCGCGATGACCAGCGGCGGAATCGGTGACGGGAAGGGGGTGGGCTGGTGGTCAGACGTGGGCAGCAGCAGGGGCGAGGCCATGACTACCAATCTTCCGGATCGAAGGCGGTGTCGACGTGGAGCCCGCGAACGTGGCCGCGCCGGCGGAACAGGGTGGTGGAGGTCAGGCAAACCAGGCGGATGCGATCGGCGACCGCCGCGAGCAGCGTCAATCGGTCCATCGGCACCGTCACGTAGGCGTGCAGGATCTCCTCACGCGCCTCGAGGTAGCCCAAACTTTGGGGAGCCTCCGCGGCCCCCGGTTCAGGCAGCCTCGTCCGGCCGCTCAAAATGATTTCGGCGTGCGGGTAGCGGAACGGGGTCGGCCGGTGAACGTCGCCCCTCACGGTGAGGGAGCTGTGTTCGCGGTAGGGGCCAGGATCGTGCTTGGGATCGGCGATGGAGAACAGCCATTGCAGATCCCAGCCCGTCACCGCCACGACGTAGTGCGTGATCGGCTCGACCAAGGGGCGGCGGCTCTTCGACCTTGGTGGTCGCTGGGGAGTCATGGCGGCGGGACAGCGTCGGCCGCCGCCGCCGCCACGGCCTCGATCGGCTGGAAGCGGTAATCCGCGCAGGCGGCGATCGTCGCCCGGGAGGGACGGGGTTTGGAATAGGCGCCACGGTCCCGCCAGGACGTGGTCTGGGTGATGCCTTCCTTCTCGCCCAGCGCCACCATCTTCTCATGCGGCATGAGATACCAGGCACCGGCCATCGGGAACGCGATCCAGAGATCGCGATCGAGATATTTTTGGTCGATCGTCCACCGGCTCTTGAGCTGCACCTTGCGGATTTCGCCGTCAGTCTCGCGGTGCAGGATGAAGTCGACCCCGCCGTCGTAGACCGGCAGGAAGACGTTGAACCCCTGGGCGAGCGCCAGACTCACCACGGTGTTGCGGTTGATGACCTCGCGCACCTGGCTGCGGTAGCGGCCGGTGCCCGGGCCGGCGTCCACCGTGTGCGGCTGATCGTCTTCGTCCATCGTGGTCACGCCAGGACCCTCCGCCGTCTGTGCCGTCACCGCCGCGCTCCCCTTATCTGTGATAAAGGACATTATCACATGTATGGGGTTACTCCATAGAACGGACGGTATTCTACGCTAAGAAGCAAGCCATTGAGACTGCTTGTTTTCCCGACCATCATCCGAGCGGTCCAGCGGAACCGCAGCTTTGTATAATCCAGGATTTCTGCTCCCAGGGGCTCTCCCAAGAGCTCTCATCGATCCCGTCATGCCCCATGTTCCGGCTCTGTCCCCTTGCCGTAGTTTCTCGCCCGTCCTATGGCGTTACCCCCTACATGTGCGAGCACGTCCGCCGCTTCGGCCAATACGTCCTCGACATGAACGACCTGCCGGAGCCGCTCATTCCGATGCCCCTTCCCTTCGAAGTGCCCTTGTGACCACTTTTTACGCGTATCTTGGACGGACCCGAACTCCGACAGGGCTACCGTCAAAAAGAGGTGAGCGCGATAAGTGTTAGGCGCACATCGCCACGGTGTGATTGCTCACCGGGCTGGTTGATCGCGTGATGGCGCCCAGTCTCTGCGCGCATTGGAAATGGCGGCGTGGGAGCGGGGTAGCGTTCCAGGTATGCCGCGAATTGGTGTCATATGGGCGTTTCATGGGGCCTCGCTCCGCGGCTATTTCATCGGCCGGCTGGGTTTGACCTTGGTCGTGCGCTGGGGAAAGGTTCGCATCCGGAGCATATTCGACGGGACTTTGGTCACGCTTTGACGATGCGCGGCCGACGAGCCACCGGCGGATCGCTCGGGTGCAGCGTCACACCAACGCGCTCGTCGATATCCACGCGCGCGCCTGGATAGGCTGCAAGGGCTTGACGGAGCGATGGTAGGAACTTCCGCTTGAAGAACCGAACCTCAGCATAGGAACCGAACTGCGATGCCAGAGCAGCCCATGACACCGACGTCGGTTCCTTCAGCTCGCGCAGGCGATAAGCCAGCCACACATAGGTATCGAGCGCCACGGCATCCGTCGCCAAGGCCCGCACAGCCTCGTCCTGCAGTGGCACGGAATGCCCGAGCAGATGCTGGTAGAACTCGCCATCGAGTCGCACGTGATCATCCCACAGGGCCGCCTGCGCGGTATCCTCATCGTTGCCGAACATGCCGGCACGGATGATGTGGGTGGCGTGGAAAGCGGGTCGTCCGCTGTCGGACGTCCAGAAGAACTTGAGCGATGCGCCGGCAATCCGTTGGACCTGCTCATTGACAGCGCGGCCTGTCTTGCCGCCCCATGAAAGGCCTAAACGGTTCTCAATGAAGTCGTGCAGGCTACCGCCCAGCGAGACGACAGATGAACGGTTCCGGACGGCTTCTGATTGCAGGTAGATCATCACCAGGCGAGCATAGGCGCCATAGGGAACGCCTGGCTTGAAGCGACGTCGGCCGACCTGGATTGTGGTCGGGTCGACGACGATGGTGACGTTGTGTCCGCTCTTCTCGTACGACTTGTCTGCTGGAAGCGACTTGTATGGAAAAGCCGTCAGTGCAAACCCCGTATAGCAGTGGGCTTCGCGCAGCTTGTCGTCAGCCAAAACGCGTGCGGCAACGGGAATGGTCTCGCGCCATTCCTCGGGGGCGATCACCTTCGCTTCGTCCGCGCCAAGATCGAAAACGAGCTGGTGAACTCGAGCCATTACCGTCTCCGTTGTGACCGCATCGTCTGTTGACCGTGGCGCTGCCGTCAAGCGGGACTCTGGTCACACAGCAACTTTGAAGAGTCTTTTGCTTCTACCTTTTGCTGGGTGACCAAAGTCCCGTGGATAACCGGGGGTGGCGTGACCAGAGTCCCGTCAGTGCGTGACCAGAGTCCCGTGGACAACTCCGGGCCTGTGGGTATCAGAGCGCGTGAGTTGACGGATGAGGTCCGCGAATCGGGGGATGAACGGATGAAGCTTGACCGCTGAACCATTGATGATAACCAAAATTCCAAACGACCATTTGCCCATAAGCCCGAATGCGCGATTGGCCAAATGATCAAGCCTTGCGAGAGCCGCGGAGACGCCGCCCGTCCTCGCGGAAATCGGCTTCATCAACCGGGAAACCGGCATCGCGCAGTGCGGACAGGATCAGGAAGCGCTTCGTCACGCGCTGCTGGGCAGCGGCAACGGTCAACGCTTCGAAGAGAGCGTCGGACACCTCCACCTTAATCGGTCGACGGGAGCCAGCCGACGAGCTGCTGATCGGCGCCGGCGTCAGCGACGGAATGCCCTGCTGCTTTGCCGTCTCGCTGATCCGTTGCGCGAGCGCGTCATCATCGTCATCGTCGTCCAAGGGGAGAGCGACCTTCTTGCTCATGCGGCGTCCTCCACCTTGGCGTCGAGCAGGGCCTGCACTTCTTGACGGATGGCTGCGATGTTCGCCGCCGCGTTACCTTCCGGCTCTACTAGCTGCGGCGGGGCCCCGTTGAAGGTCATCTCCTTGAACGCCGTCCGATCCATCAACGGCGTGCTGAGGACCGGGACGTCGGGCGCCTTGGCCGTTAGGCGCTTGCGCGTCTCCTTCGCCGCACGGCTTTCGATTGTGACGGGCCAACGGGACAGGAGGAAGCACGCCGCAATCGTCTTGTCCGCGGCCTCGCCGGCCTGCTTCACGTTCTCGACCGTCTGCAACGCGTCGTGAATGTCCATTTCAGAGGCCTGCACCGGCACAATAACCAGCGTCGACCGAGCCAAGCCGAGCAGAGTCAGCTTGGACGATACACCTGGCAAGTCGACAAGCACGTAATCCGCTTCGGCGCGCGCCTTCTTGATGCTAGCGAGAATGTTTGCCTCGGTGATCCCACCGATGGCGTTAAACGCTGCGCCGTTCAGTCGCTTGGCCATCTTTGAGCCGATGCGGCTCGCGTGCCCGTTCGGATCGGCGTCGAGCACAGTAACGCTATTGCCAGACAAGGCGAGGTCGGATGCCAGCGAGAGCAGGGTCGATGTCTTCCCGACGCCTCCCTTCACGCTGGCCAGCGTGATAACCGGCATGGAGTCCCCACAGGCTGCTTTGCCGTTCTGGCAAGCATGAAGCACGAAAAGAGGCAAATGGTCAAGCGATTTCATGATCATAAGATCAAATGATCATTTGCCCAATTGCTCGCCCATTACATCACCCGGCGCTGGCCCATGTGCCGCCACGCGGAGAGCGATGGTCACCAACCAGGCTGGCTTTGCCAGTCGACCGGGAAACCAATTTCTGCGATGTTAATCATAGGGTATTTTGTGAACAGCTCAGCTAAATCTGTCTTCCAGGTCTGTGGTAGTCCTGAAGCTTTCAGGAGAATATTCATGACTGTGGCACAAGCGAACATCGTCTGACTATTGCCTGCAAAAGTAATGTTCATCTTCTTATAATCTAGCGGAGATACGGATATATATTTGTTCAAAAGCCGATCGTGGTGAGCGACAACATTTCGCAAAAATGACGTAGTATGCAGCCAGCTTCCAAAAACATCGGGCCTATCGATGTTGAATCGCATTGAAATCACCTTCTTAACAGATTGGTCTTTGATATACTTATAGATCAAAGACCAGGCACCAAAAGTCATGCACTCGCTTACCGCCCAGCTCGGCGGGAGTGGCGGTGAATTTGTTCTTGTATAATAATGTTGAATATACGGCTGCTTAAAAGCATCTATGACAGCATCTTCAATTTTGATAACTGTTTTATCTATATTCCAATTATTGTCTGAACTAAACTTTGTTCTATCAAAGAACCAGTGCGGCCCATAACGCATGCTTAACTGATTAGCCATAATTGAGCGTAAAGATATTTCTAGCCGTGTGATAGCACGGAAGGTCAGAGCCCGAAGCTCACAGTCAAACTCATACCTTTGTACAATATTGTCGAATGTCGTGCCACGCGCGAACATTTTCGTCGCCGGGTCTGTAAGATGGTGATAGTAACCTTTCAACCGAAATCCGCCTACATGTTGCAAGTAAGCCAATGCAACTTGGTCTGAAGCCACGTGCAGATTGCGTGCCTTCAGCTTAGCCAAAATGTAAGTCGGATTTTGAGACTGTTTTGCGAACGGCGCAGCGCCAATAGTAAGGTTGGCCGCATTGAGCTTGTTCACAATTTTGGCCGGAGTCGGATCACCCGGCTGAAGCGAAACTCTGGGCATAAAAAACCCGTCCTTTTGCACGTCTGCCGAAGCAGAACCTCCCCCGAGAGAGAGACGTGTGGACGGGTGTGTTGGGTCTTGATATAGGCCCAACCCCCGTATGGGTCAATGATAAATCAGACCCCTTCGCCGCACTCTGTTGGAGACTTCTACTACTTTCTCGAAA
>NZ_CP159406.1 GCF_040500525.1 Azospirillum formosense | reverse complement strand
GTCGACTTCTTCTCTCCGTCCGCCATCGCCGATCAAGTGATCGCGGTCCTGAAAGAGCCCGCCGCCTTTGCCCCGCTTGGCCTTGCGGCCCGGGAGACGGTCGTCGAACGTTTCGAGCTCACCCGGTGCCTGACGCGGCAGATCGATCTGATCCGGGCGATGGCGGGCCGCTGAGGGTCCGCCATCACCCGGAGCCTGCCGTCATCCGGCTCCGGCGAGGGTTCCGGCCATGCGGACGACATCCCAGCCGGCGGCGTTGGCGATGACCCTGGGGTCGGCGCCGATGGCGCCGTTCTGATCGACGGAGCGCCAGGCGGCGATGGTGCCGTCCAGGCCGTTGCGCCACAGGATGTCGACGCGCCCGTCGCCGTCATAGTCGCCGGTGCCGGCGATCGCCCACTCGTCGGGGATGCTGTCGAGCACCTTGGCCTGGGTGACGGTGAAGCCGTCCATCTTCCACAGACCGACCTGGCCGGTGGCCTGGTTGCGCCAGACCAGGTCGGTTTTGCCGTCGCCGTCCAGGTCGGCCAGACCGCCGATCCGCCAGTTGGCGTCGCTGTTCGACGCGATCAGCCCGGTGCGCACCACCGTGGTGCCGTCCATCTCCCACAGTCCGGTGTCGTTGGTCCGGGTGTTCTGCCAGACGATGTCGGCCTTGCCGTCGCCGGTCAGGTCGGCGGCCCCCACCGCCACCCACTCCGACGGGATCGACCCGAAGGCCGCGGCGCGGGTCACCGTCGTCCCGTTCATCTCCCACAGCCCGACCTCGGTGGTCTCGCTGTTGCGCCACAGGATGTCGGTCTTGCCGTCGCCGGTGAAGTCGCCCGTCGCCACCGCGCTCCACCGCGGGTCCAGGCTGCTCCCAACCAACGCGGCGCTCTTCACCGACGCCCCGTCCATCGTCCACACCGCGATGTCGCCGCTGCCGGTGTGACGGTAGAGCAGGTCGGCCTTGCCGTCCCCGTCGAAGTCGCCCAGCCCCTGAACCTGCCAGTCCACCGGCGCCACCGCCCCGACCACCGCCCCCGACGCCGCGAAGTTCGCCATGCTCCACACCGCGAGCTGGCCCGTCGTCCCATTCCGCAGAAGAATGTCCGACGTCCCGTCGCCCGTGAAGTCCGGACCCCGCCAGCGGCGCGGCCCGTGATCGACCAGGGAGATGTAGGTGCCCGAGGCGCTGAAGTCGCCGGCCTGGAAGGTCCCCGTCAAGCGGACGGTGATGTCGGCTCCGGCCACGCCGTCGATGCCGATGTAAAGGGTGGTGACACCGTTCTGCGCGCTGACCTGGACATCGCCCATTCCCACCCCGCTGCCGTTGCCGGCGGTCACCGAGCCGCTGAGCACCAGCGTGTCGGTGGAGATGCGATCCCCCAGCCCGAAGTCGGTGATGAGGTCGATGCCACCCAGCTCGTCGAGCGGGGATTGGACGAAGGTGTCATTGCCTCCCCCGCCGGTCAGGGTGTCGGAACCGCCACGGCCGTTGATCGTGTTGTTGCCGGTGCTGCCGACGATGGTGTCGTCATAGTTGGAGCCCGATGCGCTCTCGATGGATATCAGGATGTCCTGTCCACCCCGGCCGTCCGTCGCCCGTCCCATCTGGAGATTGATGGACACGGCGGCGATGTCGTTGACGTAATCGACGCGGTCGAAGCCGGCGCCGCCGTCGATGGTGTCGTTTCCGCCCATCGGGTCGAAGCGGTCGTTGCCGTCGCTGCCGATCAGCAGGTCGGCAAAGTTGGTGCCGCGCACCCGCTCGATGCCCACCAGCGTGTCGGTGCCGCCCCAGCCGTCCTGAGCCAGGCCGGTGGCCAGATTGACGGACACGCCGGAAGGGGAGTTCTGGTAATCGGCCAGATCCATGCTTCCGGCGCCGCCGATCAGCAGGTCGTTTCCGGCGCCGCCGCGCAGGGTGTCGTTGCCGGCGCCCCCGTCGAGCGTGTCTTTGCCGTCATTGCCCTCCAGGTAATTGGCGTTGCCATCGCCGGTCAGGAGATCGGCGTATTGCGAGCCGGACAGCCCCTCGATGCTGATCAGGACGTCGCCGTCGGCGTCACCCGCGCTGACCTGCGGCCCCGTCACGGTGAGGCTGACCGTCACGCCCACGCTGGAATTGTAATAGGCCGCGATGTCGCTGCCGCTGCCGCCGTTGATCAGATCGGCGCCGGCCCCGCCCTGCAGGTAATCGTCGCCCGCTCCGCCGTCGAGCGTATCGTTGCCGGCATCGCCATAAAGGCCGTTGTTTCCGGCGTTCCCGATCAGGTGATCGTCGAACAGCGAACCCCCGAGATTCTCGATGCTGATCAGGACATCGCCGCCGGCGTCGCCCGCGCTGACCTGGGGTCCGGTCAGGGTGAGGTTCACCGTCACGCCCGCGCTCGAGTCGTAATAGCCGGCGCTGTCACTTCCGGTTCCGCCGTCGAGCAGATCGGCGCCCGTTCCACCCACCAGGAAATCGTCGCCGGCTTCGCCACGCAGCGTGTCATTGCCGGAACCACCATGCAGGGTGTCGTTGCCGGCGCCCCCCAGCAGGCTGTCGTTGCCGCCGAAACCGGAGAACCGGTCGTTGCCGGCGCCCAGCACGACGTCGTCCGAACGCGACAGGTAAAGCTGCTTGTAAGCGTAGTCGGCGTTCGTCTCGATGGCCGTGTTCAGGGCAGCCACGGGGATGTTGACGTCCACCTTCAGGTTGAGCGTCCCGTCGGGTTCGTACCAGGACCGGGACGTGATCGTGCCGGCCACCGGATCGCCATTGGCGTCATACTGGAAACCCGTGCCGGTCCAGATGTCGTACTCGCCATTGTCGAACGTGATGCGGAACGCAGTCTCCGACCGGTCGGACAGAGTGATGTTTTCCGAAAACTCCCCGACCCAATTCGCCTCGGTGTCCATGGTGTAGGCGCCATGGGCGCGCAGGGTCATGCCGGCACCGTCATCGTCGAAGATGGTGCCCATGGCGGCCCCGATGAGGATGGTGCCGCCCACCGGATTGGAAAGGCTGACGGTGAAGTGCTTGTCCGCCTCGACGGTCTGGTCGCCGGCCACCATCACCGTGATGGTCTTGGAGGTCTCGCCGGCGGCGAAGCTGACCGTTCCGGACGGCAGGACATCGCCCAGGAAATCACTGCCGCTTGCCGGATTGCTTCCGCTTCCCTCAAGGCTCCAGCCGACCGAGGCCGCATTCTGGACATCGCCGTAGCGGAGGACGGTGAAGGTGAGGGCCGTAGCACCCTGATCGCCTTCGGCCCCGCTCGCGGCGGTGGAAAGGATCACCATGCCCTGCCCGGCCAGGAGCTGGCTGATCGGCATGACCGGCTGCCCCTGGATTTGGACATTTTCAATGTTCTGGACCGTGACGCTGCCGTCGACGGTGTCCAACCGCCAACGCCCATTGCCCAGCGCCGTCACCGAGGTTGGGAACGACGACAGGATCAACGTGTCGTCGCCGTCACCGCCATCGATGGTGTCATGACCGCCGCCGCCGACGAGGGTGTCGCCGCCGCCGCCGCCCAGCAGCGAGTCGTTGCCGGCAAAGCCCTCAAGGCGATCGTTCAGGCTGCCGCCGACGAGAACATCGCTGCCGGCCATCAGCGTCGCCCAGGTGCTTCCCATGAAGGCCTGCACATCGACATTGATGTCGCGGATCGTCCGGAAAATGTTCCGGTTTCCTTGAGCATCACGAATATAGAACCTGATCTCCGACAGATTCCCTGAAAGATCATTAAGGTTGCTTCCGCCGAACGAGCCATAAAGAACGGCATCGTGCGTATTGCCATCAACCTGATACGATATCATCCACTGAGTGCTGCCATTCCCTGCGGGGATGGTGGACAGCGTCAGGTTATTTTTGTCTGGAAATGGCGTTCCATCCTTATAAAAGCCGCCAATCCAATTGCCGTTCCCGACCGCTTCCACAATCATTTCTTATTTCCTTTCCCGCAGCGGATGCCCATCCAATCCCGTTCGAAAAATAACTGGGCAGACTTCAAAATTCCACTAACAAAATGACGAATCAACAACCCAACCGTGCCAGGATGCGCCTGAACAAAGGCAATGCGGCACCAATGAAAAATCTTGCATCGAAGGCAGTCCAAGAAACAGGGGATTGATTATTTCAATCGGTAATTTGATTGCAAATGATCAACTCAAGGTAACAGGATCGTCGATCCTCACTCCGTCAGGCGGGGAAACATCATCGTCACTGCCCCGTCGACGGCCTCTGAGGATAGAGCTTCGCGCGGTCGTGGCTTTGGTTGTCGTCGATGGGCCAGGCGACGGCGCCGTCGGGGAGGTCGCGGACCTTGCGGGCGAGGATGAAGGCGTTCCCGTAGCCGGGATTGAGGGGGATGGTGGCGAAGACGCCGCGGCGCTCCTCGGGATGCATGTGCATGGCGTTGACCATGCCGGCGGCGATCACCTCGAAGCCGGTCTGCGGGCCGAAGAGGACCTTGAGCGCCTCGTCGGAGTAGCGCCAGAAGTCGTTGGGCTGTTCGTGCAGCGGGTAGGTCTGCGGCGCGCTGTGGAAGACCAGGCCGCCCATCGCCAGGGCGCGGTTGGTCGCCGCGGCGAGCACCCAGGGGTAGGCCAGATGCTCGATCACCGACAGCGAGAAGACCGCGTCGATGCAGCCGCGGCCGACCAGCCGGTCCAGGGCATGGGCGTCGCCGACCACGTCGACCCCCGGGGCGGCGTGGATGTCGATGCCGATGTAGCGCCCGGCCCCCTGGAAGTAGCTGCGCATGTTCTCGCTGGCCTCGCCGACGTGGCGGGATCCGATCTCGGCCACGGTGAGCCGGCGCTCGTTGACCTCGGCGATGAAGCGCTTGAGCGTGTGAATGGAGGCGTCGGCGATGTCGCGCTGGAACTCCGTCCAGGGCTCCTTGAGCAGGCTGCCCTTGGGCAGATCGACCGGGACGGAGCGGCTGCCCCCCTCGCTGGTCACCTCCAGGCTGACCGGCTGGCCGGGCCGGCACTGGACGTAGCCGACGAAGCCGCCCTCCGCCACATGCGGGTGCTCCGGATGAAAGGCCAGCAGGTCGTCCCGCCGCCGGAACGACGGCACCTCGTAGGCATCCTCCCCGACCCGGATGCGCAGCCCGGTCACCCGGTGCTGGTGGCAGTGCACCCACCCTTCAAAATACATCCCGTGGCGGTCGCACCAGAACGCGTCGATCTTATAAGCGACCGGAAGCGAACCGTCCGACCGGCAGATCGCGCCTGGCGCCGGCTCTCCACCGGGGCCGCGCGGCCGGTAGCAGTCGGCTCCGGTGACGAGGTTGGGGTTGTGGCGCGCCTCCGGGTCGAGACGGCCGCTCCAGCGGCTCAGAAAGGTCCAGACATCCTGCGGGTCGCTGTGGGCCAGGAGGGCCGCGTTGAAGGCTGCGGGCGCGTCCAGCGAAACGACCGCGTCGGGAACCACCGCGCAGCGTCCACCGGCCGCCTCCAGGCGCAGCAGGAGATCGAGGAGATCAAGGGACATGCGGTACCCGGACGCGCCGTTCAGCCAGCCGGTTCCGGCGATCGCATCGCGCCGCACCAGCAGGCACAGCTCGTCCAGGAGCGCCTCCTCATGGGAGAAGGCGAGACGGCCGAAATAGCCCGGCGCCAGGGCGGAAGCCCCCCAGCCCAACCGCCAGGCGATGACCCGGCGATCCGGCAGCAGGCCGCAACTGATCGTGCTCCCCGCCCCGTCCACCAGCTTGGGCCCGACCGCGTCCACACCGGGCCCGGCCGTTCCACCGTCGTCCGCCCGGCGGCTTCCTCCCCGATGGCTCCAGGCGAAGGCCGTCAGCTCCTCCAACCAGCCGCCCCGGTCGAAACGGACCATCGGGTGGCAGAACAGCACGAAAGTGCCCGTCGCCAGGGTGGCGAGCCGCCGACGGATCGCCGGCGGAGTTCGCGCTCCATCCGGTCCACCTGCGGGACCGGCCGTCTCCTCCCGCCCGTCGGCGGCGATGCGGACCGCCGCGCCGTCGGGGGTGCAGAACAGAATTTCGGCGGTTCGCGTGTCCCCGATGGCCGTCAGGCTGGACCGGATCGTCCGCGCCGCCATCAGCTCCACCGCCTCGCCCAGGATGACGCTGACCGTCACCTGGGCGGGAGGCCGGGGCCAGAGGACCCGATAGCCGGCGACGCTGGCGATCGGCAAGACCCGGGCGCCTGGGCTGGTGGCATCGAGGTGATCCTGCACGGCCCGGCAGCCGGCGGTGAGCGCGTAGGGCTTGGCCGCCACCGAGGAGGCCGTCGAGTGCTCGCCGACCCGCCAATGGTAGAGCGCGCCGGGCACATGCAGGATGCGTGGCGGCGTGCCGTCCGGTCGGCGCCACCGCATGAGCCGCAGCACGAGGTCGTGGTCCTGCGCGCCCTCCAGCCCCTCCCGGAAGCCGCCGATGGCGACCACCGCCTCCCGACGGAACACGCCGAGATGCGAGACGGCGTTCTGATGCAGCATCAGGACGGGGTCCCATCCCTTCTTGAAATGGGGTCCGAAACGACGCCCGGCGGCGGCGATTCGGTCCTCGTCGGAAAAGACAAGGTCGGGCGCCCCCGGCCCCGCACTCAAGATCGCGTCGGCCACCAGCAGCAGGGCGTCCGCGTCCAGTTCGTCATCCTGGTCCAGCAGGACGAGATACTCGCCGCCGGCCATGGCGAGCGCCGTGTTGCTGGCCGCCGAAATGTGGCCGCGCGCGGCGCGCCGGGTCACCCGGATGCGCGGATCGTCGGCGGCACGCGCCGACAGAAAGGCGGAGACCCGGGGGTTGGCGGAAGCGTCATCGGCGATGCAAAGCTCCCATCCGGCATGGCTCTGCCGCAGCAGGCTGTCGATGGCGCGGGCGAGATCCGCAAGCGCGGGTTCATAGACCGGCATGATGACGGAAAAGCGGATCGCGGCGGCGGCGTCCCGGTCGACGCGCCCGGCCCGCCGGCGCAACCGCTCGTCCGCGATCCGGACCCAGCCGTCCTCCGGCTCATCCTTCGGGTCGCCGGCGGTCAGGAAGCGACGGTGGCGCGCGACCTCCGCGGCGGTCGGGGCGTTGGCCGCCGTCAGGTCGATGCCCCGGGACTTGGCTTCCCGCGCCACGAGCTTGACCCGGTGCCGGGCACCGAGCGCCTGGAACAGGGCGTGGGCGAAGGCGAGGCCCCGCGTCGGCTCCACCCGGTTGACCGCGGCCAGGACATGGGAGAGATGGCCGGTGCGCCAGGCGGTGTCCAGCAGGGCCGCCCACAGCTCTCCCCGGTCCGGCACGCGCAGGCAGGCGGCCGACAGCGCCTCTACGGCCCGGCCCTCCCGGCCCAGCGCCTCGGAGACGGTGGCTAGGCTGCGGAGGCTCTCGACGAAATCCGGGTCCTGAGCGACCACCGCCTCATAGGCGGCGGCGGCGGCCTCCAGCCGGCCGCCGCGGGCCAGCAGGTTGCCCAGCGTGTGCCGGTGCTCCACCCGCTCCGGGTCGAGTTGGACGGCGCGGCGCAGGAACCGTTCCGCAACGTTCCGGGCACCGCCCCGCTCGGCACAGAGGGCGACGACCCCGGCCGCCGCCGCCATCATCGGGCGCGGCGCCCGGGGGTCGGCCAGCACGGCGAGTCCGGCGCGCGCCGCGTCGGCGGGCCGGTCGTCCTGAAAATGCCGCCGGGCCGTCTCCAGCCGTTGACGATGCCGCCAGCTCCCTTCCCCAGCCCCCTCGCCGCCAGACGATTCGGAGACGGAAGCCGGAGGCCGCCCGGAGAACCCGTCAGCCCGCCAGGGAGCGGCGGTGCGCGGCGGGAAGGCGAGTCCGCCATCGAGAAGCGCGAGGCTGAGGTTCGGGTTGTGGAAGCGGTCGGGCCGTTCGGCCAGACGCCAACGGCTGGTCAGACGGTGCAGCTCCCTTTGCCCGTCGATCCGCGTGCGCCGGTCGGCCGAGCGACGACGGGAGACGGATTCGTGATGATGCAGGGTCGCTTCGGGCAGATAGAGCGATGCCAGACCGCCCTCGGCAAGCCGGAGGCAGAGATCGACGTCGTTGAAATTCACCGCGAAGGCCGCCTCGTCGAACCCGCCGGCGGCCTGGAACTTCGCCGTCTCCACGACCATGCAGGCGGCGGTGACCGCCGACACCTCCTGACGAAGCCCGGCCAGCCCCCCGTGCCCATCGGATCCCATCGGCACCCGGTGGTGAAGGTGGGCGGCCCCCGACCCGCCGGTGAGCACCACCCCGCCATGCTGCACCGATCCGTCGGAATAAAGGAGCCGCGCACCGACCGTCCCGATGTCCGGACGCAGCGCCTGCCGCGCCATCGCGGCGAGCCAGCCGGGCGTCAGCCCTTCGGTGTCGTCGTTGAGGAAGCACAGGCAGCGGCCAACGGCCCGCGCCGCCGCCGCGTTCATCATGCGGGCGAAGTTGAAAGGTTCCGGCCAGTCGAGGATTTGCGCGGACCGGCCTTCGCACAGCGTCTCCAGCATCCGCCGGTAATCGGGGGAGCGGCTGTTGTCGACCAGGATGAGATCGATCGCCGTTGCGGGGTTGAGGCGGTACAGGCTTTCGACGCAGGCGCGCAGCAGCGTCTCCTGCGCGTGCGTCGGGATCAGGACCGATACGGTTCCGGGGTCAGCCGCCGCCGGTGTGGCGCCGGGCAGCGGGCGCCGGCGCGCCAGGGCTTCGGGCTGGACCCCGTGGTGGAGGATGTGGGGGATATGGACGATGCCGTCCGGCGGCGCTTCCAGCGCGACGCGCTCCGCCACCGCCGGCGGCGCCAACCGGGCATCCGGCAGGCGGAGGGCCCGGACGCGAACCGCGCAGACGGCGGACAGGAAATCCAGCCCGGCGAACAGATCGCGGCTGAAGGACGGCTTGAAGAAGGGATCGACGCGCATCGTCCCTTCCAGACGGTCCTCGTCCCCGTAGAAGAGAACGCCGTCCGGCCGCAGCCGCGCCGCGTCGGCCACCAGAAAGGCGGCGTGCGGCCGCAAGCGCGCACCGTCGTGCAGGAACAGCACGAGGTCGTCGTCCGCCAAACCGTCCGTCGGGCCTGCGCACGGCCCGCCGGGGAACCATGCCTCGACGGGCAGGATCTGGTCCGTCACATCCGGCCGCCCTTCGGGGCGGCGCCATCCGGTCTCGTCGAAGACGCAGGCCCGGACACGCGGCAGGCCGGGGCCGGCGGCAAGCCGGGCGATCCTTGCGCGCTCCTCCGCGTCCAGACGGTCGAAGCGGGCCACCCAGGCCGCGTAATCGCGGGGGTCTTCGACCTCGTCGAGCATGGCGACGGCGTCCGCCGGGGCGACGGACGCCCATCCGGCCGGCGCCTTGTCCGATGCCACGGGACCGGCCAGGAACAGCTGGCCGCAGGCGGCGCAGGTGCACAGCCGCATGGGGCGGCTTCCACCCTCTCCGGCGCAGCCCGCAACGGGGTGCTCCCCGGCCGTCCGGCAAGCCGGACAGGCGGCTTCCACCGTCGGCAGCGCGTCGTCGAAGTCGATATGCTGCAGAAAGCCGGGCATCGGCGTCATGCGGATTCCTGATCGTTGGGGGCCGGCGCCTGTTCCGCGCGCCACGCCCGGGCAAGCGCCAGGGCCCGTGCCGTGCGCTCGCTGGTCCCGGGAAGGCTGTCCGCGACAAGCCCGGCAATCCGTCGCGCCGCGCCGTGATGGCCGCTTTCGGCCAGGGTGGCGAAGACCCGGAAGATCATCTCGAGCCGCAGATCCTCCGGCATGGCTTCGTGACCATGCGCTCCGCCGGACGGCTGGGCCGCGCTGCGCCAAAGGCGTCGCACCGCCTCCTCCGGGGCCGTCATCGCCAGAAGCTGGGCGGCGTAGACGCTTCCCTCCCAGCGGGTCCGCCAGATTTCCAGATCGTCGACGCCGACCGGCATCAGGGCGGCACGGGTCCGGTCGGCCGCCAGGGCGGCGGCGTCGCACAAGCGGCGGGCCCGCTCCGTTTGCCGGTCGAGCTTCCAGGCGAGCAGCCCTTCCTGGAGCAGAAGGCCGGCAAGGCAAAAGGGCGCCGTCCGGTGAAAGGCGTCCATGTCGCCGGACGGCGGCAAAGCGGCCACCACCTCATCAGGGTTCGCAAGATCCAGGCCCCAGCGCGACGCGACGGCACCGGCGATGTCCTGAGCCACCTGCCGGGCGATTCGGAAGCGGCCGGCCATCATCAGTTCCTTCAGGAGCCGTTGCCGCAGCCCCAGCCCGAGCGGGTTCGCCGCGGGCAAGGTCCGGGCGCGCTGCGTCAGGTAGGTCAGATAGGCCTCGCCGCCCAGGGGCCGTTCCGGATCCGCTTGCCCGTTCCCCAGGGACGCCGCCGCGCGCAGTGTCACCGCGCCCTCCGTCACCTGGACTGAGGTGAAGCCGGCCCGCTGCAGAAGCCGCTCCAGGCCGGTGCGGGAGTAGAGGACCGGATGATGGCCGACGCTGAGCGCCGGCAGCAGAGCGGCGTTCGGCGCGCCGGGACGAACCAGGGCGGCGTTGGGAGTCGTCAGCAGCAGCGTTCCGTCCGGTCCCAGCCGGGTGCGGACACTGCGCAGAAACGGCAAGGGATCGGCGATGTGCTCGATCACCTCGGTGGCCAGGATCAGCTCATGCGGCTGTTCCCCGGGGGCCGGTTCCGGAGCGAGAACCGCGGACTCGATGGGCAGGCCGAGCCGGGTCGCGCCCCACCGGGCCAAGGGGCCCGGGTCGACGCCGCGGACCTCCCATCCGAACAGGGTCCGGGCGATGTCCAGGGATAGCCCGAAGCCGCAGCCGACCTCCAGAAAACGGCGGACGCGATGGGGTTCCACCGCTCCCAGCATCTCCATCATGGTGCGCAGGCCGGCCCCCTGCTCCAGATAGAAATCGAGCGCGACGCTGGGCGGCGTCTTCTCGGACGGGGCGGCCGGCGGCGTTGCCGGACCGGCACCGGCATCGAGCAGAGCGGGAAAGAACAGGGTCCCGCATCCGTGGCACGCCAGCAATTCAAGCGGGACGCCGGGAGACGGCCGGTCCACCGCCAGCAGCGGACGCTTGACGCCCGGCGCCAGACAAGCGGGGCAGGCTCGCTCCTGAGCCGTTCCCCCGCCCCACGTTATGGCAAGGACCATGGCGGCATCGTCATCAAAGCAGCGGAAGGATCATCGGATGGCGGAACTGTAAAGCATCGGACAGGCGAGCGCGACCGGCACACGGCCGCGCGCCCATGACGGAAGCGGCGCCCGATGAAGGACATCGGGCGCCGCCGGTTCGTCACAAGGAAGCCGGACGAGACCGCGTCAGCCGGCGCCGGCCAGGGTTCCGGCCGTGGGCACGGTGGACCAGCCCACCGTGCTGGCGATGACCTTGGGATCGGCGCCGATGGCACCGTTCTGGTCGACGGAGCGCCAGGCGGCGATGGTGCCGTCCAGGCCGTTGCGCCACAGGATGTCGTCGCGCCCGTCGCCGTCATAGTCGCCGGTGCCCTCGATCGCCCACTCGTTGGGAATGGCGTTGAGCAGCCGCGCCTCCAATGCGGTGAAGCCGTCCATCTTCCACAGACCGACCTGCTGGGTGACGCGGTTGCGCCAGACCAGGTCGGCCTTGCCGTTGCCGTCCAGGTCGGCCAGACCGCCGATCTGCCAAGCCGGATCGCTGCCGGCGCTGATCAGGCCGGTGCGCACCACCGTGGTGCCGTCCATCTCCCACAAGCCGGTCGCGGTGGTCTGGGTGTTCTGCCAGACGATGTCGGCCTTGCCGTCGCCGGTCAGGTCGGCGGCCCCCACCGCCACCCACTCCGACGGGATCGACCCGAAGGCCGCGGCGCGGGTCACCGTCGTCCCGTTCATCTCCCACAGCCCGACCTCGGTGGTCTCGCTGTTGCGCCACAGGATGTCGGTCTTGCCGTCGCCGGTGAAGTCGCCCGTCGCCACCGCGCTCCACCGCGGGTCAAGACTGCTTCCCACCAACGCGGCGGACTGGACGGCGTTGCCGTCCATCGTCCACAGGCCGATGTCGCCGGTGGTGGTCTGCCGCCACAGGATGTCGGTCTTGCCGTCGCCGTTGAAGTCGCCTGTTCCCTGGATCTGCCAGTTCCCGCCAGAGATGGACGGGATCATGCCGGAATTGCCCGCCACGCCGAAGCCGTTCATCCGCCAAAGGGCCAGATCGCCGGTGGTGCCGTTCCTCAGCAGGATGTCGGTCAGCCCGTCGCCGTCGAAGTCGGTGCTCTGGACAGGGCGCGGCTTCACCGCTTCGGACAGGAGCTGGTAGGAGTTGTCGGCGTACAGGATGTACTCGACGTTGGTCAGGGTGTCGGTGCCGTTCGGGCCGACCACCCGGTAACCGCTCCCGTTCCGCAGGACGCGGACGCTGGACGCGTTCCCGCCGGCAATGAAGAGGTCGATCCCGTCACCGCCGTCGATGGTGTCGTTCCCGAGCCCGCCGTCGATCGAATCGTTGCCGGCAAGCGCGTTGATGACGTCGTTGCCCGATCCGCCGACGAGGGAATCGGCTCCGCTGGTCGGAACCGCCACGTTGCGCAGGATGCCCGACCCCGGCGACGTCTCCATCAGGCTCGGCATGGAGCCGGACTGGCCGGAATACAGATAGATCGAAGTGTCGGAGAAACCGTCGCCGTTGCTGTCGATGTAGAGAACGGTCTGCGAGTAGTTGTTGATATAACGGACCTGGGCGGCCCCCGGATTCTGGGAGGTGCCCGTGAAGTTGCCGGTTCCGATGAACTGGAGGTTCAGGGCGGAGAGATCGAGCCGGTCGCCGTCCTGGAAATCCATGATCGTGTCGTAGCTGACGTCGTTCAGGGAGTCGAAGCGGAAGGTGTCGTTGCCGGCCCCGCCATACAGGACGTCGGACCAAGCCCCGCCGATCAGCAGGTCGTCGCCGGCCCCACCGTCCAGCGTATCGGCGCCGGTGACGCCGCCGATCAGCGTGTCGTTGCCGGCTCCGCCGATCAGATTGTCGTTGCCGGCCCCGCCGACCAGGCTGTCGTCCCCGTCGCCGCCGATCAGCATGACGCTCCGCGCGCCGGCGGTCAGCGTGTCGTTGCCGGCCCCGCCGTCCAGAGTGTCGAAACCGGTCCCGGCGGTCAGGCTGTCGGCCCCGTCGGTGCCGGTGGTGTAGGCGCCCGGCAGCATATAGATGCCCGATCCGGGTGTCTCTTCCACCAGATACGCGGCATTGGAGATGTACAGGAACGAGTCGGCGCTGCCGTCCCCGTTGCCATCCACCGCGATGGCCCCAATCATCGTGTCGAGCCGCGCCTGGGCCTGACCGGTGGCGGTGAAAGCGGCCGTGCCGATGAAGTGCGACCCGAGCGCCGACAGGTCAAGCCGGTCGCCGCCCTGGAAGTTGGTGATGCTGTCGCCGACCATGTCGGCAACGCTGAGATAGCGGAAGGTGTCGTTGCCGGCCCCACCGTTCAGCGTGTCGTTGCCGGCCCCGCCGATCAGCACGTCGTCGCCGGCCCCGCCATCCAGATAGTCGTTGCCGGCCCCGCCGCTCAGAAGGTCGTTGCCGGAGCCGCCATACAGGTAGTCGTTGCCCGACCCGCCATCCAGCGTGTCGTTGCCGTCGGTGGGCGCAGCGCCCGGGACACTGTAGCTGTTGCCGCCATACAGCGTGTCGTTGCCGTCCCCGCCGGACACCGAATCGTCGCCGTCGCCGCCATAGAGGTAATCGTTGCCGCCGGTGCCGGTCAGCGTGTCGTTCCCGCTGCCGCCCGTCGAGGTCTGCGCTGCGACGTAGATTCCCGAACCGGGTGTTTCTTCGACCAGATTGCGAAGATAGATCGTCGAATCGGTGATGCCGTCGCCGTTCGAATCGATCTGGAGCGAGCCGATCATGCTGTCCAGCCGAACCTGCGCCAATCCCGGATTCTGGACGGTTCCGGTGAAGGCGCCGGTGCCGATGAACTGCGACTTGAACGCCGACACATCGAGCCGGTCGCCGATCTGGAAGTCGTAGATGCTGTCGCCGACCATGTCGGCAACGCTGGAATAGCGGAAGGTGTCGTTGCCGGCCCCGCCATACAGCGTGTCACGTCCCGCGCCGCCCTCCAGGATGTCATCGCCCTCGTCGCCGCTGAGATAGTCGTTGCCGTCGCCGCCGAGCAGGACGTCATTGCCCTCACCGCCATACAGGCTGTCCGAACCGGCCCCGCCGATCAGCGCGTCCGCTCCGAGCCCGCCGGACAGCACGTTGCCGGCGTTGCCGGCGACCAGCGTGTCGCCGCCGCCGCCGCCGTACAGGCTGTCCACGCCCACACCGCCAGTCAGGCTGTCCGCCCCGTCCGTCCCCGTGACGGTGCGGTTCAGGGAGACATACACCTTCGAGCCGGGGGTTTCCTCCGCCAGAATGTGGCGGCCGTTCAAGGAAATCATCGAATCGGCGGTTCCGTTGCCGTCCAAATCGATGATGATGGTTCCGGAGAGCGCGTCCAGCCGCGCCTGCGCCTGTCCCGGAGACTGGGTCGATCCGGTGAAGGCGTTTGTGCCGAGGAACTGCGCGCCAAGGGCGGAGAAGTCGAGCCGGTCGCCGACCTGGAAGTCGACCCGGTCGCCGGCCATGTCCGTGACGGAGGAGAAGCGGAAGGTGTCGTTGCCGTTTCCGCCGATCAGGACATCGGGACCGGCGCCGCCATCGAGCACATCGTCGCCGTCGCCGCCGTACAGGCTGTCCGAACCGGCACCGCCGATCAGCAGATCGGCGCCCAGACCACCCATCAGGATGTCGTTGCCGGCGCCGCCGTCCAGCGTGTCGTTGCCCGCCCCGCCGTCCAGCGTGTCGTAACCGGCGCTGCCGGTCAGTTGATCGTTCCCGTCCGTGCCGGTCAGGAAGCGGTTCAGCGACGCGTAGATCTTCGACCCCGGAGCCGTCTCCTCAAGGGCATGGGGAGAGCCGAGGGAAACCCACTGGTCCGACACCCCGTTGCCGTCGAGATCGAGGTGGATGGTTCCGGTGAGCACGTCCACCCGGGCTTGCGCCGGCCCCCGGTTCTGCGTCGTGCCGGTGAAGAAGCCCGAACCGACGAACTGCGCGCCCAGCGCCGAGAAGTCGAGCCGGTCGCCGATCTGGAAATCGGCGATGACGTCGCCGGCCATTTCCTCGACGGATCCGAACCAGAAGGTGTCGTTGCCGGCCCCGCCGTGCAGCAGATCGGCCCCGGCGCCGCCGCTCAGCGCGTCGTCGCCATCGCCGCCGTACAGGCTGTCCGAACCGGCACCGCCCAGCAGGAGATCGGCGCCGAGACCGCCCAGCAGGAGGTTCTCGCCGGCACCGCCGTCCAGCGTGTCGCTGCCGGCCCCGCCATCCAACGTGTCCTGGCCGACGCCGCCGGTCAGAAGGTCGTTCCCGTCGGTGCCGGTGACGTAGCGGTCATGGGTGATGAAGATGCGGGAACCGGGGGTTTCCTCGCTGACCGTGTGGCGCCCCAGATTGAACCAGCCGTCCGTGATCCCGTCGCCGTTCGCGTCCAGCAGAAAGTACCGGCTGCCGTTGGTGTCGCGGAAGGCGATCTGCGCGGGGCCGGGGTTCTGGATGCTGCCGGTGAAGGTCGAGACGAACTGGGCGCCGAGCGCGGACAGGTCGATCCGGTCGCCGGCCTGGAAGTCGATGATGCTGTCGCCGGCCATGTCGGCCAGGGAGTGGAAGCGGAAGGTGTCGTTGCCGGCGCCGCCGGATAGGATGTCCGGGCCGCCCCCGCCTTCCAGCACATCGTCGCCGTCGCCGCCGTACAGGCTGTCCGCACCGGCCCCGCCGATCAGGACGTCCGCGCCCAGACCGCCCAGCAGCAGATCGGCGGGACCCGCCGCCTGGAGGGTGTCCGCGCCGGCGCCGCCATCCAGCGTGTCGTAGCCCGCCCCGCCCTTCAGGCTGTCGTTCCCGGCGGTGCCGGTCACCAGCCGGTTGGCCGACGTGAAAATCCGCGATCCCGGCGTTTCCTCCACCAGGGCCAGCCGGCTTCCGAGGTAAAGCCATGTGTCCGCGTAGCCGTCGCCGTTCACATCGACCTGGATGTTGCCGTTGAGCCCATCCAGACGGACCTGGGGCGAACCCGGATTCAGGGAGGTGCCGGTGAAGGCGTTCGTGCCGATGTACTGCGACCCGAGCGCCGACAGGTCGAGCCGGTCGCCGACCTGGAAGTCGATGATGGAATCGTAGGAGAAGTCGGACGCGGTGGTGAAACGGAAGGTGTCGTTACCGGCGCCGCCGTAGAGGATGTCACCGCCGGCGCCCCCTTCGAGAACATCGTCGCCGTCGCCGCCGTACAGGCTGTCGGCGCCGGCGCCGCCGATCAGGACGTCCGCGCCGAGGCCACCGAGAAGAAGGTCGGCGCCGGCGCCCCCATCGAGCGTGTCATTGCCAAGGCCGCCATCCAGGGTGTCGTTACCATCACCCCCGAAGAGCAAATCGTTGTCAGGCGTTCCGACGATGTTGGCCATGGCTTTCCTACCGGCAATGAGTCACAACGAATTGGCAAAAATCGCCGGATGCTACCCTACATGGTTGCGATTTGGAAGGGCGGAGAGGCTGATTCCGCAGGCAATAATAAATTTCCTTCCCTTTTTGGCGGCACTTCGAAGTGTGAACGGCGCTTGATGGGAATAGACAACACGCAGTCAACCTTTTCGCGCATCCGCGCTTCGCCATCGGCCAACGCGGTCCCGGCCAACGGTTCATTCTCCATTCTGAATTTACCTCACCGATGCACTGTCCTGCGGCATCCCGGCCGCCGAAGCCTTCGCCGCCGGCACGGGAACACCCCGGCAAGCCGAGTTTCATTGCTGGTTGGTGGCGAGAGTGAGGCCATGCGAACTTGAAGATCGCAATTTCTAGGCTCTGACGTCGCGATTTTGCCCGAGAAAGCGGAAATATGCGGAGGCTTTTGCGCTGCAAGGGAGCAATATGCCTCTCAAACCAGATCAAGCGTCGGAAATTGTAGGCAGGATTGCCGACGCCATTCTGGAGTTTCTGCGACAAAAATGAATTCTTAACCATCCGGCCATACACTTTTTTTCCCCATATCCAACGCGCGACCATTCGAAAAATTTTCAAGAAAAGTGGAGGTTTTAGATGGATTTGACTGTTGAATTGTACGATTCGCGCGAGAAAAAAGAAAAAATTAATCTATCTCATATTGAAATAAGAGCTTTTTCTCCCATTGCCTTTGATCGATGGGGATTTCCAACTCGCGTCACACATGAAGAAGAGATTTACAGATATTTCGATTTTTACGGCGTCACAGAAGACTGTTATGCCTATTTTGTTCGTGATTTCTTCTCACAAACAACTGCAACTCTGACATCATTCACGTCAGCCGAAGCAGATCTGATCCGGCGTGTTTCGGATCAGGCGGCGGAACTGGTGCGGTCGCGGATAGGCCAGGAGCGACGCCCCATCAATGGCCTTCTGGCTCAGATCGGCCTGTTCCGGATCATCATGGCCGCCACCGGCGCCTTCGGGCAGCCGGGCGTGTCCGTCTTCGAAATCGGTCCTGGAAGCGGCTATCTGGGCGCTCTTCTGGTGGCCGCCGGCCAGCGATACGCGTCCACGGACATCACGCAAGGCTTCTATCTCTGGCAGAACCGTTTTCTGAGGGGGCTGGCCGGCGACCGCCTTCATGAGTGGGCGGAGAACGGTCCCCCGGAGGATCCCGGCCGGTTTCAGGTCAACCATATCCCCTGGTGGGAGTATCTGGCCCTGCGCAAGACGCGGCGCCTGAAGGCCGATGTCGTCGTCTCGAACGCCGTGTTGTGCGAGATGACAAGCGATGCCCTTCGCTACACGGCGCGGGCCGCCCGCGACATGTTGAGCGGTTCGCCGATCGGGATGGTCCTGTACGGCGCGATTGGCTGGGAGCAGGAAACGAACCATGCCGACGTGAAGCGCGCCTTCATTGAGGCGGGCTTCAAGCCGGTGGCCAACCGCCTGTTCTCTGCTTTTCTGCTGGAAGAGAACGAGGTGCCACCCGCCTTCAACGACCTCTCCAACGACATCCCGCTGTTCGGCGAAGGACCGGCCTCCTTCGATGCCCTCGACATTCTTGCGCTCGGCGAACCGGGAGACCGGAAGCTTTCGCCCGAAATCGATTTCCTGTCCTATATCGGCGTGTTCACGCCGCCGCAGCGATGCCTGACGCTGACCGATCGCGACCGCGATTTCTTCGCCAGGGTGCCCTACCCCTACTCGGCCCAGGATTTCGCGCGCAAGATCATGGTCGCCCGCCGCGCCGCGGCGAACCGGCTCAAGCCGGGACGTATCTGTGTTTATCCGCTCGGCGACCAGACGAAGGCGATTCTGGATGTTCTGGAAAGCCGGAACGACATCCAGATCGCAGCGATCCTGGACCAGAAGGCAAAACCGGGATCGCGGTTCAACGGTCACACGCTGCTCGCCCCCGAGCAGGGTGCATCCGATGCGTTGTCCGATGTGGATTACATCCTCATATCGCATCAGAATGAAGCCACGTTCCTCTCCGAGCTGCATCGGCTCGGCGTACCGGACAGCAAGATAGCCACCATTCACCTGGAGGCGGAGAGGTCGGGTTGGCCTAAGGAGGCTGAGGAAGTCGAGTACATCAATATCATGACTTCGGCTTGGCGCTCGTCTCTCTACAACTACGGACGATCGTTCTAATTGCCCAAAACAAAACTGCTTTTCTTGCCGTAAAATTATTACTAACGACTGGCATTTCCCATGCGCATTCTCATGCTCTGCCTACAGCCGAGGCCGACCGATGCGACGATCGAGGAGGTTCCCGATCCGATCGAGCACGAAATCTTCGGTCGGTGGGAGTTTTCCCCCCTTGCGATCAATCAGGAGCCGGACACCTGTCCCTATCCATCATGGGAGAGGCTTGACCAGAACTGGAGGCGTGGCGATCCCGCCCTGATGCGGCTGTACGAGCGGATCGCCATGGCAGCCGGCGAGCACGACGTCCTCATCAATTGGGCGGGCTGGGGCCTCCACCCGGAGTTCACCCGCTTCCTGCCCTGCTTCACCGTGTCGATCTTCGCCGACGATCCCGACGATTCCGACATTGTGGGAACCCAACATCTGGTATCCGGGTACGATGCCGTCTTCACCAACAACCGCGGCTGCCTGGATTTGTACCGGTCCTGGGGGCGTCCCGACGCCCAATGGGCGCCGATCCTCGGATGGCCTGGCGCCACGTCGCGCCGCTGGGGGGGCGGCCGCGACGTGTTGGAGGGGCCGCGCGACGTCGACCTTTCCTTCATCGGGTCTCTCTGGAACACCGGCCGCTCTCCGCTGCTGGCCTTGTCCAAGCGCTTTCCGCAAGGGCGGTTCCATGGGCAGGACTGGCCGACGGGCATGCTGCCGACGGACGAGTTGCTGCCGCTTTACCGGCGCACCAAGATCGGCGTCAACCTGCATCGCTCGATCGGCCCGGTCAACCTGCGCACCTTTCAGCTCCCAGGCAACGGCGTCATGCAGATCTGCGACAACGCGCCGCTCCTTGCCGAGATTTTCGAGCCGGGGAAAGAGGTCGTGGCCGTCGATTCCACCGACGACATCGGCGATCTCATCGCTTACTACCTGGCGCATGACGAGGAACGGCGGTCCATAGCGGCCGGCGGATGGGACCGTTGGCACCGGGATTATTCCTTCGAACCGGGCATGCGCCGCCTGATGGAACGGATTTGCGTGATGCGGCGTGGCGGCGGCGGAGCCCTGCCCGGCGACCGGCGCCTGGACGTCGGGACCGCGGATCTGATCCGCTGCCTGATGAATCACGCCGTCGCCGGAACGGTGGCGATGTTCGGGGTCGGGTCCGATTGGCGGCGGGCCGCGACGATGGAGCCCCTGCTGCGCACGCTGGTGGCCAAAGGCCGCATCCGCCTGTACGATTCCTATCGGTGCGGTGAGGTCGAGGGCGGCGCGCTGATCCACCCGCCGGCCCGGCTCTCCGACGAGGACTTCCCGATCGTGTTGACGCCATCGGCCACGGCATTGCGGGCCCAGATCAGCTATGCCATGGTCGACCAGGGAATATCCCGCAAACGTCTGGTCGATCCCTACGGTAGCCGCTTCAATGCCCAGTTCCAGGGATGACGAAGGACGCGGTGCGTCTTTACCCAGAAGAAAAAATGCGAATACTCCTGGCATCCTTCATTCCCGATCAAGCGACCGAGATCAAGCCGCACTGGCCGCGGGCTTTGGATCATCCGTTGTTCGGCAGGATAGAGATCGGCTATCACCTTGAACCGCTGCGGTTCGGGCAGATACCGGACCGCCCCTTCTCCGAGTTGGATGCGGCTTGGCGTTCCGGAAAACGCGAGCTTCTGGAGATATACGAGCGCTTCGCCAAGGTCGCATCGGAGTACGACTGCGTCTACAACACGGGCGGCTGGCTTCTTCACCCGGAGTTCCTGCGCTCACTGGACTGCATGACGGTTCTGGTGTTCGGCGATGATCCGGAAGACACGGACGAGGCCTCCCGCTTCCTGGTCGACGGCTATGATCTGGTCTACACCAGCAATCTGGCATGCCTGGACCTGTACCGCTCCTGGGGGCGGACGGATGTGCGCTGGATACCGCTGGTTCCTCCCTCCGACGCGTACGACGACACGCTGACCGAAGCCGACGTGCTGACGGGCGACCGCCGGCAAGGCGTCACCTTCGTCGGCACGCTTTGGCCGGAGCGGCGCGACCGGCTGCTGGCCCTCGCGTCCCGCTTCCCGAGCGGTGCCTTTTTCGGCAGCCACTGGCCAAACGGTCGGCTGCCCGACGGTCAGCTTCTGCCGCTCTACCGGAACACGCAGATCGGCATCAATCTCCACCGGTCCATCGGCCCCTGCAACATCCGCCTGTTCCAGCTGCCCGCCAACGGGGTCATGCAGATTTGCGACAACGCGCCGTTCGCATCGCGCCTCTTCGAAGCCGGCAAGGAAATCGTCGTGTGCGATTCATCCGCCGATCTGCCGGACATCATCGACTATTATCTGAGGAACAAGGACGAACAGCGGCAGATCGCCCTGAACGGATGGTTGCGATGGAAGCGCGACTACAGCATCGCCGGCTACGTGCCGCGCTTCATGGGCGAGTTGTTCGTCGCCCATCGCCAGTGGAAGCACAGCCGGCGCGCGGCAGGGCCGGGAAGCAACGACCACAGCCGGCTGGCCGGCGCGCTGCTGGGCAATGCGGCGTCCGCACCGGTGCTGGTGGCCGGAGGGGCGCCCGCGCTCGACATCGCCGCGGCCATCGAGCCGGGCCTGCGGCCGCTGGCGGCGGCCGGCCGCATCGTCCAGGTGGCGGACCTGCCGACGGCGGCCCTGCCGGGTCCCCGGGTCACGTTGGATGAAGCGGTGCACGGAACCGGAACGATCCTGCTGGCGCCGGTCGATCCCTGGGCACGGGCCCGCTTGGCGGCGGATATCGCCGCAGCCGGTGTTTCCAGGTCCCGCCTGCTCGATCCCTACAACGTTCCAAAGGGCTGGGGTCCATGCCGATGAACGGATACAGCCTGTGGCGCCAGGATGCCGCCCTGACCCATCTCGATCCGTCGGCGTTCGACCTGATCTCCCTCGACGTTTTCGACACGCTCCTGCTGCGTCGATGCGGGCCGCCGGAGGCGGTCTTCGAACGGGTGGCGCAAGCCGCGCGGGCCGCAGCCCTGCTGGATCCGTCGATCACGGACGACGCCTTCGTCATCCTGCGCCGGCGGGCCGAAGCACAGGCCCGCCAACAAGCCAGGGGCGCGGCCCGAGGCGAGATCCGCCTGACCGACATCTACCAGCAACTCGGCATGCCCGGCGTCGACCGCGCGGCCCTGGAACGGCTGGAGCGGGAAGCCGAACGGGAAACGGTGGTCGCCAATCCCATCCTGGCCGACTTCCTGCGGGACCTGCGCCGGCGGGGAATGCCCGTCGTTCTCGTCTCCGACATGTATCTGGAAGCACGGGACATCCGGAATCTGCTCGACTCGGCCGGCATTGCGGCGGGCCGGGACTACGAGCGTCTGTATGTCTCCTGCGAACACGGCGCGTCGAAAGCTGGCGGCGCCCTGTTCCGGATGATGCTGGCCGACCGCCCCGGCCTGCCCCCCGCGCGCGTCCTTCACATCGGGGACAACCCGGTCACGGACAAGGCGGGAGCCACGGCCGCAGGCATCCAGCCGCTGCATTACGCGCCTTCGGAGCGGCTGGTCGAGATGCTGCGGCGCGAGACGTTGCTTGGCTATCGGTCATGCGGGCCGCTGGCGGCGTCGCGTGGCCTTGCCGCACGCGGCGCGGTGGAGACGGAGCCCGAGGACCGTTTCTGGCACGGCTACGGTGCGACCGTCATCGGGCCGATTGCCGTTCATTACGCGAATTGGGTCGTGCGCGATGCGGCGGCCCGCGGAATCCGCCGCATCGCGCCGTTGATGCGCGAAGGGGAGTTGCTGGGCCAGCTGATGGTGATGGAAGCCGGAAGGCTCGGCATCGATGTGGAAGTCACGCCCTTGGCGGTGTCGCGCGCAGCGCTTTACCTGCCATCCCTGACCGCGTTCGGCGAGGCGGAATTCCGCCAGTTGGGGGCCGAAATCTATCTGACGGTGCGGGACGCGGCGGCCATGCTCGATCTCGGCCCGCTGCCGGAAGCGCTTCGGATCCATGGCGACGTTCCCCTGGTGGACCTGCTGGGTGCCGAGTTCGGAGAAAACGCGGAGGGGTATCGGGCGCTCCGCTTGTTCCTGCTGGGGGAAACGACACAGGACCGCATCCTCGCCAGGGCGCGCCAGGCGCGCGGCGATCTCATCGCCTACCTGGAGGAGCAGCTCGCCGATGCCGGCCCGGTGGCTCTGGTGGACATCGGCGCGCGGGGGTCGATGTTCGAGCGGTTGGCCCGGATACCGGAGCTGAAAGCCCGATACGATTTCCACGGATACATCTTCTACGCCACTCCGGAAGCGCTCCACCGGATGGCGCAGGGCATCAGCCTGCGAACACACATGCCTTTGACCGCGAGGGCGCTCGAACGGGCAACGGTCGTCTATCGCAGTCCGCAGTTCCTGGAACTGCTCCTGAACGGCGAGGCCGAGACGACAGCCGGCTATCACCGGAACGCGGACGGCCGGGTCGTCCCGGTCGTTTCGCCGGCCCAACTCAGCGATGCCCAGCGGAGGGCCTTGCGCGCCTGCCGAAGCGGAATCTTCGACTACCGTGAGCAGTGGGCGCGGCTTGCCGGCGCGGGCAGCGCCTGGGATGCCGAGGTCGCCCCCGACTCCCTCCTCGGCATCCTGTACAGGGCGGTGCATCTGCCGACCGAAGAGGAGGCGCGGCGGATCGGGCGGCTCACCTTCGACGTCAACAATGGATCGCCGATCATCAGGCCGCTGTGCGACGATGCGGCCCATCAGGCGCTTGAGTCGGTCTGCGCCGCCGCCCCTCCCGCGCTGTGGCTGAGTTTGGCGCTGCAGACGCGGCCGTCCGACGTGCCATGGCCGCAAGGGACACTGGCCTTGGCCCGGGCCGGGCATGTCGAGGAGATGATCGACGGCGCACAGGGCGGGTTCGGGCACAGGACCATCTGCCGCCAACTCGTTCATCTCGTCCGAAGCGCCGGCATCGACCGGTTCATTCTCTGCGCCGCCGGTGGAAAGGGAGGCATGGGGCCGGCCTTTCTCGACGTTGCCCGCGAGGCCGGGATCGAATGCGTCGGATACGCCGACCTTCTGGTGACGGACGATGGGGTCGGCGATGGTATGGAGTTGAGTCTGGTGGAAGCCGCCGGGCAGGATTGCCGCGACATCGTCGTGGCCAGTGTCGGCTACGGTCAGGCTATTCTCGCCGCGTTGCGGAAGAACAGGCGGGAGGATGGCCAGGCGTTGCGCTGCTGGTGGTACGACGGCGCAAGCTTCCGCTCCGACCGCCTCTCCTGACCGTCCCCCCGTCCCATCGGGGCGTCAGTGTTCCAGCGTGCGGCGCTGCCGGCTGGTGCGCGGATCGCTGTTGTCCTGGGCGGCGAAGGCGATGGCGTTGTGCCGGTGGGCACAGCCGCCGTGTCCGAATTCCCGCAGACGGCTGAAGGATGCGCGGTTTCCCGAGAGGAAACCCATTCTCACACAGCCTCGCCGGCGAACGGCCAAAGCGATCGTCCCTCCGGCTCAACGGCCACCGATCACCGGATAGGGGACGGTCCCTCCATCATCCCGGGGTAACGGCACGTGGATGCCGTCGTGTTTGGTCGGGTCGTTCCCCGAAACAGGCGGCATGCGTTTCACGTCGCCTCGATTTTCCACAGTCTATCTGACGGCTTTATGGGCACAACGCCATTTCCAAAGGCAGATTCAGCAAAGACATCCTGAAAATCACGTTATAAAGCATAGCTTTACAACGCAACCCGAGATATTTACTATACACGCAGGATTGACAAAAATTTTTATGAACAATATAAATTGATTATTTGCTTCATGATGGTGGTGCATAAATGAAGATATTTTGCGATTGCAAACATTCGCCTTTTTCTTAAGAGAGTATTTGAAATATTGTAAGTATTTTGCGGTTTTCTAGATCAATTCACAAGCCATCGAATGCCGTTCATCAATGAAAGGGACTTTCATGTCCAACACGACAGCGGAGCTTGAAACGCTCCTCATGCAGCGGTCGCTGACCGACGCGCAGCTTCTGGAGGCGGCGGACGCCGCGGCGGACTTCCGCATCCTACCGAACGCGACGGTGCTCAAGATCGGTGGGCAGAGCGTCATCGACCGCGGCCGCGCGGCCGTCTACCCGCTGGTCGACGAGATCGTCGCCGCCCGTAAGGAACACAAGCTGCTGATCGGGACCGGCGCGGGCACCCGCGCCCGCCACCTCTACTCGATCGCGGCGGGGCTCAACCTGCCGGCCGGCTTGCTCTCCCAGCTCGGCGGCTCGGTCGCCGACCAGAACGCCGCGATGCTCGGCCAACTCCTCGCCAAGCACGGCATCTCCGCGGTGGACGGCGCCGGCTTGTCATCGGTACCGTTATTCCTGGCCGAAGTGAACGCCGTCGTCTTCAGCGGCATGCCGCCCTACAAGCTGTGGATGCGCCCCGCCGCCGAGGGCGTCATTCCGCCCTACCGCACCGACGCCGGCTGTTTCCTGGTGGCCGAACAGTTCGGCTGCAAGGCGATGATCTACGTGAAGGACGAGAACGGGCTCTACACCGGAAACCCGAAGACGTCCAAGAACACCACCTTCATCCCCAAAATCTCGGTGGACGAGATGAAGGCGAAGGGGCTCCAGGACTCGATCCTGGAATTCCCGGTGCTCGACCTGCTGAAGAACGCCCGCCACGTACGCGAGGTGCAGGTCATCAACGGCCTCGTCCCCGGCAACCTGACCCGCGCGCTCGCCGGCGAGCATGTCGGCACCATCATCACCGCGTGCTGAAGGACCACACGCCATGCCCGACACCCAGCACAAGAAGCATGCCAACAGCATCAAGCATGTGGCCTCGCCGCTCGCGCGCCAGACCCTTCTCGACGGCAGCCTGACCACCCCGGTCGCCGGCGTCCGCCCGATCCGCCTGCTGCCCTGGCTCCAAGTCGTGAAGATCGGCGGGCGGTCGATCATGGACCGCGGCCACGAGGCGATCCTGCCGATCGTCGAGGAGATTCGGAGCGTTCTTCCCGAACACCGACTGCTGATCCTGACCGGCGCCGGCATCCGCGCCCGCCATCTCTACAGCGTCGGGCTGGATCTCGGCCTGCCGGTCGGCTCGCTCGCCCCGCTCGCCGCGACCGAGGCCGGGCAGAACGGCCACATCCTGGCCTCGCTGCTCTCGCCCGACGGCGTGTCCTACGTCGAGCACGGGACCATCGCGAACCAGCTCGCGGTCCATCTGTCGGCCGCCCGCGCGGTGGTGGGGAGCGCCTTCCCGCCCTACCACCACCACGAGTTCCCCGGCTCGCGCATTCCGCAGCACCGGGCCGACACCGGGGCCTTCCTGCTGGCCGACGCGCTGGGCGCCGCCGGGCTGACCATCGTGGAGGATGTGGACGGCATTTACACCGCCGACCCGAATGGCCCCGAGGGCGGCGCGGCGGAGTTGCTGCACGAGACCACCGCCGCCGAGTTGGCGAAGCGGGGCGGCACGCTGCCGCTGGACGGCGCGCTGCTGGAGGTGATGGCGAACGCCCGTCACCTGGAGCGCGTGCAAGTCGTGAACGGGCTGGTTCCGGGCCGCCTGACCGCCGCGCTGCGCGGCGGGCATGTCGGCACCATCATCCGAACGGGCGCCCAGGCGGCCTGAGCGGCGTCTCCGACCGGCCGCAGACCAAGGCCCCGAGGGCCGGCGCGGGAATGAGCCGCGCCGGCCCTCGGGGCCTGTCGTTTTTCCATCATGACCGGGCCGGACGGAGCATCCACCGGATGCCCTTCGCGAGGACAGGTTAATCCTATCGATCGCGTCAGCCTCTTCCGGGATCACTCTTCCTCTTGTCGGATTAAATTAATAACCGTCATCTGACTGAACAAATTGCTACTATTGAAATCATATCCATATATCTGTCAGTCCTACAGCTTAGCATGAGTTATTTCTTATTAGGGCATTGCAGGAATATGCTGTGTGAAATCATGTGATAGGGGCCGCCCTACGATTTTCCTGTGAAGGAAGTGACAGGACGCCCCAACGATCACAACGAAATCCACGGAGAGTTCCCTTGAACGAAGTCATCATCGCGGACGCCGGGATCGACGATCTCGCCGGGCTGCTCACCCGTTGCCGTCCCGACGTTCAGGTCACGCTCGTTTCCGCCACCGACGACGCCCATACGGTCCTGGCCGGGGTTCTCGCACAGCGGCCATCCGCCGTGCATCTGGTCGCTCACGGAAAGCCGGGAAGCCTGCTGCTCGGCGCCCATCCTCTGGACGCGCGGTCCCTGGCCGACCGTTCCTGGCCCGATGCGCAGGGCACCGAAATTCATCTCCACGCCTGTCATGCCGCCGCCGGCGAGGCCGGCCGCCGGTTCATCGACCGGTTGGCCGCGGCGACCGGCGCCACGGTCGCCGCCTCCTCGGGTCCGGTGGGTCCCGCGGCGCAAGGCGCTTCCTGGGAGCTTGACGTGCGGACCGCGCCGGTGACGGCAACCTCTCCGTTCGCCGGGGCCGAGAGCTGGCAGCATGTCCTGGCGGTGACCGGCACCGCGACCGATGGAAACGACACGCTGAGCAGCGACGATGCCGCCGATCTCCTGGACGGCGGCATCGGCAACGACGTTCTGATCGGCAACGGCGGCAATGACACGCTGATCGGCGGCCTGGGGCACGACACCATGGACGGTGGGGCCGGAGCCGACGTGTTCGACGGCGGCGATGGCTTCGACATCGTCACCTACGAGAACGCCACCTCCGGCATGGTCATCGACATCGGCAATCCGGCGAACAGCACGGGCGACGCCGCGGGCGACACCTTCACCGGAATCGAGCGCTGGATCGGCTCCAACTTCGCCGACACCATGGTGGCCGGCAACGACCCGGTGTGGTTCTGGGGCCATGCGGGCGACGACGTGGAGATCGGCGGCGCCGGCAACGACACGATGGAGAGCGGCGACGGCAACGACACCGTCTACGGCGGGGCCGGGGATGACCGGATCTACAGCCGCGCCGACAACGACGTGCTCTATGGCGAGGACGGCAACGACCTGATCTACGGCGGCTGGGGCAACGACATGCTCGACGGCGGCGCCGGCAACGACACCCTGTTCGGTGAAGGGGATACCGACACCATGTACGGGGGCGCCGGCGACGACAGCATGGACGGCGGCCAGGGCAACGACCTGATGTACGGCGGCGACGGCAACGACACGCTGATCGGCGGCATCGGCCACGACACCATGGAGGGCGGCGCCGGGGCCGACGTGTTCGACGGCGGCGACGGCTTCGACGAGGTGACCTACGCGAACGCCACCGCGGGCATCGTTCTGGATCTGCGCAACCCGGCGAACAGCACGGGCGACGCCGCGGGCGACACCTTCACCAACATCGAGCGCTGGATCGGCAGCGAATTCGACGACCGGCTGGTCGGCAACGACAACGGCGTCTGGTTCTGGGGCCACGGCGGCAACGACGTCGAGATCGGCGGCGCCGGCAACGACACGATGGAAAGCGGCATCGGCAACGACACGATCTATGGTGGCGGCGGCGACGACCGGGCCTTCGGGCGGGCCGACGACGACATGCTGTACGGCGAGGACGGCAACGATCTGCTGGCCGGCGGCGGCGGCAACGACATGCTCGACGGCGGCACCGGCAATGACACGCTGATCGGCGACTGGGGCGTCGACACGATGATCGGCGGCGACGGCGACGACGTCTTCTACAGCGGCGCGCATGATCCCCTGCCGGAGGCCGACGTCATCCAGGGCGGGGCCGGCAACGACACCTTCATCATCGCCGCGCAGAGCGATGCCGGCACGGTCAACTACGACGGCGGCGACGGCACCGACACGCTGCGCGTCAGTTCCGACAACATCGCCGATCCGGAAAACAAGATCACCACGGCGACGCCGCAGATCGACATCTCCGGCATGACCCTGACCAGCGTGGAAAGGCTGGAACTGACCGGCAGCCTGCGCCACACGGTGACGATGACCGTGGCCCAGGCCAACGGCTTCACCGCCGGCATCACCGGGGCCACCGGCGGCGACGTCTTCACCATCACCGGCACGGCGATGGCCGGCGCGGTCACCGCCGGCAACGGCAGCCAGCTCACCGCCGGGCAGGTCCAAGCGGAAACGGTGAACGGCGTCACCCTGCTGCACATCGGCACCGACGCCACGGCGGGCGCCGACGTCACACTGCGCTTCGCCGGGGGCTTCACGGCGGACCAGTTCCAGGTCAGCGGCAGCGGGATCACCCTGAGCGGAACGCCCTCGACCCCGCCGACGACGGAGCCGCCCGTCACCACCCCGCCGGTCACGACCCCGCCCACCACCGAACCGCCGACCACGACGCCGCCGACGACGGAGCCGCCGGTGGACAACCGTCCCTTCGCCGCCATGCAGCGGACGGTGGACGGCGTGACCGAGGACGTGAAGGCCTACGCCTACGACGGCCCGGTCTCCAACCTGCAATGGAGCTTCCTGGGCGACGCCCGCGGCGAGGTGCTGGGCGGATCGGACGGCAACGACTTCATGAACCTGCTGGGCGGCGACGACGCGGCGTGGGGCGGGGCCGGCGACGACGTGCTGGATGGCGGCGCGGGCTCCAACTGGCTGATCGGCGGGTCGGGCAAGGACACCTTCTTCGTCGACGGCCGGGGCGGCCAGATCACCTGGTCCACCGTCACCGACCTGGAGCAGGGCGAATGGTCGACCCTGTGGGGCTACAAGGAGGGCGTTTCGAAACTCTCCTGGGAGGAGATGGGCGGCGCCGAGGGCTACAAGGGCGCCACGGTCCGCTGCGACCTCGACGGCAACGGCACCATCGACGCCAGCATGACCTTCACCGGCAAGACCGTGGGCGCGATGAGCGTGACCACCGGGACGGTGGGCGACCAGAACTACATCGCCTTCATCACCCTGTGACCTGACACCGTCTGAACAGCGCCGGCCCGGGGAAACCTCGCCCCGGGCCGGCTCTTTTTTTGGGAGGCTCGGCCGATCGGTCCGTCGGGCGGGAGCAGTCCGTTTCGGGAAGGGATCCCTCGAAATTGCCGATTGGAATCGCCGTGTTTTCCTCAGCCCTCTCTTGATGGATAAGCAACCCACCTGAACTTCGTAGAACACTCCCCGATCATATGAATAATGATTTTGCTGTTATCAAGCAAGATAACGCATCAAGCAAGATCACATCATGACGATGTGTTATTTCTTCTTGGGCAATTGCAGGATGCATCTCCGAAGGCGCATGTGAATGGGTGTCGCGCTACCCCGTATCCGTGAACGATGCGACCGGGCGCCCAGCGATCACAACAAAATCCACGGAGAGTCTCCCTTGACCGAAGTCATCATTGCGGACGCTGGACTTGAGGATCTCGACGGGCTGCTCAGCCGCCGCCGTTCCGACGTCCAGGTCACGCTCGTCTCCGCCGCCGACGATGGTCATGCCGTGCTGGCCGCGGCCCTCGCCGAGCGCCCGTCCGTCCTGCATCTGGTCGCCCATGGCGAGCCGGGACGGGTCCTGATCGGCACCCAGCCGCTGGACGCGCGGTCGCTGCTCGACCGGTCCTGGCCGGACGCGCGCGGCACCGAGATCCACATCCACGCCTGTCATGCCGGTGCGGGCGAGGCGGGCCGTCTTCTTCTCGACCGGCTGGCTGCCGCCACGGGCGCCGCGGTCGCCGCCTCTTCGGGTCCGGTCGGTCCCGACGCGCTGGGGGCCTCCTGGACCCTCGACCAGAGCACCGCGCCGGTCGGCGCCTCCTCCCCCTTCGCGGCGGTTGAGGGCTGGACCCATGTGCTGGCCGTGACCGGCACCACGACGGCGGGTCCCGACCTGCTGACCAGCGACGACGCCCCCGACGTGATCGAAGGCGGAGCCGGGAACGACACGCTGATCGGCGGCGACGGCAACGACACGCTGATCGGCGGGGCCGGGGCCGATGTTCTGAACGGCGGCGGCGGCTTCGACGAGGCCTCCTACGAGACCGCCACCTCGGGCATCGTGCTGGATCTGCTCACCCCGGGCAACAGCACGGGGGACGCTGCGGGCGACACCTTCATCGACATCGAGCGCTGGGTTGGCTCCAACTTCGACGACACCATGGTGGCCGGAAACGACCCCGTGTGGTTCTGGGCCCATGACGGCGCCGATTCGGTGACCGGGGGAGCCGGCGCCGACACACTGGAGAGCGGCAACGGCAACGACACCGTCCATGGCGGGGCCGGCAACGACCAGATCTACGGGCGGGCCGACGACGACATGCTGTATGGCGACGACGGCGACGACCTGCTGGTCGGCGGCGGCGGCAAGGACAGCCTGATGGGCGGCGCCGGCAACGACACGCTGATCGGTGACTGGGACGCCGACACGATGATCGGCGGCGATGGCGACGACACCTTCTACAGCGGCGAACACGGCACCCTGAACGAGGCCGACGTCATCCAGGGCGGGGCCGGCAACGACACCTTCATCATCGCCTCCCAGGGCGACGCCGGCACGGTCAACTACGACGGCGGCGACGGCACCGACACGCTGCGCGTCAGCTCCGACGATGTGACCGATCCGGAAGGCAAGATCACCACGGCGACGCCGCAGATCGACATCTCCGGCATGACCCTGACCAGCGTGGAAAACCTCGATCTGGTCGGCAGCCTGCGCCACACGGTGACGATGACCGTGGCCCAGGCCAACGGCTTCACCGCCGGCATCACCGGGGCGATGGTGGGCGACGCTTTCACCATCACCGACACGAACGTCACCGGAACGGCCACCGCCGGCAACGGCAGCCAGCTCACCGCCGGGCAGATCCAGGCGGAGACGGTGGACGGCGTCACCCTGCTGCACATCGGCACCGACGCCACGGCGGGCGCCGACGTCACACTGCGCTTCGCCGGCAGCTTCGCCGCCGGCCAGTTCCAGATGAGCGGCGGCACCATCACCCTGGTGGACGCGCCGGTGACGCCCCCCACCACCGAACCGCCGGTCACCGAGCCGCCGGTCACCACGCCTCCGACGACGGAGCCGCCCGTCACTACCCCGCCGGTCACGACCCCGCCCACCACCGAACCGCCGGTCACGACGCCGCCGACGACGGAGCCGCCGGTGGACAACCGTCCCTTCGCCGCCATGCAGCGGACGGTGGACGGCGTGACCGAGGACGTGAAGGCCTACGCCTACGACGGCCCGGTCTCCAACCTGCAATGGAGCTTCCTGGGCGACGACCGCGGCGAGGTGCTGGGCGGATCGGACGGCAACGACTTCATGAACCTGCTGGGCGGCGACGACGCGGCGTGGGGCGGAGCCGGCGACGACGTGCTGGATGGCGGCGCGGGCTCCAACTGGCTGATCGGCGGGTCCGGCAAGGACACCTTCTTCGTCGACGGCCGGAACGGCCAGACCACCTGGTCCACCGTCACCGACCTGGAGCAGGGCGAATGGTCGACCCTGTGGGGCTACAAGGAGGGCGTTTCGAAACTCTCCTGGGAGGAGATGGGCGGCGCCGAGGGCTACAAGGGCGCCACGGTCCATTGCGACCTCGACGGCAACGGCACCATCGACGCCAGCATGACCTTCACCGGCAAGACCGTGGGCGCGATGAGCGTGACCACCGGCACGGTGGGCGACCAGAACTACGTCGCCTTCATCACCCTGTGACCTGACCCCACCTGAACAGCGCCGGCCCGGGGAAACCTCGCCCCGGGCCGGCCTTTTCCATTGCTCCCGGATGTTGATGCCGGGTGTTGATGCAATAGGCCCGACCATCAACCTTGACCGATTCGAGCGTCCATCGTATCGGTTGAACACGGCAAGCGCATTCGCTGTGGAGGTTGACGTGCGTGGCGAAGACATGAGGCTCCTGCGCGAGGAGCGCAAACTTTCACAGCCGGATTTCGCGGCTTGGCTGAACGAGCGGCTGGAGCGGCGCTACGACCGGTCCAAGATCTCCCGTTGGGAAAGCAACAGCGAGAAGATCCCCGACGCGGTGGTCCGCTTCCTGCTGAAGGAAACGGCTGTGGTCGACGGCCGTCATGGCCCGGCACTGGTGGTTTGCCTGGCCAACCAGAAGGGCGGTGTCGGCAAGACCACCTGCACGGTGAACACGGCCAGCATTCTGGCGCGCGAAGGCTACCGCGTCCTGATCGTCGACGCCGACCCCCAGGCCAACGCAACGGCGCATCTCGGACTCGACCTGATCGAGTACGAGGAGGGCCGGCGCAAGTCGCTCGCCCATGTGCTGCGCGAGGAAGTCGCCATCGAGGACATCGTGGTCCCGATCGGTGACATCGGGCTTGAGATCGCCCCATCGAGCATCGAGTTGGCCTCCGTCGAGGTGGAGCTGACCGCCGATCCCAGCGGCCCGATGGCTCTGCGCGAGCGGTTGCAGGACGCGCGGTCGTCCTACGACTTCATCTTCGTCGACTGCCCGCCGAACCTGGGCCAGTGCACGGCCAACGGGCTGGTGGCGTCGGACATCATCGTCATCCCCTGCCAGACCGAATATCTGTCGTCCATCGGCGTCAACCATCTGCTGAAGACCATCAACAAGCTGAAACGGCGTTGCCACCCCAACCTGACCGTTCTGGGGATTCTTCCGACCATGCACAACGCCCGCTTGAACCAGCACCAGCTGACGCTGGAGCAGCTTCACACCGCGCTGGGAAGCACGCTGCGCATCTTCCCGCCGGTGCCGCGGGCGACGATCTACGGGGACGCCGCCCTTGCCGGACGCGCCGCCCTGGAGGCGGTTCCGGACGCGCCGGGAGCATCCTCCTACCGGGCTCTCGCCGACGCCATCGTCGCGGAGCGGCGCAAGCGCGTGGAGGTGGCCAATGTCGCGTAAACTCGGAACCGGGAACCTCGCCCGGCTGAACGCCATGAGCCGAGGCGCGCTCGCCGTCTTCGCCGAACCGGAGCAGGGGGTGCGGCTTGTCTACCCGGATGTGCAATGGATCGAGGCGAACCCCGACCAGCCGCGGCGCCGCTTTGACGAGGCGGACCTAGCCGCCCTGACGGACTCCATCCGCAAATACGGCCTGCAGCAGCCGATCGGTGTGCGGGAACTGGGGCCGAGCCGTTTCCAACTCGTCTTCGGAGAGCGGCGCCTGCGCGCGGTCCGCGCGCTCGGACAGCAGACGGTGCCCTGCATCCTGGTGCCGGACGGAATCGACACCGCCGAGGTGGCGGTGGTGGAAAACGTCCTGCGCGCCGACCTGACGCCCTTCGAGGAAGCCGACGCCTTCGTGGCGCTCGTCGAGAAGCACGGCTATTCCCACGCCGACCTTGGCCAGATCATGGGTCGGGACAAGGCGGAGATCACCCGGACCATCGGCCTGACGAGGGTGTCGGCGGAGGTGCGGGAGCGCTATGAAGCGTCGCCGAAGAAGGTGGCCCGCTACAGGCTCTACCAGATCGCCGCCATCGAGGAGCCGGCCGGGCAGTTGCAGGCGTGGAACGCGCTGGTCGCCGAGCCGTCCCTCTCCGCGCCCACCCCGGATGGGGACGGGGACGACCGCAACACGAGCGCCCCGCCCCGCCGGGAGGAGCCCGAAGCGGTGCTGAGCGCCTTCAGCCTGCGGGTCTCCCGGAACATCCTGCGCACGCGGGAGGCCCTGCAGGCGTTCCAGGAGAAGCCGAAGCGGCTGGGCGACCTGGACCGCGAGGTTCTTCAGGAACTGCGCGACACGATCGAGGACATCCTGAACAGGACGCGGTGAGAATTCTCACCGGCCAAAGCACCGTTGGCCGTCGCAAAAAGCACCGGTGAGAATTCTCACCGGTGCCGGACGTGCATCAGAACGCCTTCAGCTTCTTCCAGGCGAACAGAACCATGCGCAACAGCAGCCACCCATGGGTGAAGCGGCTGATCTGCGTCTCGCCGTAGCTGCGGTCGGCATAGCGGATCGGCACCTCGACGATTTCCAGGTTCAGCTTGGACGCGCCGAAGATCAGGTCGAAATCGCCGAAGGGATCGAAGTCGCCGAAGTAATGGCGGTTGGCGACGATCTGTTCGTAATCGCGCCTCCACAGCACCTTCGTTCCGCACAGCGTGTCGGTGAAGCGGGTGTTCAGAAGGAAGGAGAAAATGCGGGCGAAGGCGCGGTTGGCGATCCAATTGAGGAAGCGCATGGCCTGATCGGCCATCGGATAGACCAGCCGCGTGCCGTTGATGAACTCCCCCCGGCCGCTGGCGATGGCGCGGTAGAATTTGGGGAGGGCCTCCGGCGGAACGGTCAGGTCCGCGTCGAGGATCATCAGGATGTCGCCACGGGCCACGTTGAAGCCGGCGCGCACCGCATCGCCCTTGCCCTTGCCGGGCTGCTTCATGACCTTGATGTCCCAGTCCGGGTAGGCGGCCTGGACGCGCAGGCATTCCTCGTAGGTGTTGTCCTTGCTGTTGCCCTCGACATAGATGACCTCCAGGTCCGGGCAGAAGCGCGGCAGGCGGCGGATGGCGTTCTCGATGTTGCCACGCTCGTTCCGGCACGGGATCAGCACGGTGCAGGAGGGCGGCGGCGCCGAAGCCTGCGGGGCGGGGCGGGCCACCACGTAGTTGCGCAGGCACAGCTTGCGGACGCCGGGCAGCGGGGCGATGCTGCGGTTGATCAGCGTCCCCAGGCCGAGCAGGCGGCGCGGCACGAGTTGGCGCCACTCCCGCTTCACCGGCTGCCAGCCGGCCAGCGTCAGCAAGCCGGCGATGTCCGCGCTCGACAACCAGTTCATCTGCCCTTGCGGCATCTTCAGGCCCAGCCGCTCCGCAAGCTCGAGAACCGGCTCCCACAGGCGCGAATGATAACTGACGATGATGCGCGTCCGCGGCGTGGCGAAGCGCTGGAGATGGCGCAGCGTATCCTCGATGTCGTCCAGGAAGCCGACGGTGTCTGACAACAGGATCACGTCGAAGGTGCCGGCGACCCCTGCCAGGACCTCGGGGTCTTCGGCGTTGCCGGTGTGGAACTCCAGCTCCGGATGGCGCTGACGGGCCTGCGCGATCATCGCCGGGCTGAGGTCGATGCCGACCCCGCGCAAGGGCTGGAGAAAGGCCAGCGTATCCCCCGTGCCGCACCCCACCTCCAGCACCGACGCCCGCTCCGGAATGAGGAAGCGCAGATAGGCGCGATCCGATTCATGGAAGGCGCGGTTGCGCTCAACCCAGCGGTCGCGCTCCATGGCCAGCCGGTCGAACAGGGCCCGCACCCCTTCCTGTCGCGGCGACAAACGGTGCTCCCCATCGGCTTCGGCCGTGGTGGCGGGTACGGTTCCAGCAGTCTTGACGGTCATGGCACGTTCCGCAGCAACTTTTTGGGAAGCGTTTCGGCTTCCGTGGACGATAGGGATGGGCGGGAATGATCGCAGCGCGGGGGTTTGTCCCTCTGGGCCGGTCGGCGGGCGGTCCCGACGGCCAGCACGCTAATCGTCGGCCCCCGCAAAAAGCAACGGGCAAAAAGCGATGGACGGAAGGCGGCGGGAAACGGGGCGCCACGGCATCCGCGGCGCGATCGCGCTCCACGGAAGGGAGCGGCTTGTGCCGCCCCCCTGTTTTGCGCTTTCTATGACCGACGATCCTTGGTCAGAGGGGCATGATGGAGCGGGTGGATTGCGTGGTGGCCGGCGCCGGCGTGGTCGGGTTGGCGATTGCCCGGCGGCTGGCCCGCGCCGGCCGTGAGGTGGTCATTCTGGAAGCCGCGGAAGCGATCGGCACGGGCACCAGCTCACGCAATTCCGAGGTCATCCATGCCGGAATCTATTATCCCACGGGCAGCGTCCGGGCGCGGCTGTGCGTGGCGGGGCGCGACGCGCTCTACGCCTATTGCGCGGAGCACGGGGTGGATCATCGGCGCGTCGGCAAGCTGATCGTCGCCACCGACGAAGCCCAACTGCCGAAGCTGGAGGCCATCCGCGCCCAGGCGGCGGCAAACGGCGTGAACGATCTCCACGCCCTCTCCGCCGCCGAGGCCATGGCCTGGGAGCCCAACCTGCGCTGCGTCGGGGCGCTGGTGTCCCCGTCGACCGGGATCATCGACAGCCATGGGCTGATGCTGGCCCTTCAGGGCGACGCGGAGGCGGCGGGAGCCATGCTGGCCCTGCGAAGCCCGCTGGAGCAGGCCCGTTGCACGAGCGACGGCTTCGTCCTGGACGTCGGCGGGACCGAACCGATGCGCATCGCCTGCACCACCCTGGTCAACGCCGCCGGGCTGGGCGCCTGGGCCGTGGCCCGCGGGCTGGACGGGTTTCCCACCGACCGCGTGCCGCCGCGGGTGCTGGCCAAGGGCAATTACTACGCGCTCGCGCAAGGCGCTTCGCCCTTTTCCCGGCTGGTCTACCCGGTTCCGGTGGAAGGGGGGTTGGGCGTTCACCTGACGCTCGACCTCGCCGGGCAGGCCCGCTTCGGCCCCGACGTGGAATGGCTTCCCGCCGATCGGTACGACCGCATCGACTACGCCGTCGATCCCAGGCGGGCCGACAGCTTCTACGGCGAGGTGCGGCGCTATTGGCCCAGCCTGCCCGACGGCGCGCTGGTGCCGGCCTACTCCGGCGTCCGCCCGAAACTGAGCGGCCCCGGCCAGCCCCAGGCCGACTTCCTAATCCAAGGACCGGAGACCCACGGCATCGCCGGCCTCGTCAACCTGTTCGGCATCGAATCGCCGGGGCTGACGTCCTGCCTCGCCATCGCCGACGCGGTGGCGGACGCGCTTCGGCCGGCCGGCTGACTCCGACGCTGCGGGCCCGGATCGGCGGCCGTCGGAAGATGGCGGTCAGGCCTGGACCGGGTCTGCGGGGACGTCCTTGGCGGCTCCGCCGGCGGCTTGTCCCGTTCTCCCGAGGCTTTCGTGATAGGCGGCCAGAACCTCGTCGACCGGACCGACCTTCACGATCGTGCCATGATCGAGCCAGAGCAGCTTGTTGCACAGCCGCCGAAGCACGTCCTCGACATGGGAGGCCACGACCATGATGCTGGAGCGGTTGACGAAGCCCTCCGCCCGTCGCTGGGCCTTTTCCAGGAACTGCACGTCGCTGACCGCGATCCATTCGTCCATCAGCAGGATCTCCGGATCGACGGCGGTCGCCGCGGCGAAGGCCAGGCGCAGCGTCATCCCCGCCGAATAGGTGCGCACCGGCAGGGACAGATAGTCGCCCAGTTCGGTGAAGGCGGCGATGTCCTCCATACGACGCTCGATCGCGTCGCTGTCGATGCCGAAATAAGCGGCCCGCATGCGGATGTTGTCGTAGCCCGTCGCGTCGGGATCGAGGCCCAGCCCGATGTCGAACAACGGGGTGACGCGCCCCTCCACACGAATACGCCCGCCGGTCGGCTCATAGACCCCGGCGAGCACCCGCAGGAGGGTCGTCTTGCCCGCGCCGTTGCCGCCGATCAGCCCAAGCCGGTCCCCATGCTCCAACGTCAGGGAAAGACCGCTCAGCGCCTTGACGGTGATCCGGTGCTGGGCGTCGTGCTTCAGCGCGCCGCTGGTGGAGGAGTGCAGGAGCGTCTTCTTCAGGGAGCGCCCGCTGCCCTGATAGAGAACGAAATCGACCGAGACGTCGTCGAGCCGGATGAGAGCCATGAGGGATCAGAGCCAGTAGGCGATGCGTTTGCGGAAACGCGCGAAGCAGGTGAAGGTGATGGCCCAGCCGGCGAGCGCGAACAGAACAGCGGCGGCCCAGTTCTCCCAGCCGGGAGCGATCCCCAGCAAGGGCGCCCGGATGATTTCCAGAAGATGGTGGAACGGGTTGAGCGTCATCAGGAACTGCCGTTGGCCCAGCAGTTCCGGCTTCCACATGACCGGCGTCACGAAGAACAGGAGTTGGGTCAGGCTGGCGATGATGGGCGGCACGTCGCGGAACCGCGTGCAGATCAGGCTGAGCAGAAGCATGATCCAGCTGGCGTTCAGCAGAAGAAGCACCAGCCCCCCGATGGCCAGCAGGCCGGTGGCCCCCGGCCAGATCCCGAAAACGGCGGCCACCGCGATGAAGATCACGGCGTTGTGCGCGTAGATGATCAGGTTGCGCCACAGAATCCGCAGGATGTGCACCGACATCGGGATTCGGACGTTCTTGATCAGGGCTTCCAGTTCGATGAAGCTCGCGCAGCCTTCGTTGAGGATGGAGGCGATGAAGGTCCAGCTCGCCAAGCCGATGGCGAGAAAAGGCAGATAACCGTCAAGATCGATCTTGAACAGGGTCCCGTAGATGAGCCCGAGGCAAGCCACCTGGATGGCCATGCTGAGCGTCAACCAGAAAGGCCCCAGGACCGAGCGGCGATAACGTTTGCGGATGTCCTGCCAACCGAGCTTGCTCCACAGAGACCAGCGCCGCAGACCTTCCGACAGATCCTGACGCGCCCGCGCGACATCGCTCCGGTCTCCGGAATCGAAAACAGCGGTCATCCCACAACGCCTATCAACATGCTTCATCCCATGGTCATGCGACAGGGCCAAAAACCGTTGAACGGGCCGTCAAACGGGAATCCGCGTGAACCGAACGGAGGCATCCGCCGAACGAACCGGGCCAGCCCTGGACCGCAGGGACATTGCCAGCCACCGCCACCGCCTTCAATGGAAACCTTCGGTTCTGCCTATGAGCGCCCGCCCGATCGCCTATGGCCATCCGCGGAAAACTCCCGCCCTGGACGAAAAAGCCTTAAGAAAAATCGCCTTTGGAAGAGCCCGGCCATCGCGGACTCTCCATTTCCATCCGTTCCCTTGTATGATGCGCCAACACGCGGTCCTTGTGGAAACTGAAAATGAACATGCCGATGCTTGCGGTCTGCGGCTGCCCGTTGTGCCAGGCCATAGCCGTTGAAAACGCCGCAGGGCAGCCGACCGGTGCAAGCCCGGCGATGCAGGCCGCCGCCCTCGTCACCAGCGGCAGTTCCTCTCTGGATGCGCTTCTGGCGATCGTCGGCGGCAGCGATGTCTACCGTTGGAACTTCACGGAAGCGGTCGGAACGCCGCTCGCCACGCCGGGCGGACTTGGCCGTGCGGTGTCGCTGACCTACAGCTTTACCTCCGCCGTGCCCGGCGACTACGACAACGGAGAGATTTCCGGCTTCGAAACCTTCACGGAGGCGCAGCGCACCGCCGCCCGGAAGGCCCTGGAGCTGTTCGCCGGCTATGCCCGCCTGACCTTCACGGAGGCGACCGACGGCGCCGGCCTGATCCGCTTCGGCAGCGCCGAGATGCCGGGCCGGGGCGGCTACGCCTATTATCCCAGCTTCTCCTACTACTACGGCGGAAACCCCCAGCTCATCACGTCCGTCCTGCCTCAACCGCGGGGCGGCGATATCTGGCTCGCCGCCGGCGACGTGAACCGCGACCAGACGGCGGGCGGGTACGGCTATCTGACCATGATGCACGAGCTGGGGCATGCGCTCGGCCTCAAGCACAGCTTCGGCGGACCGACGGTGCTGCCGGCGCAGGAGGAAAGCCACCGCTACTCCATCATGTCCTACACGCCGGCGTCCAACATGGGCATCAGCGTGGTGACCGGGAACAGCACCCAGTATCAAGTCAGCATCGAAACCGTCTATCCGCGGACGCCGATGCTCTACGACATCGCGGCCATCCAGTATCTGTACGGGGCCAACACCGCGACCCGCTCGGGCGACGACACCTACCGCTGGGAGGCCGGGGAAGCCTTTCTGGAAACCATCTGGGACGGCGGCGGAACCGACACCATCGATCTGTCCAATCAGACGCTGGGCAACATTGTCGACCTGCGGGCCGGCCATTTCAGCTCCATCGGCCTGCGCCTGACCCAGGCGGAACGCCGTCTGGGCATTCCCGACTGGGCCGTGGCGGCGCCGGACAACAGCTACGACGGCCGCGACAACCTCGCCATCGCCCAGGGCGTGACCATCGAGAACGCCGTCGGCGGCGCCGGGAACGACACCATCATCGGCAACGACGCCGCCAACATCCTGTCCGGCGGGTCCGGAGACGACGAGATCACCGGCGGGGCCGGGAACGACACCATCGACGGCGGCGCCGGCACGGACACGCTGGTTCTGTCCGGCGAAGCCGCCGCGGTGCGCGTCCTCCGCCTGGCCTCCGGCCGTTATCGGGTGAGCGGGCCGGACGGGCTGGACACCCTGTCCGGCATCGAGCAGCTGCGCTTCGCGTCCGGCGGCACGCGCGCCATCGACGTCCAGGCCATGCGCCGACCGACCCTCGACAACGATTTCAACGGCGACCTCAACGCCGATATCCTGCTGCGCAACCCCGCCACCAACCAGTTGGGGGTGTGGCAGTTGGACGGCGGCAGCTTGGCCGGCGGCGGCGCGGTGTCCGCCGTGGCCGGCGCGGATTGGCAGGTCCAGGCGACCGGCGACTTCGACGGGGACGGCTGCACCGACATCGCCTACCGCAACCCCACCACCGGCGATGTCGGGATCTGGCTGATGAACGGCAGCGCGCTGAAGAGCGCCGCCCTGGTTGCGACCGGGATCGATGCGCGCTGGGTGCCCCTGGCCGCTGGCGACTTCGACGGGGACGACCGCACCGATCTGCTCTGGCGCAACAGCGAAACCGCCGAGGTGGGCATGTGGCAGATGGATCAGGGCCGCATCCGCAGCGCCACCGCTTTCGGCCAGATCGACCTGGGGTGGGATGCCGCCGGCACGGGCGATTTCGACGGGGACGGCAAGGCCGATATCCTGTGGCGCGACAGCCGGACCGCGGCGCTCGGCCTGTGGCGGATGGACGGTGCCCGGGTCGCCCAGTCCGGCCTGACGTCCGGCCAGGTGGGGGCGGAGTGGCAGCTGTCCGGCCTGGCCGACATGGACGCCGACCACCGGACCGACATCCTGTTCCGCAACCGCACCAACGGACAGGTGGGCATCTGGCGGATGGACGGCTTCGCCGTCGGCGGCGTGCAGCTGCTCGACAGCATCGACAACCAATGGCTGGTCGAAGGGACGGGCGATTTCGACGGCAACGGCACCGGCGACGTGCTGTGGCGCAACGCCGCCGATGGCACGATCGCCCTGTGGAAGACGGCGAGCGGCAACGGCGGCGTGACGATCACCACGGCCCTGGTGGCAGGGGCCGGCGGCTGGAGCCCGGTCCATCAGGCGGGCACGCTCACCGGGATCGGCTGAGCGGCCGCTCTGCGCCGGGCGGTCCGGTCAGGGCTGAAGCGGTCCCTGCAGTCTCAGCAGCCCGAGCTTCATCAGGTGGCACAGGCTGCGCATCAGCAGGAGCCGCCGCTCCTCCGGAACCAGGGCCGCCACTTCGGCGACGCTGCGTCCCTGCGGCGGGGCGAAGGCGTCGAGCGCGAGGCTGAGATCGGCGGGAGGGGACAGCAAGCCATGGGCGGGCGAGTTCATCGGGTCCGACAGCCGCTCGGCCAGGGCCGCCATCGATGCCTGCGGGGTGCGGACCAGACGCATGGCGCCCGACAGGGCCGCCGTCGGATAGGCGGCGAACATCGTCATCGGGTCCGGCCGCAGCGGGTTGGGCCCGGAGCCCGCACCGTCCCAGGGCACGCTTTCCTCGAAATCCCCGCGCAGGATGGCCAGTTGCCGCCAAAGTTCCTGATAACGGGGGATGATGCTCCGCCAGTCGAACACCTCCACCGCGCGGGCCTGCGCCGCCTCGCCCATCCGCCGCCGCAGATCGGCGTCGGTCACCAGCCGTTCGTAGGCGGCGGCGGCGGCATCGATGTCCACGGCGGTGATCTGGGACGCGCGCCCGACATAATAATCGTAGGTGTCGATTCCCGCGGCGTAATGGTCGGCGAGATCGATCCCGCTGCCGGGGGGCGCCATCACGGTGGGAACCCGGAAACCGTCGATCTCGTGGCGCACCGTCTCGCGGTAGCCGTTCCAGTCGGTGATCACGCAGGGCAGGCCGGCGGCCATGGCCTCCACCGGGGTCAGCCCGAAGGTTTCCTGGATGTTGTCGACAAGCGAGGTGAACAGGTCGGCGGCGGCCCAGACCCGGTTCCGAACCTCGGGGAGGCGGCCATCGAGAAAGATGGCGTTGACGTCGGGGCAATAGCGCCGCGCGCCCTGCATGAAGGCCCCGGCGATGGCGTCGTTGCCGAACCAGCCGGCCTGGATCAGATGTATCCGCCGTCCCGTCCGCTCGGCGGCCCGCTGCAGCGCAACATACATGGGAAAGGGATGGGCCTTCGCATGGAAGCTGAGACGGCCCATGAACAGCACGGCCACATCCTCATCCGCGATGCCGAGCCGCTGGCGTTCGGCCTGCCGCTCCGCATCGCCGAAACGGAAGGCGGCGGTGTCGATTCCCAGCGGGATGACCGGCAGATGGGGCAAGGGCAGGCTCTTTGCCCCCAACCGGCTGCGCAAATAGTCCGCGTAGGGAAGCAGAACGCTTTCCACCGAGGAACGGGCGGCCCAGGAGGTGCAGATGACCGCATCCCAGGGCTGGATCGGGGCGGTCACCAGATCGCCGAAATTGTCCGGTGACTCCGACGTGGTGTGGGTGACGCCGCACAGGCTGTAGGCGCGCTGGTTCGCCCCCCGCCGCCGCCACGCGAACTGGCCGATCCCCGGACCCGGCACGAACAGGCAGCCCACCCCGCCCAAAGCCTGCGGCTCGCGTGTCGGAACGAGCCGCACCGGCCGGCCCGGCGCGGCGCGGCCGGCCATCTCCACGAACAGCTTCGCCAAAGCCGGGCTGTCGGCGTGGCAGACGAATTCCCCGGTTTCGGCATGGCGGAAGAACCCGCCGAGAAAGGACTCGCCCGCCACATGGCGTCCTTTCAAATCCTTGCGCGCGGTCACATACCCATCGGGATGAAAATATATCGCGGCGTTTGACACGTTCAGGTTGCCTTTGAGACTTGGCGGGACGAACCGGCGGGAGGGCATGGGGCGGGAAACAAGCGCCGGGGAGAGTAACCGCGCACTTCCGCCAGATCAACACGGCCCATCGGCGCCCGGGCGACGGCAACCGATCCCTTGCCAAGCCGCGTCTTTCGGTTCATGTCTGGAACACCTCATGGAACGTGGGCATTCCGAAACCCTTCCTTTCGTCATAAACCAGCCCTTCCACCACAAAGTGAAAAGAACTTTTTCAGAGAAGAAGTCGTTCTAATGCTCATTTCTGTAATCACTCCATCGCTCAATCGACGCCAATACATTCGCGCTGCCTTGGACAGCCTTGCCCGGCAGGACGTCGGCCGTGTCGAACACATCATCGTGGATGGCGGATCGACGGACGGCACGGTCGAGATGATCCGCGCGGACTACCCGGACTCCGTGCTGATCGTGGAGAAGGACCGGAATCTCTACGATGCGATCAACAAGGGGCTCCGCGCGGCGTCGGGTGACGTGATCGGCCTGCTCAACACGGACGACCAGCTCCATCCGGGTGCCCTGGCCGCCGTGCGGGACGGCTTCATCCGGAACGCGTCGGCCGACTCCGTGTGCGGGGGTTGCGAGATCCGCCCGGCGGGCTCGTCTCTCACCCAGCCGCCCACCCTGGTGCTCAACGACCCCGTCATGAAAAGCCTTCGTCCCGGCGACGTGATGTCCGGGCTGATCCTTCTGAACAGCCGCTTCTTCCGGCGCAGCCTGTTCGACCGGATCGGCCTTTTCGATGCCGAATTCCCGATCCTGGCGGATCGTGATTTCCTGGCCCGATGTCTGCTCGCCGGGATGCGGACGGCGGTGATCGACCCCGTGGTCTACGCCTACGGCTCGCATTCCGGTTCGCTCACCTTTGCCGGCCGGATCGACCCGAGAGCCCTGCAGGAAGCGACGACGATGACCCGCCGGCGGCTGGAGGAGGCCACCACGCCCCAGGCCCGCGCCTTTTACCGGCAATGGCACGCCTGGGCAGCGGGGCGGGAGCTGATCCAGTTCCACCCCAGCCTTAAGGCATGCGGCCGGACGGCAAAACTGATGGGGGCGGCCTTCGCGTCGGACGCCGGCTGGCCGCTGCACTTCCTGCGCCGTCTTGAATGGCATCTGAGGACCCGAAGCGAACGCCGGTAACCGTTCGGGAAAAGGCCGGGACGGCGCCCCGCCGCCGTGTCCACGGGAGGACGGGCCGGGTGTTCCTTTAACGGCCGGGTGTTCCTTTAACGAATGAACAATTTTATCTTTGTAAGATAAGATTCTCCCTGTGCCTCTTCCCGTCCTGCAACCCGTTGTTCTAAGGTGCCAAACGTGCCGATCTGCTTGCCAGGCCGCGAACGGGATTAGACATGGAAGAGCCTCTGGTCAGCATCGTCATACCGGTGTTCAACCGGGCTCACACGCTGCGTCGTGCTGTCGACAGCGTGCGCGCCCAGGATGCCGGCTGCTGGGAGCTGATCCTGGTGGATGACGGTTCGACCGACCAGGGGTGCGATCTGGTCGCCGCCTATGGCGATCCGCGCATCCGGGTGCTTCGGCACAGCACCAACCGCGGCGCCGCCGCGGCCCGCAACAGCGGTGTCCAGGCGTCCCGTGGACGCTATCTGGCCTTTCTCGACTCCGACGACGAGTGGCTTCCCGGCAAGCTGTCCTCCCAGATCGCCGCGCTCGAACGTGCCGGCGCTCCCGACGCGCTGTGCACGGGATTCGTCCTGCACCGCGAGCGGACGGGCCAGAGCAGCGAACGCTGGCCGCAAGCGGACGGGTCCTGGTTCGAGACGATCCTGGACGGCTGCTACGTCTCGCCCGGCTCCACCCTGATGGTGAACCGCGAGCGCTTCCTGACGGTCGGCCCGCTCGACGAAACCCTGCCGCGGCTGGAGGACTGGGACTGGCTGCTGCGTTACACCGAGCGCTTTTCCTTCGACTGCGCACCGGTGCTGGGGGCGGTCGTCCATGTCGGAACACCAGCGCGGTCGGCGGCCGTCGCCGTGGCGACGGAGCGCCTGGAAACCTTGCATGCCGACCGCATCCTGCGTATCGCCGGGCCGGCCGGCTTGCGGCGCTTCCGCGCCAGCCTGGCCATCGAGCAGGCGGTCGCCGCCGCGCACGAGCAGCTCTACTCCGGAGCGGCGGCGCACTTCGCCCGCGCCTTCGGCCTGTCACCACGCCGCACCGCCCGCTTCCTGGCCCGGATCACCTCGCGGGCCTTCTGATCCGCTCCCCTTGCGCGCGGCGACGGCTGCGCGCGGCGGCGGCTACAGGCGCCACAGCTCCACGCCGGACGGCGTGGCGTCACGGTCCAGCATCCCCTTCACGTCCATGACCAAGCCTCGCCCCTCCTGCAGCAGGCTGGTCACCAAGCCCCATCCTCCCGCGGCATAGACGGCGTGCGGGACCGCCAGCACCACGGCGTCGGCGGGCGGCAGGGCGTCCCGCCCGGTCAGGGTCAGGCCATATTCGTGGGCCACCTCCTCCGCCGAGGCCAGCGGGTCGTGCATCGCAACCACCACGCCGAAGCTCTCCAGCTCCGCCACGATGTCCACGACGCGGGTGTTGCGGATGTCGGGCACATCCTCCTTGAAGGTCAGGCCCAGCACCGTGACGCGCAGCGGTCCGGATTGCCCGCCGCGCCGGCGCAGAAGCCGCTTCACCGCCTCCTGGGCCACATACTGGCCCATGGTGTCGTTGATCCGCCGGCCCGCCAGGATGACCTCCGGGTTGTGGCCGAGCTGCTCCGCGCGGTGGGTCAGGTAATAGGGGTCGACCCCGATGCAGTGCCCGCCGACCAGGCCGGGTTGGAACTTCAGGAAGTTCCACTTGGTGCCGGCGGCGGCCAGCACGTCGCGGGTGTCGATGCCCATGCGGTGGAAAATGAGGGCCAGTTCGTTCATCAGGGCGATGTTGACGTCGCGCTGGGTGTTCTCGATCACCTTGGCGGCCTCCGCCACGGCGATGGAGGCGGCCTCGTGCACGCCGGCCCGCACCACGCTGCCGTAGACGGCGGCGACGAGCGCCCGCGTCTCCGGGTCGGAACCGGAGACGACCTTGGCGATCGTCTCGAACCGGTGCTCCTTGTCGCCGGGGTTGATGCGCTCCGGCGAATAGCCGACGGTGAAGTCCCAACCGAAGGTCAGGCCGGATTCCGCCTCCAGCACCGGCACACAGTCCATCTCCGTGGCGCCGGGATAGACGGTGGACTCGTAGACCACGACGTCGCCGCGCTTCAGATGCCGCCCGACGGTGCGGCTCGCGGCCAGCAGCGGGCTCAGGTCCGGGCGCTTGGCGTCGTCGATCGGGGTCGGCACAGTGACGATGTGGAAGTCCGCCTTCGCGAGTTCGGCCGGATCGTCGGTCAGGTGGAGGTTGGCGGCCGCCAGATCCGCATCCGCGACCTCGCCCGTGTGATCGCGCCCGTTCCGGAGCGCCCGGATGCGGCGCGCGTCGATGTCGAAGGCGACGACGGGAACACCCGTACGCCCGAACGCGACAGCCACCGGCAGTCCGACATAGCCGAGTCCGATCACCGAGATACGGCGGGAATGGGTCATGATGGCGAAGGGTTCCTGAAGAAAGGGTCGGGAGGCACAGGGTCTTATACACGCTCCCCGCCCGCAGGGGAGCAGGGAAGCGGCGGCCGCCCGGGGCCGGACACGGAGCTGTGATCAATGGCCCGGCTGTGGCCATTCTGGGACCAATGTCACACATCCTATCGATAGTGGTATGCCAGTTTCGAAGCGCGAGGGAGCATTCCGCAACCCTCGGGACGGGCGGACTCCCGCCCGCAGGCTTCAGGGTTCCGCATGTCCACGTCCCCGCAACGGACCATCGACATTCCGATCGTCGTGAACGCCTGGGGCGTGTCCGCCGGCCAAGCGCCTCATTTCCGGCTGCTGGTCGACGGCGTCATGATCGGCGAGGCGTGGGTCGCCGCCACCTCCAGCACCCCCTACCGCTTCACCGCCACGGTCGATCCCGACCAGGCCCACCGGATTTCGATCTGGTACGACAACGACGGGGTGGTGAACGGGGTGGACCGCAACCTGTTTGTCGGCTCCATCACCGTCGACGGGCAGGAGGTCAAATCCACCGACGCGCGGGCCACCTACGACAAGGGCGCGGTGGACGGAAAGGACGTGGTTCCCGGTCAGGTCGGGCTCTATTGGGGCGGACTGCTGTCCTTCGGGCTGGGCGAGGAGATGTTCGGCGGACCGCTGGTCCGTCCCCCGCCCAAGCCGGAGGAGGTCATCACCCGGCCCATCCCCATCACGGTCGAGGCGGCGCGCGGCGCCACCGCCACGGGGCCGGTGCGTTTCAAGGTCCTGGTGGACGGCACGCTGGTCGGGGAGGCGGAAGCCACGTCCGGCACCGCCGAACGCTTCACCTTCGGCGTCACCCTGGACCCGTCCATCGCCCACACGGTGCAGGTCCTGCCCGCCAGCGGGACGCCGGCCGGCGGCCTGTCGCTGGGAACCGTGGCGGTGAACGGCCGGAGCCTCGCCGCGCCCACGCCCGCCCAGGACGGCACGGTCACCCTGGCGGTCGCCGCCCCGGTGTTCCAGGGCAGCGCGTCGGACGCGCCGGCCCCGCAGGGCGACGCCTTCTACGTCGCGAAGAACGGCAACGACGCCTGGTCCGGGCGGCTGGCCGCCCCGAACGCCGAGGGCACCGACGGCCCCTTCGCCAGCCTGGAGCGGGCGCAGGCGGCCATGCGCGCCGGCGCCGTCAAGACCACCTACGTCCGCGAGGGCTCCTACAATCCGACGGGCATGCTCAGCCTCGGCGCGCCGGACAGCGGCGTCCGCATCCTGGGTTATCCGGGCGAGCAGTCGGTCCTCAGCGGCGGCGAGCGGGTGACCGGCTTCACCTACGAGGGCAACGGCGTGTGGTCGGCGCCCCTGTCCGCGGCGCCGGGGCTGGATGTCACCGTCGGCGGCGTGCGCTTCCAACTGGCCTCCAAGGCGGCCTACGACCCGCAGGACCCGACCACCGGCTGGTTCATCGCCGACGCGAGCGCCTATGGCGCCAGCAAGAACGCCCTGCGCTACCGCGCGGGCGACGTCACCACCGCCGATCTGGTGCCGGGCAGCCGGGTCCAGGTCTTCGACACCGAGCGGCTCCAGGACGCGATCCTGACCGTCGCCGGCATCGACACGGTGACGCGCACCCTGACCTTCACCGCCGACGCCCCCTTCACCATGCGCGACGGCTCCACCTTCAAGCTGCTGGGCAACACCGCCCACGTCGACCAAGTGGGGGAGTTCGCCTACCGCGCCTCGGACGGGCGGCTGGTCATCAAGGCGGGGGAGGACTTCACCGGAACCGGTGTGGAGGTTGCCCGGCTCGGCACGCTGCTGCGGCTGAACGGTGCCAACGGGGTGACGATCCAGGGATTGACCTTCGCCAACACGACGACGGACGGCAACGCGCTCGACATCCTGAACGGCGACGTCAACACCATCGCCGGCAACAGCTTCGTGAACGTCGGCACCGGCATCCGGCTGACCCAGGGATCGGACCGCAATCTGGTCAGCGGCAATTATCTGGACCATCTGGGCATCAACGGCATCGCGCTGACCGGCCAGTCCATCGGCAACACGGTGACCGGCAACCGCATCCAGCACATCGGCGAGGTGCGCAAATACGCCGGCGGGATCATGGCGTCGGGGATCAGCGACACGGTGATCTCCCACAACGACATCGACCACAGCTCGCGCTACGGCATCTCGGTCAAGAACTGGGACAGCGCGACCATCAGCCTGAACAACGCCATCCTCTACAACCGCGTTCGCAACACGGGCTTGGAGACGGCGGATTCCGGCGGCATCGAGCTGCTCGGGCGGTCCAACCTGAACACCGGCACGCGGATCGAAGGCAACCGGGTCGAGCACACCGGCGGCATCGCCACCACCGGCACCGGGCAATGGCTGCGCGACCACAAGGGCTACGGCATCTATCTGGACGATCTGACCAGCGGCGTGACGGTGCGGGGCAACTTCCTGCGCGACACCGCCTGGGCCGCCGTCATGATCCATGGCGGCCACGACAACACCGTCACCAACAACATCGGCGTGCTGGGCGCCAACGGCGAAAGCTTCATCCGCATCGAATGGGTTCCCCTGGCGGGCGCGGCGGGCATCCCGGCGAACAACACGGTCACTGGCAACCTGGTGTCGGGGGCGGTGCCGCTCGGCGGCTACGTAACGGTCCTGTCGGCGGGGCAGAACGCGATCGACGCCAACTTCCTTCACCAAATCGGCGCCTATGGGGCGAACGACCGCATTGGCGACCCGCTGTTCGCCGACGCCTACAACCACGACTACAGCCTGCTGCCGCCGTCCCCGGCGCTCGCCGCCGGCCTCCAGGATCTCGCCTGGATTCTGATGGGCATTGCCTCCGGCGGCACGACGCCTCCGCAGGGCGGGGGAGGGATGACGCCCTTGCCGCCCTCCATTCCCCAGACCAACGAACCGCCGGCGTCCGTGCCGGCACCACTCCCGGTGCCGGAGCAGGGGCAGGGCCAGGGGCAAGTGCCCGAACCGGCTCCCCAGCCTGCGGCACCGGTCGCGAACGACCCGCCTGAGCGGTCCTTCGTCCTGTTCAGCCGAGTTGAGAACGGGGTGGCGCAGATGGTTCCGGCCTACGCCTACGAAGGGCCGGTCGCGTCCCTGCAATGGAGCTTCATCGGCTCCGACGCGAACGAGGTCGTGGGCGGGTCGGACGGCAACGACTTCATGAACCTGGGAGGCGGCGACGACGCCGCAATGGGCGGGGCCGGCGACGACGTGCTGGACGGTGGATCGGGCTCCAATTGGCTGATCGGCGGATCGGGCAAGGACACCTTCTTCGTCGACGGGCGGGGGGGCCAGACCACCTGGTCCACCATCACCGATCTGGAACAGGGCGAATGGTGCACTCTCTGGGGCTACCAGGAGGGGGTCTCGATCCTGACATGGGAAGAGATGGGCGGCGCTGAGGGCTACAAGGGCGCCACATTCCGCTGCGACCTCGACGGCAACGGCACCATCGACGCCAGCGTCACCTTCACCGGCAAGGCCGTGGGCATGATGACCGTGGCTGCCGGCGTGGTCGACGGCAACCCCTACATCGCCTTCGTCAGCCTCTGACCGCAGCGTCCGGACCCGCGGACGCCAATCCGGGAGGGGGCTCGACCCAAGAAGCTCGACCCAAGAAGCTCGACCCAAGACAGGCATTTTTTGCCGGGAGGGCTGCAAAATCCGCCGGGAACCGGGACAAATCTTCCCGGCTTCCATTCCAATTTCCTTCGAATTTTGCCCAATTTTCCCTCAAGTCCTGAGCGCATCGCGACCCCGGCGCCCTGGCATGGACCTTGCCTTTCCCACACGGCCACTCCGGATATTGCGAACCCAAGGCTCAGCCCATGTCCCTCACCGCGACCGAAACGATAACCGCCAATCAGGATCTCGGCCCGTCGGCGCATGGCGCCTCGGCGGTCTCCACCCCGCGCGTGTCCCGCGGCGGCTTCCTTTGGGAAGTGGTGAAGATGACGGTGGCTGCGGCGGCCTTCGCCGCCATCCTCCTGCCGCTGGCCTTTCCGTCCAGAGCCGGCACCGGAAAGCCGGAACCGCAAAGGGCCGAAGCCCAGAAGGTGGAAACCCAGAAGCCCGTGAAGAAGCTGGCCGCCAAGAGCATCTGATTTCCGGTCGGAGAGTTGACAAGGGAACACTGCTCTGCGTATCGAATCTCCCTATCCGAGCAGGGACATCGAAGCGGACGCCTTGCGGCTCCCCTGAAGGCCCGCGGCCGGACGGTTCGGGGAGCAAGACGGTCGAATGCCTGGCAAGACATTGGTCTGCATCATCAACCAGACGCGCGGCCATGAGCTGACCTGGCCCACGTTCGAACGCCATGTGCTGCACGAACTCGACGCCGACCTGGCGGTGTGCATCGGCATCCGCCCCGGCTACGACGAAACCAATCCCTTTTACGCCAACGCCCGCTACCGCTGGACGCAGGCCGAACCCGACGATTACGCCGATCTGTTCGACGACGTCGCGCAGCGGATCGGAACGACCGCGGACTGGCGGATTCTTCTTCCGGTCCCGGGCATCTGGCTGGGCGGGATCAAGGCCTCGAACGTGTTCCCCGGATCGTCGGCCATCGGCTATTTCTATCGCTGGATGCTGTTCCAGCGCCTGCGCGACGAAGGGCTTCTGGAGCGCTACGACCGCTTCGTCATCACCCGCTCCGATTACTATTACCTCTGCCCCCATCCCCCGGTGGAGAGTCTGGACCCGCGCTTCTTCTGGACTCCCGACGGCGAGGACTGGGGCGGCGTGGTGGACCGGCACGCGGTGATCGGCCCGGAGGACATGGAGGCGGCGCTGAACTTCCTGGAGGTGATCCTGCGCGATCCGCAGGGGCTGCACGATCGCATGCGCGCCATCCTGGAACACAACTGCCGTCTTCACGAGTGCGACTGGAACTGGAACCCCGAACGCTGCCTGCGCATGGAGCTGGAGCGCCTGGGCGTCGCCCACCGCCTGCGCCGCTTTCCCTACGGCATGTTCCTCATCCGCGGCAACAGCGACACCAGCACCTGGTCGATGGGGCAGTTCGACCCGTCCCTGGGCGGCTTCGTGAAGTACCAGGGCGAGTATGAAGCCGCCCGGAACACCGCCCAGCGCTTCCGGACCCGGCGCGACTGGGAGGCGTTCCTGACGGGTGCCGCAGCCTTCTGAGCCGCGCGCAGCCAAGCCGCCGGGACGGGTTTCGGCGGACGGCGGGTATCGCCGACAGACGACGTGGCCGACAGACGACGTGAACGGATCGACCGAATGTTTTCCCTGCAGTCCTATTCCGCTTATGATCGCAACCCGGCCCGCGACGCCACCGCCGCCGACCTTCTGGCCCTGCTTTCCGGTCCCCCGACGGACGCCGTCCTGCGCCTGTCCGGCGAAGCGGGGCAGGGCGGGCAGGCGGTGCGCGCATGCCGCGACCATTCGGCCCACACCCTGGACATCCGCGGCGGCACGAACCGCTTTCCCTTCGAGCGCACACACGAAAGCCGGACGGTTCCGGTCGACGTCGTCGCCGTCGCCGACGCCACCATCGTCGGCGACGAGGGGTGCGTGGTGACCGGGCGCGGCGACCTTCTTCTGGAAAGCCTCTGGCCCTTCCGCCGCTCCGAGCCCTTCGCCGGCCTGGTGGCGTCGGACAGGATCAGGGCACTCGGCGAGCCGGTCGAACGGCTGGACGTCACCGCCCTGCACATCGCCCATCACGGCTGCGACAACTACTATCACTGGCACAAGGACGCGCTGCCCAACATCGTCCTGCTGAAGAGGCTGGGCGCGCTCGACCGCATCCACATCGCGGTCCCCACGCTCAAGTCCTGGCAGCGCCGCTCGCTGGAAAGGCTGGGCATCGATCCGGCGCGGATCTGCGAGTTGGGCAACCGGCCGCACCGCTTCGGACAGGTCCTGCTGCTGTCCAACACCTACCGCCCGGGCGTCTACGCCGACGATTGGACGGTCGCCACCTTTCATGCCTTGCTGGCGGGAAGCCCGGTCCCGCCGCCGCCGGCGCCCGAATGGACGCAATCCGCCGATCTGCCGCTCCCGCCGCCGGTCCCTGACCGGGGGCGCCTGCTCTATGTCAGCCGCCTCGACGCCGGCCTGCGCCGCCTGTTCGACGAAGAGCGTCTGGTGGCTATCCTGCGCGGGTGCGGCTTCACGATCCTGGAGGGAAGCGGCCTCACCTACGACCAGCAGATCGCCGCCTTCCACCACGCGGAGATGGTGGTGGGGGTCCATGGAGCCGGCCTGACGAACCTGGGCTTCTGCCGTCCGGGAACCACCGTTCTTGAACTGCTTCCGTTCGGCTTCCTGGAAGCCCCGCATTACTTCCTGTTCGGGTCGGCCTTCGATCTCGACTACCACATGCACGCCTCCAGCGTTCCAAGCAAAGGCAGCCTGCACGACGGGTGGTCGATCAACCTCGATGAATTCCTGCTGCAGTTCATCACCCTGTTCCGGGACCGCTACGGGATCGACCTGACGGAGCGGATCGCCGCCCTCCATCCCCGCTCCCCCATATCCACCGACTCCCGGCCGTGTGCCGCCGATCCGCTGGACCTGCGCTTCGACAGCGAAGGCGGCGCGAGGGACGGGCTCTGGACGCCGGGATTCAGCGGTACCGAAGGCTGGGGCACCTGGATCTCCGGCCCGCGCGCGGCCATCGTCTTCGACCAGCCCCTTCCGGCGGCGGGGCGGATCGTCCTGGACTGCACCTTCTTCGAGCCGGGAACCCGCGCGGGCGTGTTCCTGCGCATCGGCCAGGAAACGCATCGGCTCGACCTGACGGACCTCCCGTCCCATTTCGAGATCGACTTCACCAACCCGGACGGGGCACGGGTCTTGTGGATCGAGGCGCCGGGAGCCTGCGCGCCCTCCAGCCTGGGGAACGGCGTCGGCGACCCGCGCGACCTTGCGGTCGGGCTCAGCCGCCTGCAGATCCTTTCCAAGGATCGTCCGGCCCGGCCGCCGCAGCCCTGCGCCGCCGGCTTCGCCCAACCCTAGCGCGCGGGGTCAGAGCCACTCCAATCGCCAGCTTTGCGACCCCGCATCGAAGCTGCAGAGCGGGGCGGGTTGGAACAGGCCGAGCCGGGTGGCGCTGGAGCGCAGCGGGCGCGGCAGGCTGCGGCGCAGCCCCACGGACAGGGTTTGCGCCACGGCACCGCGCGGACAGGCGCCGTGGCGCCGCAGAACGCTTTCGGCCTGGGCCAGATACTCGCCGCGCTGCACCGCGCTCAACTGATCGGCATGGCGCCGGAAAGCGCCCAGGGGCGCCGACACGGACCACAGGAGCGCGTGCTGGAAGAAACGGTGCCACAGTTCGAAATCGGCGGCGAGCGACAGGGAGGTGTCGAGACGGCCGCCGGCCCGTTCCCACAGGGACCGTCGCCAGAAGGTGGATTCCTGCTGGATGAAACTGGCGGAGCGCCCCTTTGAAAAGCCTTCCAGATGCTCCCCCGCCAGGAAGCTGTCGCGGGCGATGCCCTGGTGCACGCCCTGTTCGACAAGCCGCCCCTTCTCGTCGAGGAAGCTGAGGACCCGGCTGGTGACCCATTCGATCTGCGGGTGGGTTTCGAAGATCTCGCGGACCACGGCGAGGGAATCCGGAAACAGGAAGTCGCCGGCGTTGATCCATCCCATGATCTCGCCGCGGGTCCGGGCGAAGCCCTTGTTGATGGCGTCGTACAGGCCGCCGTCGGGTTCGCTGACATAGCCGGCAAGCTGCGGAGCGCGCTCCCGGATGATTTCCAGGCTGCCGTCCGACGATCCGCCGTCCACCACCACATACTCCAGCCCGCCCGGATCGGCGGCCAGGGTCCAATCCATCGTCTGGCGCAGGAAGTCGCGGCGGTTCAGAGACGGCGTGACGATCGCTATTCCCATTGGCGCGATCCCCGCCGGCGCGGTCCGCACCGTCGGGGAGGCGACAGGATGGCTCATGGACGGACCTCGCGCCCGTGCCTGAGGAAGGCCTTGAAGCCGTCGCGCCAATCCTTGAAGGTCATCCGGTCGCCGGCGATCGGACCCGATTTCGCGATGGTCTGGCAGAACAGGCCTTTCACGCAGTACCAGGGCGCCCGTGCGTTGATCACCGTCCACAGAGCCTTGAAATAGAGCCAGCGGAAGAACAGGTGGCCGCGGTCGCCGTAGAACTTCGAGTGGAAGCGGCCGTAAAGATGGTCGCTGACCGCCTGGACGAAATAGGGGGACACCGCTCCGAAGATGCGGTGCTGCGTCGCCAGGATCTCGGCATAGAGGTCGAGGGTCTGGCCGGCGGTCTTGGTGGTTTCGTACCAGCGGTTGCCTGAGATGTCGGCGTCCACCTTGCCGAACCGCGCGCCCGACGCGGCGAAGCGCGCCCACAGATCGTAGTCCATGCAGAAGTTCAGCGCCCGGTCCAGCCCGCCGACCCGCTCGTACAGATCACGGCGGAAGAAGATCGAAGGCTGGGCCATGTAGCCCTTCTCGAACACCTCCCGGCGCACGTCGGCTCCGGGACCGACATCGATGGTCGGGTAGGGGCGCGGGTTGCTGCCATCCGCGTCCATGTAGTGGGCGCCGCCGACCACGACCTCGACCGCCGGGTCGGCCGCCACCGTTTCCGCCACGCGCCACAGGGCGCGGTCACACTGCACGTCGTCGGAGTTCAGCCAGGTGATCCAGGGCTTGGTCGCGCGGGCGAAGCCTTTGGCGATGGCGTCGGTCTGGCCGTCGTCCTTCTCGCTCACCCACTGGATCCGGTCGCCGTAGGCGCGCAGCCGCTCCACCGTGTCGTCCGTCGACCCGCCGTCCATGACGAGGATCTCCAGGTTGGGATAGTCCTGGTCCAGGAGGCTGCGGAGCGTTTCGTCGATGAAGCGGCCCTGGTTGTAGGAGGGCACGACGACGGTGATTCCGACCGGATCCGTCGTTCCAACGGGCTTCATGGTGGCGGTGTCCTTTTCAGCCATGGGCGGTTCAACCATGGACGGCGTCCTGCTCGCGGTCCCTCTGTTCACCGGCCGTTCCGGCCTTCAGAAGCCCGATGCGCGCATCGACCATCATGCGGATCATCTCCTCGAACGGCACCGTCGGGCTCCAGCCCAGGACCAGCCGCGCCTTGCCGGGGTTGGCGATGGTCCGGCGCGTGTCCAGCCGCCGCACCAGGCTCTGGTCCACCGTCACATGGTCCTGCCAGTTCTTCCCGATGTGGAAGAAGGCGATCTCGCAGATGTCGCGGATGGAATGGGTCACGCCCGTGCCGATCACGTAATCGTCGGGATGGCTGTGCTGCATGATCCGCCACATGGCCTGGACATAGTCGCCCGCGTAGCCGAAGTCGCGCGAGATGTCGAGATTGCCCAGGGACACGCGGCCGTTGATCAGGATCGGTTGCCCCCGCTCGTCGCGATCCGTGGATTCATGCACGCCCAGCGAGATCAGCGCCGCCGCGTGGGCGATCTTCTGGGTCACGAAGGACAAGGGCCGCCGCGGGCTGTCGTGATTGAACAGGATGCCGGCGCAGGCGAACATGTCGTAGCGCAGGCGGTAGGCGTGCACGATCTGGTGGGCGTAGACCTTGGAGATGGCGTAGGGCGTTTCCGGGTTGAAGGGCGTGAGCTCGTCCTGGGGGGAGGCGATCGCGTTGCCGAACATCTCCGACGAGGAGGCTTGGTAGAACTTGCACCCCTTCATCTTCAGGCGGATCAGCTCCAGGATGCAATGGGGCAGGGTCGCGTTGATCAGGCCCGTCTCGAGAGGCGCGTCCCAACTCGTCTGCGGCCGGGAGATGGCCGCCAGATTGTAGATCTCGTCGGGCATGATGGAGAGGCACAGCGCCTCCACCGCCGCGCGGTCCGTGAGATCGACGGCGTGCCAGACCGCGCGCTCCCCGCCGGCGTCGGACGCCGGGAGGCTTCGCGACTGCAGATGAACCTCGTACCCCTTCTCCAGAAGAAGCCGGGAGAGGAAGTAGCCGTCCTGCCCGGAGGCACCGGTGATGAGCGCGCGCTTCACGACCGGACGTCCGGTTTGCACGTGGTTCTGACCATCGTCATATCTCGTCTTCCGAGAAGCAGTTCGTGTACTGGACGTGAAAGGACAATGGACGCCCGGCCCCGTCAACGACGGAGTTGCTGAAGCCCAGCCGGATGGTTCCGGCCGTTCCCTGGAACTCGATCCGGTCGACCCGGCCCGCCACCAGATCCCGCGTCTCCAGAACCTGCCCGGCGGCTTCGATGGTCAACCGCATGTCCGTGACGGGATAGCCCTGCAGAACGAGCTTGCGGTTGCGCGCGGCGGAGGGCGACATCTCGACGGCGGCGCTCAGCCAATTGTCCGCGAAAACCCCGGACACCCCCGACACCAGGGGCGCCAGAACGCTGGACCGCTTCATCCGGCGCCGGACCCGCGCGTCCACGGAACGGAAGGTCTTGCCCGCCACATGCCGCAGGGCCGACGGCACGCCGCGCCCGTCTCCGGACAGCCGGTGCGCGTCGAATTCGACCAGGGCCTTCTCCACGAGCGGCAGACGGCCGAGCAGGCGCGCCTTGAAATCCCGCCTCTCATGCAGCCGGTGATCCCAATAGCCCTGGACATAGCTGCGGCTCACCCGGCCGGCGTGCAGCTTGGAAACCTGGAAGACCTCCTCGTAGATCTTCCCGCGGGCCGACATCGTCTTGGTTTCGGGATACAGCCGGGAGTTCGCCAGAACGACCGGAAGGTGCCGGATGCCGAAGCCCGCCTTGGCGATGCGGAGCCAGTACTCGTAATCCATGACGTAGTTCAGCTTCTCGTCGAACGGCCCGACCGTCTCCGTCACCTCGGCCCGCCAGAAGGCCGCCGGCTGGCAGACGCAGCAATCCTCGACCAGCCGGTCGAAGGAGTAGGGGCTGGTCGCGTAGCGGCCGGTCACGGCGTCGTTCACGTCGATGTAATTGGCGTCGCCGTAGATCAGGCCGACTCCGGGGTCCTCGCCGAAGGCCTGGACGACGCGCTCGATGGCGTCCAGTTCCAGCGTGTCGTCGGAGTTCAGATAGGCGAGGATGCGGCCCGAGCAGAGGGCCAGCCCCTTGTTGATCGCGTCCGTCTGCCCCTTGTCCCGCTCCGATATCCAACGCACGCGGTCGCCGTAGGATCGCAGGATGTCCAGAGACTCGTCGGTCGAGCCGCCGTCCATCACGATGTATTCGATGTTGGGATAGGTCTGGCCGAGGACGCTCTCGATGGTCCGCTTCAGGAACACACCCTGATTGAAGGACGGGGTGACGATCGACACCAGCGGCCCGTGCACGGCGGACGCCGCGGCCGGCAATGGTTCCGGTGCAGCCATGGAAGCGGCCATCAGGGCATCCGTGGGGGCCGGCGCCAAGGACGATGCCAATCCCGACGGCGCCACACCCGTCGCCGGAAGGGTCAGGCGGGCCTTCGCCGCCGTACCGTCGGCGACGTCCCGGATCGCCTGCCTGAGATGCTCGGCCGCCACCCGCCACGAATAATCCGTGAAGCGGCGCTTCCCCCCCTCCAGCAGGGCGGCGCGCAGACCGGCGTCCGAGACGATCCGGGCCATCTTGTCCGCGACGTCGCGGGCGTCGTTGGGATCGCACAGCAGAGCCGCGCCGTCGGCGACCTCCGGCAGGCTGGTGGTGTTGCTGCAGACGACCGGGCATCCGACCCCGAAGGCTTCCAGGACCGGCATGCCGAAGCCCTCGAACAGCGAGACGAAGGTGAGCGCTTCGGCGTTCCGGTAGAGATGAACCAGCTCGGGCCGCGACACGAAGCCGATGTGGTGCACCCCCGCCGTCGGCTGGTTCCGGGCCAGCTCGTCCCACCCCCGCTGGTGTCCCGTCAGCAGGAGCTTATGGTCCGCGTGGCCGGGCGACGCCTTGCGGAAGAGGTCGAAGGCGGCGAGCAGGGTGGGGTGGTTCTTGTGTTTCCAGATGTTGGCCGGGAAGTAGAAGTAGGGCTTCATCCGCTCGACCATGGCGGCGAACTCGGCGCTGACGCTTTCGCCCTGCGCATCGAGGATCTGCGACGAGGGCGACATGACGAAGGCGCCGTTGCAGACCAGCCGCTCGCGGATCGTCATCTCGGCGTGCTGGGAAATCGTCGCGACCAGGCCGCAGCCGCTCGCCAGACGCAGGAAATTCCTTTTCCGGTTGTCCAGCTCGACGGGGGTGAAGAACTCCGGATAGAACTCGTGCTGGAGATCCGGGATGAGAACGATCTGCCGGGACAGCGGAAACGTCAGGTCGTCATCGTTGGGAAAGGAACGGAACAGAACATCGATCGCTTCATCATCCATGATTTTCTGAAGCGATGGATAATATCCATACAAAGGCAGAGTATGGTGGACCACGTTGTCCCCGACGATGTCGATGACATCGCGGTTGAACATCGTTCCGAAAATATGAAAAACGAAATCGGGTGCGATGTCATGCAGCGCCTTGACGGTTTCGGCGATCAGCGGCGTGATCCCACCCGATGCCCCACGGGTGATGTACCGCAGGTCGAAGCCGACCTTGATGCGCGTGTCGGACGTTTTCATATTCTCAGAAACAACCATATCAAGCCTCTTCAACGAGAAAATGAATTTCTCTTCTGACTATTTCTTCTTCTGGATTACCAGACCGGCGACCTTCTTTAGAAGCCTGAAGCGCCGTTCCTTTTCCTCTTCAAGGGCGGCGACCTTCCCGGAGAGCATATCGATGACCTCCAGACGCGCCGCCCGGTCGGCCTCGACCGCGCGGAGCGTGTCCGACAGCGCCTCGATGGCCTCCAGACGAGCCGCCCGATCGGCCTCGACCGTGCGGAGCGTGTCCGACAGCGCCTCGATGGCCTCCAGACGCGCCGCCCGGTCGGCCTCGACCGTGCGAAGCGTGTCCGACAGCGCCTCGATGGTCTCCAGACGCGCCGCCCGGTCGGCCTCGGCCGCGCGGAGCGCCTGCGACAGTTCCTCAATGACCCCAAGACGCGCCGCCCGGTCGGCCTCGACCGTGCGGAGCGTGTCCGACAGCTCCTCGATCATGCGGAGCCGTTCCGCGCGGTCGGCTTGGAGTTCCTGGACCAGCGGGTATTCGATCACATCGAACACCCCCGGTGGGATGCCCAGCCGTCCGATCAGCCCCTCGTCCTCATCCCGGACGTAGAAGCGGTTGAGCCCGTCGAAATAGGCAAACTGGTAACCCATCGACAGGACCGCGGGCTCCCATCCCGACCATGTTCCGATCTCGTCCAGACGGCTCAGGGTGGTGGGGGTGGTTGCGGGAATTGTCGACTCGATCACGAGCGCGCGCGGACGGTACCGCCTCAGGTCGAAGCTCTTCAGAAGCTCGCCTTCGAACCCCTCGACGTCGATCTTGAGGAAATCGACCGTGCCCGGGCAGTGCTTCTCGAAAATGTCGGCGAGGGTGATGACCTCCACGCTGTATTCGTGGACCGTCAGGCCGCGCTCGCGCATACCGGCGGCGACCTCCGGCGAGAGGGTGGAAAGGTAGCTTTCCTCCTCGCACTCGAAGAAGGTCATGCTTCCCGGTTCTGGTCCGATCGCCTTGTTGAGGTTCACATCCCGCGGGCGCTCGGCGTTGAAGAGCCGGCAGCGTCCAGCGATCGGCTCGACGTTCACACCGCTCCAGCCCCGGTCATAGAAATGCCGGGTGACCGAATGGCTGACCGGGTCCCACGCCCCGACATCGACGTAAAAGCCGCGGTCCACCTCCTTGAACAGGCGTTCCAGCATGACGTCTTCGAAATTCTGGGCATAGGTCAGCACGGGTCGGCTCCCACCCTGTGTTGCTGGAATGGCGCATGGACGTGGGTCGTCATGCGGTTGGGCAAATCCGCGACCCCGTAGTGCGAGAAACTCGCACAGGCGCCACGGCGCTGCATGAAGAGCGATATGGCGCCGGCCTTGGTGAAGGAGCAGAGGACCCGCACCCCGGCCGCGATGTCGTCGGGGGACAGCGCATCCCGCCGCGCGTAAACCCCGTCATCCACCTCGGCGAAAGCGAGGTCGAAGGAATATTCGCCCAGGTCCAGGTCCAGCTTGAGATCATACGTCATTTCAAGCCGGGTTCCCGGCGCGACGTCCACGAAGCTCGCCTCCTGGACATTGATGCCGTTCTTGCCATGAACCAGGATGTTCTTCTCGTTGCGGACGGCGACCCCCATCACCGCGCGCTTGACGGGGGACTTCGCGACGCAGGACATGCGGAGACGCACCCAGTCGCCTTGATGGAAGATCCGGGACGGATGGTCGTCGAGGTCGGTCACGAGGAAGCGCTCCACGACCGCCACCCCCGGATCGCCGAGCTGGGGCAGACCCGACAGGTCGACGGTCATCGGATCGTCGATCCAACCCGCGCGTCCGTCGCCGGCGTCCGCGGCGGGCGGCGGGTCGGAAGCGGGCAGTTCCTCGCGCGGCGCCCCCCGGCTGCCGGTGCGCGCGCCGCGCTCATGGTGCATGTAATACTCCACGGCGTCGATGGCGCCGCCGTAGAAAGCGGTTCGGCCTTCGGACAGGACGAGACCGCGGTCGCAGAACTCGGCCGCGTCGGACAGGGAATGGGTGACGAGCACGATCCCGGTGCCGCCCTTGCGCATCTGGTTCAGGCGCTCGTAGCATTTCTGCCGGAAGAAGATGTCGCCGACCGCCAGGACCTCGTCGACGAGCAACAGATCCGGCGACGCGGCGGTCGCCACGCCGAACGCGAGGCGCAGGAACATGCCGCTGGAATAGGTGCGCACCGGCTGGTCGATGTAATCGCCGATCTCCGCGAAGGCGATGATCTCGTCGAACCTCTCCCGGATCTCCTCGCGTCCCAGCCCAAGGATGGCCGCGTTGATCCAGATGTTCTCCCGTCCGGTGAAGTCGGGGTTGAAGCCGCTGCCCAGTTCCAGCAGGCCGATGACGCGCGGCGGCAGGACGATCCGGCCAGTCGACGGTTTCAGCAAGCCGGTGATCAGCTGCAGGAGGGTGCTCTTGCCCGCCCCGTTGCGGCCGAGCACGGCAACGGCTTCCCCGGGATGGAGTTCGAAAGAAACGTCCCGCACCGCCGGAAACAGCCGCGGCCGGACCGGCGACAGCGGGCCGAGGAGTTGCCGCAGGAAGCGGGCCCCGGGCGACCGGTGCAGCTCGTAGTCCTTCGAGACGTTGTCCACGCTGAGAAGCGGTCCGTCCCCGTGATGGCCTTGGCCGCTCATGACAGGGTGTCTCCGGCGAGCACGGCGGTCCGATACGCTGCGGCCAGATCGCTTCCCGTCAACCGGTCGGCGCGAGTCAGACAGGCGTGCGCCAGATCCTCGATGCCGTAGCAATCGTGCGCCATGGCGGCGAGCTTCAGAAGCGCCACGGCGTCGAGGGCATCGAGCCGCGCGAAGGACGGAACGAAGACCGCATCGGCCCACAACTGCCGGCTCGCCGTCCGACCGAAGGCATAATCGCCCGACAGGACCCGGCGCGTCCCGAAATCGAGGAAATGATGGAATTCGAAACCGCGCGCCGACAGGAAGCGGTCGACATCCCCGAACCGGGGCGCGTCCTGGTAGATTGGACCGAACTCCACTTCGGTGTGGATGAGAAGGGCGTTCGACAGCACCCGCTCGGCCCCGCCAAGCACCAAAAGGGTGGCGCTCTGGACGTCGATCTTGATGAAGTCCGCTGCGCCGGCCTCCGGCACATCGTCGAGACGCACCGTCGACACCGGCTCGGTTCCCACGACGCGGCACAGGCTGGCCAGATCCTCGAAACGCTCCAACCAAGCCATGTTCGGCTCGAGGAGGGACGAGGTCATGGGGGCTGCGCACAGATGGAAACGGTGCTCCCGGCCATCGGCGACCGCGTGCGGCAGCATGATCCGCCGCTGATCGGCCTCGGTTGCCGCGCGCGCCTCGGCGTGCGGCTCGAAGCCGAGGACGACCGCCTGCGGCGCCTCCAGAAGGGGGGCATAGGGAGGGTGCCGGCCGCCGGAATATTCCGCCGCACCGATGTCGACGATGAGAAGGCGGCCGAAACGGTCAGCCAGGGCCGAAGCGAGCGACCCGCCGGGAGCGAACAAGGGAAGCGTGCTCACAGCAGATCTCCAAATGCGGAACGGAGCCGGTGGAAGACGAACCAGCCCAAGCCGGCGAAGATGCCGTACGTCGCAATCATGCGCAGCCAGAGCAGCGCGTCGAAACGGCCCACGAGGGCGTCGCGAAGCGCTTCGACAAAATAGGTCAGCGGATTCAGGTCGAAGATCGGCAGGAAATCCTGCGGAATGATGGTGGACGGATAGAACACCGGCGCCAGGAACATCATCATCTGGACCAGGACGGGCGCAATCTGACCGAGATCACGGAAAAACACCGCCACCGCCGAAAAGAGCCAGCCGACCCCGAGCGCGAAGACATAGAGCGGAATCAGGATCAGGGGCATGAACACGAGCGCGCCGGCATTCGCCTCGCCGGCCACGAAGGCGAAGGCCAGCAGCAGCACGAGGTTGATCGCGGCGATCAGCAACCCGGCGTTCACCGTCACCACCGGCAGAAGATGGACGGGAAAACGCACGCGCTTCACGAGGTTCGCCGCGCCCAGAATGGTTGCCGGGCTGCGCCCCATGATTTCCGCGATGAAGAGATAGGGCACCATTCCGCAGAAGATCATCACGGAACTGGTCGCCACGCCGGCGCCCTCCTGCCCCCAGCGGACCCGCAGGACGATGGTGAAGACGAAGGAGAAGATGGCAAGGAACAGAACGGCGTAAAGAACCGGCCACAGAACCCCCAACAGAGTGCCGCGATAGCGTTGGGCGACCTCGCGCTTCGTCAGCTCCCAGGTCAGCCAGAAATCCTGCCGCATAGGCAGCAACTCCTCAAACGATGAAAGGGGAAAGTCCTGGGCACCGGCGTCTCGACCGGGCCGGGCTGAAACGAGTGAAGGGAGAGGCCTCGCGGGCGATGCGCCGCTTCGGAAGCACCCGTGGAAAACGCGGCGCGCCAGAACCCCACATGACGTCCATCAGGCGCAGCCTGTCCTCAACACCAGCCTCAACGGATCGCCAGCCTCCTCTTTCCTCTGCCGCACCGCACACACAATCCTACCCAAACCCATCCCCGCGATCCCGTCAACATGGGCGTACGGAAACCGCGCAAAGATCATGGCACGGCGGCTAAGGAGCCTTGGCATGTCCCGCAAGGCGCGCATTATTTTCGCTGGGGTGATGCCCGTCAACGTGAATCGCCCGCCGATGCCCGTCCCTCCGGCGCCCCCCGGATTGGAGTCTTGTCGCGCCCCACCCCCGGCCCGGACACAGGGAACGGGTGCCCGACTGCCACGCGCAGCCATGCGACTCCAGAGAATTCGAGGGGGATGCCGATTCGGCAACGACTCGGCAACGACTCGGGAAAGGAAAACTGGAGTCTTGTCGCGTTCGCAGAGGGTTCCACAGGACGAGCGAATCATCCCCTGGAGTGTTGTCGCGCAAATTCTGGACTCTTGTCGCGCGAATCGCGATTCTCTACTGGAGTCTTGTCGCACAAACAAATAGATAACTCAATTAACCCTACAAGTAGATTGCGCGACAAGACTCCAAGTTGCCGGGTGAGAACCTGCGTGATATAGGGAATTTCAGCAAATGAACCCGAAACGATCCACGAGTCAGGCGCGCAATGGGCCAGTTGCATAAGCTGATAACCCAAGTGGGTCGCGAGCAAGCCAAAGCACTCCAGACCGACCCCAACCAGATCTCGCTGATCGACATCGCTACAGCGGTCCTGGAAGAGGAACGGCAGGAGCTTGGAATCACCTATTCCGGCTTTGCCTTGACCGCTCTGCCTCACCGGCGCCTGCCGGACGAGCAGCCATGGGAACGGCGAGGACATAAGATCCGTTTGCTGATCGAGCCAGGGCGATTGCCCATTCGTGGTGGTGGTTTCAAACTTTACGGTGTGCCGTATGGCAGCCGCGCCCGCATGATCCTGCTCTATCTGCAGACCCGTGCCCTGCAAACCGACAGCCGGGAAGTCGAACTCGGGCGCAGCATGCATGAGTGGCTGGACCGGATGGGGCTGTCGGTTGGAGGACAGACCTACCGCGACATCCGCGAGCAGGCATCGCGCATCGCCGCCTGCAACCTGACCTTCGCCTGGGAGGACGCCAACAGCCTGGGATTCGAAAAGGATTCCATCGTGAAGGGCGGCATCCATTTTTCCGCCTCGCCGGACTCGCAACAGGGCATGCTGTGGGAAGACCGGGTGCTGCTCTCGGAAGCCTTCTTCCGCGAACTGAAAGCGCATCCGGTGCCGATCTGGGAGCCCGCCCTGCGGCACATCCAGAACAACAGCACCAGCATCGACATCTACATCTGGCTGGCCTACCGCCTGCATATCCTGAACCGGCCGACACCGATCACATGGCTGGCGGTGTTCGAACAGTTCGGCGCCGGCTACAGCCGGCTGCGGGATTTCCGGAAACGCTTCATTGAGGCGCTTCAACTGGCGCTCGCCGTGTATCCCGACGCCAGGGTCGATGTGGAGGAGCAGGGCCTGCTGCTCCATCCCTCGCCTCCGCCGATACCGGAACGAAAGATCCAGCAGATCGCCCGCTGACCCGAAGGCGTTTGATGCACCCCATCAAACGCCTTCGGCCTGTTAGGGCCGTATCCCCTGTCTTTTCGAAGAGATGGATTTTTCCAAGAACCGGCGGCTTTCCTGGCCCTCCAACGCTGCGACAAGACTCCAAACCCCGGCACGCGACAACACTCCAAGCCTTTCCGGCGCATAGGCTCCCGCCACTGCCCACACCGCACGGTGCCTTGCACACGCATCGACCATCGATTCAAGCTTGAGCTTAAGTATTGGAAATCATTGGTCACGAAAATTAGGTATTCCATTGGGAGGATAATGTCTTTCATTCAATGTTAAGGATATCGGCCCATAAATTCTCTCACCAAGTTCTCTTGGTTTCCTCCCTCCCAGAACTGGGCCATGGTGATCAAGCCATGGCCTTTTCTTTTTCCCGTTTTCAAGGCGGACTAGACCTTCCGGACGGAAGCGGGGGCAAGGGCGAAGCATCTGGAATCTTGCCGCGCGACGATACGGGAGCTTGACTTATGCTGCACCGCAACATAAATTGACTCCCGGATGCCCTTTGGGCGTTTCCTCCCTAGACTTGAAGGCCGCGCCGGACTGGCTGCGGCCTTTTCTTTGTCCTCCCCCCGTTCCCGCCCTCCGGCGGGGATGAGGCACAAATCCCTTGCAACACACCGGTTACCGGGCATAAGGGGGAAGGCAACCATCTTCCGGTGTCCCATGATCGTGGTTCTTCCAACCTCGAACGGAAACGAAATTCCCTGAATTCCGCCATCCAATGGTGCACAACAAGCAAGAATGCAGGAGCAAGCGTATGAAGGGCATCATCCTGGCCGGGGGAGCCGGTACGCGGCTTTATCCATTGACGCAGGTGACCAGCAAGCAGCTTCTGCCGGTTTTTGACAAGCCGATGATCTATTATCCCTTGTCAACGCTGATGTTGGCCGGAATTCGCGACATCATGGTCATCACGACGCCGGAAGACCAGTCGCAGTTCCACCGGCTCTTGGGGGATGGGTCCCAGTGGGGCATTTCCCTGTCCTACGCCGTGCAGCAGAAGCCGGAGGGGCTTGCCCAGGCGTTCCTCATCGGACGCTCCTTCGTCGGCAGCGACCGTGTCTGCCTGATCCTCGGGGACAACATCTTCTTCGGGCACGATCTCGAAACGGCCTTGCTGCGGGCGGCAAACCGCTCGGAAGGCGCCACCGTGTTCGGCTATCACGTCCGTGACCCCAAACGTTACGGGGTGGTGAACTTCGACGCCACCGGACGGCCCGTGGCGATCGAAGAGAAGCCCGCGGAGCCGAAATCCAACTACGCGGTGACCGGCCTCTATTTCTACGACAACAGCGTCCTCGACATCGCCGCCACGATCCGGCCATCGGCCCGCGGGGAGCTGGAAATCACCGACGTGAACAACGTCTACCTGCGCAGGGGCGACCTGTTCGTCGAGCGGCTGGGCCGTGGCTATGCCTGGTTCGACACCGGCACGCACCAATCGCTGTTGCAGGCCGGCGAGTTCGTGCAGACCATCGAAGCCCGCCAGGGCCTGAAGATCGCAGCGCCCGAGGAGATCGCCTGGCGCAAGGGCTTCATCGGCAGCGAGCAGCTGCAGCGGATCGCCCTCCCGCTCGCCAAGAGCGGCTACGGCAAGTACCTGCTGGATCTGCTGAACGAACAGAATTCCGGGCGGGGCTGAAGGTTCTTGCGGACGGCGCGTGAAGACGCCGTCCGCAAGGCCCGGAACCGGACTCCGCCTACCGTCCGAAGGCGGGCTCAGTGGCTGGAGCCGCCGTCCTCGAACGAGGGAGCCGTCAGGCCGGACGCCTCCAGTTGGGCGACGACCATCCCCTTCAGCCGCTCCAGCCCTTCGGGCGTGCCCGACTCCGCTCGGGCGACCAGCACGTCCTGGGTGTTGGAGGCGCGCAGCAGCCACCAACCGTCCGCTGTCTTGACGCGCACGCCATCGATGTCGTTGACGTCGGCGCCCTCCGCCGTCAGCCGGGCCTTGACCTCCTGGACGACCTGGAACTTGCGTTCCTCGCTCACCTGGAAGCGGGTTTCCGGGGTGTTCACCACATCCGGCAGACGGTCGCGCAACGCCGACAGCGGCTGGTTCAGCTTGCTGACCAGGCCGATCAGGCGCACCGCGCAATAGAGCGCGTCGTCGAAGCCGTACCACTTGTCGGCAAAGAAGATGTGGCCCGACATCTCGCCGGCCAGCGGAGAGCCGGTTTCGGCCATCTTCGCCTTCAGAAGCGAGTGGCCTGTCTTCCACATCAACGGGTTGCCGCCCAGCTTCGCAATCTCGTCGAACAGCGTCTGGCTGGCCTTCACGTCGGCGATGATCGTGGCGCCGGGGTGGCTCTTCAGCACGTCGGCGGCGTAGATCGCGACCAGCTGGTCGCCCCACACCACGCGGCCGAGATGGTCGATGGCGCCGATGCGGTCACCGTCGCCGTCGAAGCCGATGCCGATGTCGCAGCCGTTCTCCGCCACCGCCTTCTTCAGATCGACGAGGTTCTTCTCGACCGTCGGGTCCGGATGATGGTTGGGGAAATTGCCGTCGATCTCGTCGAACAGCAGGATGTGCTTGCCCGGCAGCTTCGCGGTCAGGCGGCGCAGGATCTCGCCGGAGGCGCCGTTGCCGGCGTCCCAGGCAATGGTCAGGTCGCGGGTGCCGTCATAGTCCCGCATCATGCGGTCCACATAGGCGTCCTTGACGTCGACCTGCTCCGAGGAGCCCTCGCCGGACACGTAGTCGGCCTTCGCGGCGATGGCCCCGATGTCCTGGATCTGCTGGCCGTAGACCGGCCCCTTGCCCAGCATCATCTTGATGCCGTTGTACTCCGGCGGGTTGTGGGAGCCGGTTATCATGATGCCGGCCGCCGCCTCGCGGTCGCGGGTGGCGAAATACAGCATCGGCGTGGGGCCGAGCCCGATGCGCAGCACGTGCAGGCCGCAGGCGACGAGCCCCTCCACCATGGCGGCTTCCAGCTCCGGCGAGGAGAGGCGGCCATCGTAGCCGACGCACACGGTCTTTCCGCCGTTGCGGGCCACCACGGTTCCGAAGGCGCGCCCAACCGCACGGGCGTCGGCGGGATTCAGCGTCGTGCCGACGATGCCGCGGATATCGTATTCGCGCAGCACGGTCGGATGGAAGATATGGGCCTCGCTCATGATCTCAACGGACCTCCTTGGACCGCGACTGTCTTAAACCGCATCCACCGGCACCGAAGGGCGGCCGATGGACATGTAGACGAACCCTGCCCGAGCCATGTCGTCAGGATTGTAGATGTTGCGCAGGTCGACCACGACGGGCTGGGACAGCAACGCCTTGACCCGCTTCAGATCAAGCGCCCGGAACTCGTTCCATTCCGTCAGGATGGCCAGGCAGTCGGCCCCCTGCAGCGCCGCATAGGCGTCGTCCGTCCAGGTCACGCCGGGCAGCAGCCTTCCGGCCTCGTGCATGCCCGCGGGGTCGAAGGCGCGCACCGTGGCTCCGGCGGCCTGCAGCGCCGGGACGATGTCCAGCGACGGGGCGTCGCGCATGTCGTCGGTGTTCGGCTTGAAGGTGACGCCGAGCACTCCGATGGTCTTGCCCGCCACCGATCCGCCGCAGGCGGCGACGATGCGGTCGGCCATCGCCTTCTTGCGCTTGTCGTTGATGTCCACCACCGTCTCGATGATGCGCAGGGGGCTGCCCACCTGCTGGGCGGTGCGCACCAGGGCCAAGGTGTCCTTGGGGAAGCAGGAGCCGCCATAGCCCGGTCCGGGGTGCAGGAACTTCTTGCCGATGCGGCCGTCCAGCCCGATGCCACGGGCCACGTCATGGACGTTGGCGCCCACCTTCTCGCACAGGTCGGCGATCTCGTTGATGAAGGTGATCTTGGCGGCCAGGAAGGTGTTGGCGGCGTATTTCGTCAGTTCCGCCGTTTCCAGGGACGTCAGGACGATCGGCGTCTCGATCAGGTACAGCGGGCGGTAGAGCCGGCGCATGACGTCGGCGGCGCGTTCCGATCCGGTTCCGATGACGACGCGGTCGGGGCGCATGAAGTCGCCGATGGCTGAGCCTTCGCGCAGGAATTCCGGGTTGCTCGCCACATCGAAATCAGCGCTCGGGTTGGTGCGGCGGATGATCGCCTCCACCTCGCGCCCCGTCCCGACCGGCACGGTCGACTTGTTCACCACCACCGTGTAGTGGTCGAGGTTGGCGGCGATCTCCTCGGCGGCGGCATAGACGAAGGACAGGTCGGCGTGTCCGTCACCGCGGCGCGACGGCGTGCCCACGGCGATGAAGACGGCATCCGCCCCGGCCATCGCCTCCTTCAGGTCCAGCGTGAAGGACAGCCGGCCGGCGGCGACATTGCGCGCGACCAGCTCGTCAAGGCCGGGTTCATAAATCGGAATCTCGCCGCGCTTCAGCCGTTCGATCTTCCCGGCGTCCTTGTCGACGCAGGTGACGTGGACGCCGAATTCCGAAAAACAGGCGCCGGACACCAGCCCGACATAGCCCGTACCGATCATCGCGATGCGCATGGGGAGCCCTTGTTGTCAACACCCTTGAGACCGTCCGTTATCCGGCTCCGCTTTCGGGATGAAGCAGAACGGTGACCGCCTTCGATGGTTGCCTTCTTATCAGGATAGCCGCGATGCGGACACCACCTGCGGCAGGCTGCCGCGTGGGGGGTAAGCCTCTGTCGAACGATGCAGGCCACCGGTGCCGGGCGTGCCGGAGAATGGGTCGTGCCGGCGCGTCCGGCCTCCGCAAGACCGTCTGGAAATTCCCGGTGTCTTCAGATCGCTTGGAGATAAGCGGGGTCCAGGGCACCGTGACGGAAGGGGATCCAATCCTTGTGGTCGGCCCGGTATTGAAGGCCGTAGGGATTTTTGAAGAAGATCTTCTGCAGCGGCTGTCCGCCTTCGGCGCGGGTGCGCTCCAGGTCGATCAGGGACGAGGGGGCGAACACCTTCTCCCACAGCTCCGCGTTGTCCACGTCGCGACCGGCGTTCTTCACATAGTCGCGCGCGGCGTCGCTCAACTGCCAGGCCTCTTCGACCATCGCGTAATAGTCCACAGTACCCTCGGCCATGACCATGCTCCGAAGCGTTCAAGATGACGCTTGGCATAGCGCATTTTTGGAAGGGAGAAAACTGTCCAGCGGTGACGCCGGCGGGTGGCGGTGCTGGCTTCTCAGGTTCTGGCGGGCAGGCCCAGCGTTTCGGCCAGGACGGTCGCGACCCGGTCCACGTCGGCGTCCGCCATGGCCGGAAACAGCGGCAGGGACAAGGTCTGGGCGTAATGGGCGTCGGCGCCGGGCAGGGCGAGGTCCCCGCAGCGCTCGCGCCAGTAGGGCTGGCGGTGGACCGGGATGTAGTGGACCTGGCTGCCGATTCCCCGCGCCCGCAGATCGGCCATCACCCGCGCCCGTGTCCGCCCGGCGGCGGCGAAGTCGATGCGGACGGCGCAGAGGTGCCAGGCGGGGCGGCACCAGGGAACGTGGTCCGCCGGCCGCACCAGCGGGGCGAGGGGGGCCAGCCGCTCCGCGTACAGCTCCATGAGGCGGCGGCGACGCTCCACGAAGGCGTCCAGCCGCCCGAGCTGGCTGAGGGCGAGCGCCGAGTGGATGTCGGTCAGGCGGTAATTGAAGCCCGGCTCCGCCATCTCGTAATACCAGGGGTTGGCCGAACCGCTTTCGTCGAACGCGGCCTCGCGGTCCTCGAAGGCCGCCGGGTCCCGCTCCATGCCGTGGTTGCGCATGCGGCGCAGGCGGGCGGCGAGACGCAGGTCGTTGGTGGTCACCGCCCCGCCTTCGCCCGCCGCGATGGTCTTCACGGGATGGAAGGAGAAGGCGGTGAGCGTGCCGAAGGCGTTGGAGCCGACCGGCAGGGCGCGCCCATCCGGCATCACGTCCACGCTGCCGATGGCGTGGCAGGCGTCCTCGATGACGGCCAGTCCATGGCGGTCGGCGAGCACGCCGAGCCCGGCCATGTCCGCGGTCTGTCCGGCAAAATGCACGGGCGCCAGGGCGCGCACCCGCCAGCCGGCGCGGGCGGCGCGCTCCATCGCCGCCTCCGCCTGCCCCGGCCCCATCAGACCGGTGGCGGGATCGACGTCGGCGAAGGCGACCTCCGCCCCGACGTAGCGGGCGGCGTTGGCGGTGGCGAGGAAGGTGACGGCGGGCACCACCACCGCGTCGCCGGGGCCGAGTCCCAGCGCGAGGGCGGCCAGATGCAGGGCGGCGGTCCCGTTGGCGCAGGACACCGCGTGGGCCGCCCCGGTGCGCTCGCGCAGAGCCCCCTCGAAGGCCTCCACCGCCGGCCCTTGGGTCAGCCAGTCGCCGCGCAGGACCGCGGTCACCGCGTCGATGTCGGCCTGGTCGATGTCCTGGCGTCCGTAGGGCAGGACGGAGAGCGGCGTCCGGGAAGCCGGGCCACCCATCACGGGGCTTCCGCGATCAGCCGCATCAGGCGCGCGCCGTCCAGCCAGTCGCCGTTGGTGTCGCTGGCGTAGCGGAAGCCGTCGGTGACCGGACGGGCGCCCAGCCGCTGGTAGGGTTCGTGGGTCCAGAAGGCGAAGGCCGGCTCGATGACGAAGCGGTCCGGCAGCTCGAAGGTCTGGCGGGAATCGTCCTCGGTGATCATCACCTCGTGCAGCTTCTCGCCGGGACGGATGCCGACCAGCTTGTGCGGCAGGTGGGGGGCCATCGCGCGGGCCAGATCGGCGATGCGCATGCTGGGGATCTTGGGCACGAAGATCTCGCCGCCCTGCATCATCGCGATGCAGGAGACGACGAAGTCCACCCCGTGCTGCAGCGTGATCCAGAAGCGGGTCATGCGCTCGTCGGTGACCGGCAGGGACTCCGCCCCTTCCGCGATCATCCGGCGGAACAGCGGGATCACCGACCCGCGGGATCCCACGACGTTGCCGTAGCGCACCACCGAGAAGCGCGTGCCGAGCGAGCCCGCCAGGTTGTTGGCGGCGATGAAGATCTTGTCGGAGGCCAGCTTGCTGGCGCCGTAGAGGTTGACGGGGTTGGCCGCCTTGTCGGTGGACAGGGCGATCACCCGCTTCACGCCGGTGTTCAGCGCCGCCCGCACCACGTTCTCCGCCCCGTAGACGTTTGTGTGGATGCATTCCATGGGGTTGTATTCAGCCGCCGGCACATGCTTCAGTGCGGCGGCGTGGACGCATACGTCCACCTCGCGCATGGCCAGTTCCAGCCGCTCGCGGTCGCGCACGTCACCGATGAAGAAGCGCAGGGTGGACGCCCATTCGGGGCCGAGCTGCTGCTGCATCTCGTACTGCTTGAACTCGTCCCGGGAGAAGACGACGACCCGCCGCGGGCTGGCGTGGCGCAGCACCGTCTCCACGAATCGCCGCCCGAAGGAGCCGCTTCCCCCCGTCACCAGGATCGATTGGCCCTTCAGCATGCCGAAGCCGGCGTGCGGCGTCTCGGGCGGTGAATCGTTCGGACGGTCAAGCTGCTGCATGGTCAGGGGCGCCCGCGCTTCATGGTTTGTCTAAGCAGGTTTGCCCAGATCGGGCCGTTCGACCGACCTTAGCCCGAGACCCCTAGCAGTGGGTTAACATTCCGGCAAGGAATACGCGGACGCCGCGCGCGCGGGATTGGCGCGGCGGTCCCACCGGGGAACGGCCTCACCGCTTCGCGTCCGACAATGTCTTGGGAGAAGTCTTCGTCTTGGAAGAAGTCTTCGCGATGTTGGAGCGGGCGAAGGGATTCGAACCCTCGACCCCAACCTTGGCAAGGTTGTGCTCTACCCCTGAGCTACGCCCGCGCCGCTCCCACGAAGGAGGCAGGGAGATACCGCACCCGCCCGGCGGAAAGCAAGCCCTCTGTTCGGGCTCCGCTTCGATTTTTCTTCACGGCACCCCATCGGCCATTCCGACGAGCCAAAGGAGAAAGTTAGGCTTAAAGTTATACCTCGCTCAATGCGATTGACTTCCCTGCGCGGACTGTGGAAATTGCCTCTCACAAAACAAAGGCCTTGAGGTCTGGGGAGGAAACCAAAAAAATCATGATGCTCCAAGAGCATTGGTCTGCCGCGCCGACCTTGTGTCCGGCCGCGGCATTTTTTTTGCCTGATGATGTTCTTTCCTGGACAGCGGTAATACCACTCCAGGCAAGGGGCGGGCGGGTTTTCCGTCCACCCGCCCATGACGGCCCGCGTCACAGCGTGATTCCGCCGGCCTCCAGATAGGGTTCCAGCTTCAGAGCCTCGACCGTCGTCCGCCCGGCGCGGAGCTGTTCGCGCAGCCCCTCCTCCATCCGTTCACGCTCCGCCGCCTTGGTGAGCGTGGCGAGGGCCTCGGCCTGGGGCACCACGACCACCCCGTCGTCGTCGCCGATCACGATGTCGCCCGGCGCGACCATCACGCCACCGCAGACGATCGGGGTGTTCACGTCACCGGCCGGCTGGGTCTTGGTGGTCCCCTTCATGCTGGTGCCCCGGCAGAAGACCGGAAAGCCCATGGCGCGGATGGCCGCGGCGTCACGCACGCAGCCGTCGATCACCAGCCCGGCCAGGCCGCGCCGGAGCGCCGCCTCGGTCAGGACGTCGCCCCAGGGACCGGCCTCGGTCATGCCCTTGAAATCGACCACCAGCACGTCGCCCGGTCGGGTCAGCGCCATGGCGGCGTGGATCATCAGGTTGTCGGTGGGGCCCCCGGCAACGGTCACTGCGGGGCCGAACAGCGTCATGCCCTGATACAGCGGCTTGATCGGAAAGGACATCGCGCCCTTCTTGCCCATCGCCTCGTGAAGCGTGGCCGGAGACTGGCCGCGGAAGGACGCGACCAGATCGGGAGCGGGGCGGGGAAACTCTTTGACGATGGTCATCACGCAAAGACCTTTCACGGCATGAAGGCCACCCGCCCCGGTTTTCCGAGTTGGGCTTGATACAGACGAAAAAGAGAATAACCGGGAAATCACTCGTCCTTGAAGGCTTCGTCGCGCCGCCGCCGCACCGTTGGCATCACCATCAGAACCAGAAGGAGGCCGGCGACGGCGAGCAGGCTGCCGCTGATCGGGCGGGTGGCGAAGACGGTGGGATCGCCCCCCGACAGCAGCAGGGCGCGTCCCAAATTCTCCTCCAGCAGGGGGCCCAGCACGAAACCCAGCATCAGCGGCGCCGGCTCGCAATCCAGCTTGCGCAGCGCATAGCCCAGGACGCCGAACAGGGCCATCAGCAAGACGTTGAAGGCGCTGTTGTTCAGCGTGTAGGTGCCGATGCAGCAGAAGACCAGGATGGCCGGGAACAGGTAGCCGTAGGGCACCCGCAACAGCCGCACCCACAACCCGATCATCGGCAGGTTCAGGACCACCAGGATCACGTTGCCGATCAGCATGCTGGCGATCATGCCCCAGAACAGCTCCGGCTGCTTGGCCATGATCTGCGGCCCCGGCGTGATGCCGTGGATGGTCATGGCGCCGATCATCAGAGCCATGATGGCGTTGGGCGGGATGCCCAGGCTGAGCATCGGGATGAAGCAGGCCTGCGAGGCGGCGTTGTTCGCGGCCTCCGGTGCCGCTACCCCCTCGATGGCGCCCTGGCCGAAGCGTTCCGGCCGGCGGGCCAGCTTCTTCTCCAGGGAATAGGCGGCGAAGGAGCCCAGCGTGGCGCCGCCTCCGGGCAGGATGCCCAGAAGCGCCCCCATCACCGTGCCGCGCACCGTCGCCGGCCAAGCCTGGCGGATGTCCTCGCGCTTCGGCCACAGGCTGGCGATGGGGGCGGTGGTCCGCCCGGCGCCGCCGGTCTGCTCCAGGCTGGTGATGATTTCGGCCAGCCCGAACAGGCCCATGGCGAGCGGCACGAAGTCGATGCCGTCGTAAAGCTGCGGCAGGCCGAAGGTGAAGCGGGTGTCGCCGGAATTGACGTCGGTGCCGACCATGCTCAGCAGAAGGCCCAGCAGAATCATCGCGATGGCCTTCACCACCGACCCGTGGGCCAGCGTCACCGCCCCGATCAAACCCAGCAGCATCAGCGACACATACTCCGCCGGCCCGAAGGCGAGCGCCACCCCGGCCAGCGGCGGTCCGGCCACGGCGATCAGGACGGTGGTGGCGATGCCGGCGAACAGCGAGGCGAGCGCCGCCGTGGCGAGCGCCACCCCGGCCCGACCCTGCCGCGCCATGGCGTGGCCGTCCAGACAGGTCACGACCGAGGAGGACTCACCCGGCAGATTCACCAGGATGGCCGTCGCCGATCCGCCGTACTGCGAACCGTAGAAAATGCCCGCCAGCATGATGAGCGCGCCGACCGGCGGCAGGTGGAAGGTCAGCGGCAGCAGCATCGCCACCGTCGCGGTCGGCCCCAGGCCAGGCAGCACGCCGATCAGGGTGCCGATCAGCGCCCCGCCGAAACAGAGCAGAAGATTGTCCGGGGACAGCGAGACCGACAGGCCGAGCAGTAGGTTTCCGAGAAGTTCCGTCATGGCCACACACGTAGCGGAAGGCCCAGGCCCCAGACGAACAGCGCGACGCAGCCCGCCGCCAGGACGGCGCCCAGCAGCGCCAGCGGAACCGGGCGCAGCGGCTGGCCGGCGAGATTGCCCAGCCCCACCAGGATGAGCACCGCCGGCACCAGCCCGAGCGTTTCCACCGTTCCGGCGAAAGCGAGAACCGCCATCGTCACGCCCATCAGAGGGCGCCAGCCCCAGGACGGCAGGGCGGCCCCGTGAGCCAGCAGGCCCCGTCCGGTGACGGTGCCGCCGGCTGCGACCATCAGCAGCCCGATCATCCGTGGGAAGAAGCCGGATTGCACAGAGGCGAGCGTCCCGGTCGGCCAGTCGCGCCCCAGCCACAGCGCGACCAGGCCGAAGGTCGTGATCAGCAGACCGGCGGCCAGATCCTGAGGAGCTCGACCCGGCGACCGCACTGCAAACGATCCGGCCGGAGCGGTCGTGTTGGACGGCGCGCTTTGCGGTGCTGTGGACGGGTCACGGGGACGGGAGGCGACGGACGAAGGGGGAGGGAGGTTTGAGAGGGGCAGGCTCGGCATGGGCTTCCGGCTTTCGGTGGGCGGATTTCCCGGGTGTGGTGGGCGGCAGGCACTGCAAGAATAAGGATAAAATTTAACAGAGAATCCTTATCTTCGGTTGGCTCGGCCTCCTATCAATAACGCCGAATCGGCTTTCGTCAACGACATACGCATATTTATGATGGCTTACTGATTCAATTTATCTCCTTTAAGGAGATATAGCATTAAATTATTCTTTCTAAGATTGAATTGATTTTGGAGAGTGGAGCCGGGCGACGACGGGCCGGACCGGGCGAGTTCTCCGATTGCCCTGTTGCCCCGCCGTGTGCCGGTCGCTACCCATGCTGCGCTGCCACCAGGGAGACCGAGGAATGACCCGCCGCCTGCGCCCGTGGACCGTTCTTGAAAGCCGCGAACTGCTCGATGCGGAGCCGTTCCTGAAGGTCCATGTCGAGACGGTGGAACTGCCCGACGGACGGGTCATCCGGGACTATTACCAGTTCGACATGCCGTCCTTCGCCTGCATCTTCGCCGAGACGGAGGACGGGCGGATCATCGTCTACCGGCAATACCGCCACGGCCCGCGGCGGGTGAATCTGACCTTTCCCGGCGGCCATCTGTCGCCGGGCGAGGATCCGCTGGAAGCGGCCCGGCGGGAACTTCTGGAGGAAACCGGCTTCGTCTCGGATCGCTGGACGGCGTTGGGGGGCTATACGGTCAACGCCAACCAGGGCGGCGCTTTGTCCCACATGTTCCACGCCGCCGGCTGCCGCCGGGTGGCCGAACCCAGCTCCGACGACCTGGAGGAGACCGAGATCCTGTTCATGACGCGGCAGGAACTGGTGGGCGCCATCGCGCGCGGCGACATCGCGTTGCTGACCCAGATCGCCCTGGTCAGCATGGTCTGGCAGGACGAGATCCGAGAAGCGGCGGCCGCCGGCCAGGCCGCCGCCGTTCCGGACCCGTGACGGTGCGACGGCCTCAGGTCAGATGGGCAAGCAGGTCGGCATGGCGGCCGATGGTGAGCGCGCCGGCATCGGTTCGCGTCACGCCGCCGCCCGGCGACAGCAGGGCCCGCAGGCCGACGCCGCCCGCTTGCGCCGCTTCCATGTCGGTCGGCTGGTCTCCCAGGAACACCGACCGGGCCAGATCGAGGTTAAGGCGGCGCGCCGCTTCCAGGATCATTCCCGGGTTGGGCTTGCGCCAGAAACTGTCGCGCGCGTAGGGAGCCACCGTTCCGGCTTTGTGGTAGGGGCAGTGGAACACCCCGGCCAGTTCGACCCCGCGCGCCTGGAACTCCCCGCGCATCCAGCCTGACAGCGCCAGGAAGGCCGGCTCCGTGTAGTAGCCCCGCGCAATGCCCGCCTGGTTGGTGATGACCGCGATGCGGAAGCCCCGGTCCACGGCGTGGCGGGCCAGATCAAAGACGCCGTCCATGAAGACGAAGCGTTCGCGATCACCGACATAACCGTGATCGACGTTCACGACCCCGTCCCGGTCGAGCAGAAGGGCCCGGTAAGGCATGGTGCAGCGGATTCCGTTTCCAATGGTGTCCTCCGTTTCTCATGAAACGCGGGGAACTCCAAGCCTGTGTTCGAGGGGGGATTCACGCGTCAAGCCGGTTCCGGCGTCACCCGGCCGCTCAGCCGGTCCAGGCGGGTTGCCGAGGCACGCCGGGCTTGTCGAGCCAGTTGCCCAGATAGCGGTTTCCGGCGTGGCGGATTTCCAGGAATCCCGCCGAGTCCGGGGCCGTTTTGTAGATCCGGAAGGTCTTCATGATGCCCAGGCTCGCCGCGCTTTCCAGCGGGCCGGCGAACCCCGTGTCGCGGTCTCCGAAATGGGGTTGTGCCGCCCAATGCCGCATCTGCGCGGCGTCCAGGAAAAAGCACCCGGCGTGCGGGTTGTTCGGCCGCTCGAAGGACACAGGAAGCCCGAGCGCATCGCCGGAGAAGCCGGGCCGGTCGGTCACCGTCTGCCAGGGGGCGGCGAAGTCGGCGGACATGTGCCCGTCGATGTAGAGCTTCTCCGCGGACCCCGCGCGGATCTCGTAGCGGTGCGGCAGAAGCAGCGCGTCCGGCCCGGCAAGCGACAGGAACCAGGCGAGCTTCGCGAAGAACAGCGGGTCCTGAAGGATCAGATCGTCCTCCATATAGCCGTACCAGTCGTAGTCGCCGATCCGTTCGGCCAGCACGCGGTGGCATTCGAACCCCAGCATCAGCGGCTCGGCCCCGGTCGGGCGGTGCTCGAAGAGGCCGGTGCCGGCGTTCAGGCCGTTCAGCGCGTGGCTGTCCCCGGTGGTGCAGACGACGAGGTCGAGCCGCGCCGAGGCCGACCGGTTGGCCCGCCGCCGGATGTTGTGCCGGCGGTTCATAAGCTGCGACTGCCTGGGCCCGAAGCTCCGGTGCAGCGTGGTCAGTACCTCCGCCAGGACCGCCCCGCGGCCGGCGGCGCCCGCCGCGGTCGATCCGTAGGCGCCCGATCCGGCTTGGGCGTAATGGGGAATCGCGATCAGCGCCTTCATCGTGGCCGTCTCCTTCCAGGGTCCGGAGGCTGGTCAGATCCGGGGTGACGGGGGATGCAGCGGATGAAAGGTCCGCACCTCGATGGCGGTGACGGCGATGCCGAGCATGCGGTCGTCGCCGACGCTCTGGTTGATCATCCGCGGGCTCATCGTGCGCGGCAGGATGATGCGCAGGCTGTGGCGCCCCTCCATGTCCGGCCGGGCGTCCGGATTCGCCCGCAGGCCCAGCACCCGGTCGTACCCGTCCGTGCTCAGGGTCACGGGATACTCGACGCCGTCGAGCGTGGCGCGGATGCCGTCCAGGATCGCCGGGTCGATCACCGAGGTCAGCCGGATGCGGATATCCGTGCCATGGTCGAGGAAGAAGGGCAGCCGCACCTCGCTCTCGGGTTCGGGACCGCTCCAGATGAATCCCCAGGACCCGTGCTCGATGTGCCGGACCACCTCCACCGCGTTCCAGCCGGTGGTGAAATCGGCCTGACCGGCTCCCGTCGCGCGGACGTCGAAGACGTGCCGCAGTTCCAGTCCGCGCAGCGTCACGGGCCGGTCGCCGGCCACCCGCCCGGCGATGGTCCAGACGCGGGTGGCGGGACCGCCGCCGGAGGCCGCCAGGGCAACGCCGCCGTCCTTTGCGCCGTCCGTCACGGCACGGTCGGTCACGGCGCCGGCGGCGTCCCGCAGAACCGCCTCCATCGCGACGGCGCCGGCCGGGGTCTCGGCATCCGCGAAGACCGGAACCACACGCACATGCGGGCCGCAGACGCTGCGGATGGGCACGGTCACCGAGGCGCCGGAATCGAGCCTGAGGGCGCCCCCGGTGTTCTCGAACGCCCCCGTGATCACGCACGAGCCGATGGCGGAGTCGGAAAGGCCCAGAACCGCTGCGGCCTCGGCTTCGGCGATCCCATTGCCGAGCACGCGCTGCAGCCGTGCCCCAAGGTCGGTGTGCGCCGCCAGGACCGGTGCGTTCCGTTCCTCCAGGAAACGCCGGACGACCGCCGAGCCGGTGCCCGGATCGGCTCGGAAGAGGTCTCTGCCCAACGTCCAATCCTCGGGCGTGGCGGGCTCCCCGGCGCACCAGGCGCGCAGCAGCCGGTTCAGGGCGCGCAGGCCGGCCGTCCATTCGACCGGCGCCCGTGGAGCGGAGGGCGGCTCGACGGGCAGAAGCCCCGGCGTGCGGTCGCCGAGCGCCGAACGCATCACCGCGGCAAGGCGGCTTTCGTAGAGACCGTCGTTTCCATTGTCCCGGCTGATGCGCCACGCGGCCTCGCCGGCGGTGCGGCGGGCTTCGGGAGACCGCAGAAGTTCGAGGATGCGGGCGGCATAGCCCGCCGTGTCGTCGAAGAGGGGAAATTCCGCGCGGTTGAAGCGCAACCCGCGCATGGCGGCGCTGGTGGCCACCACCGGCTTGCCGTGGGAGAGCGACTCCAGAGTCTTGATCGGGCTGCCGGCGCCGGATCGCATCGGCAACAGGACCACGCGCGCCGCGGCATAGAGCGGCGCCAGGGTCTCGACCCGACCGATCGGGAAGACCCCTGGAATATCCAGATTGGGGAAGGCGTCGCAGACGCTGCCGGCCAGGGCCAGGGTGACGCCGTGCGGGGCCAGCATATCGCGGTGGATGGTGTCCAGAAACCAGCGCAGGGCGTCGAGGTTCGGGCGGTGGGCGGAGCTGACGTAGAGCAGGTCGAGGGAGCCCGCGCCGCGCAGCCGCTCCAGCCACCCCAAATCCCTTCCGTCCCGCTGCAGGCCGCAGGAAACGGCCACCTCCGCCAGATCGACCGCCCCGGCCATGTCCGACAGGTCGACCGCGGGGTGGGCCGGCGGCTGCGGAATGTAGGTGATGGCGGGCGCCTTCAGCCGCTGGGACAGCCAATCGGCCTCGATGGGATTGATGGCGATGACGTGCCGGCAGTCCTCCAGCAGGGCGACTTCCATCTGCAAATCGCGGTCATCCACCTCGCGGTCGTTGTAGATGGCGTACTGGAAGGACTGTATGTCGTGGCTTTCGCACAGGATCGGCACGCCTTCGGGCAGAAGGCTCCGGACCAGCGGCAGGTTCTGCACATAGTTCAGGACGACCGCGTCGATCCGCTCGCGGTGGACCAGTTCGTGGAAGCCGGCGGGAACGGAGAAGGCGCTCCGGTAGCGGACATCCTCCACGAAGGAGCGTCCGCGATGGGCCGCCACGGCCTCCTCCGGACGGAACCGGACGCGTCCGGCCGACGGGCTGTAGGTGGCTGTCCACACGCTGTCCAGATCGAACCCGCGAACCTCTTCCCGCAACTCGCGCAGCCAGCGGCGCGTGTCCGCCGGCACCATGTCCGCCGTCATGCCGAGGAACAGCGCGTGCACCCGATAACCGTGGCGGAGCAGATGACGCAGCTGGTTGTGGGCGACCATGGACGCCCCGTTGCGCAGGACCATGGCCGTGCCGTCCATGACGAACAGCACCGACGGGCCGGAGGCGGAGGCAACCGGTGGAGCGGCGGCGAGCAGCGTATCGAGGAAGTTTTCCGGCGAATGGAAGCGCCGGTGGACGGGCGCGTGGGCCTGTGCCGCCGCCGACAGGGCGTCGAAGCGCTGCAGCGCCTGTTCCACGGCGACGGCGAGCCCGCCGGGATGCTCGAAGACGCCCCCCCGTTCCGCCGTGACCTGGTTGGCGAGCCAGGAGCCCTTGGACACCACCGTCACCTTGCCGCAGGCCAGGGCCTCGTTCAGCACCCCCGAGCTTCGCCCCGCATAGGCCTTGGGATCATAGGGCAGAACCAGCAGGTCGCCGGCGGCGAGAATGTCGTAATAGCGCTCCGCCGACATCGGTTCGTCGATGATCTCGACGCCGAAGGGGTACTGGCGCAGCTTGTTGCGCGCCTGGATGATTCCGGGTTCGCCGCCGGGCATGTTGAGATTGGACTGCACGACGAACCGGACGAGCCCGGGCTTGATCCAATCCTCCCACAGATGCCCGACCAGATCGGGGAGAAGATGGTAGCCCTTCTCCAACCGGGCATCGCCCAGATAGAAGATGGTTACGGGGCCGCCAGAGGAACCGCCAGGGGGCCGGCCGCGGTTCTCCACCAGCCGGTAGCGGAAGGGGATCGGCAGGACTCCGAAGTCCACCCCGGTCAGATCCCGGTGCATGCGCGCCAGCTCGACGGTGTCGCTGTGCAGGCGGCACTTCGCGCTCACCGCCGCCGACCGGCCGATCCGGCCCCAGATTTCCGAGACGCTGCGCAGGCCGTCCGGCCCGTATTCCTGGGGGTCGCGGCGCGACAGCAGATGGACGGTCGGCAGGGGACGGGCCTCGCAGGCCAGAAGCCCGTCGAAGAAGCGGAGAAGCTGGATGAATTCGACGGTGGAGACGGTGTGGACCAGGACATGGTCCTCCGGCCCGAGCCCCTCCTCCTCGATCAGCCGGACCAGCTCCTCAACGAAGCCTTCCGCGCGTTCCCAGTTGCTGGCTTCGCCCCAGCTGTGGCGGAACCAGGGAAGGATGCGGACATCGTCCCGGTTCGCCGCCACCGCGACCCGCCGGTTCGCCGCCACCGTCACCGACAGGCCGCGGTCCGCCGCCGCCTCGGCGATGGACATGTTGTATTCGTAGTGATGCCCTTCGTAGCCGATGAAGGACTGATCGACCAGAACGAGCCTGTGCATGGAGCATTCTTCCGCGGCGTGGAGGAACAAGGGACCGGAAGGCCTTGGGGACCGGTATCGGAGCGGTCTTTCACCAACGGGTCGCCGGCCCCGGGCGGCGGAGGGCCGCCGCCCGCGCCACCGGAATCAGACGTTGGAGAAGCGGCCGTTGCGGATCATGGTGTAGCCCTTGATCAGCTCGCGGATGCCATCGTCCAGCGACCAGTCCGGGGCGTAGCCCGTCGCCTCGATCTTGGCGTTCGAGACGATGTAGTCGCGCTTGTCCGGGTCTTCGCCGATGGCGGATTCGAGGAAGGTGAAGGCGGGGACCTGCTGCTTGATCCGCTCGCACAGCTCCAGCTTCGTCAGGTTGGCGGTGGAAAGGCCGACGTTGTAGGGCTGGCCGTTCATGGCGCCGTAATTGTCCAGCGCGTGCATGAAGGCCTTCGTCACGTCGCGCACATGGATGTAGTTGCGGCGGAAATGGCCTTCGAAGATGACCACGGCGCGGTCGGTCACCGCACGATAGGTGAAGTCGTTGACCAGCAGGTCGATGCGCATGCGCGGCGAGATGCCGAAGACGGTGGCCAGGCGCAGCGTGACGCCGTTGCCGGAATCGAGGATCGCCTGCTCGGCCTCGACCTTGGTCGTGCCGTAGAGCGAGATCGGGCGCAGCGGCGAGTCTTCGGTGCAGAAGCTGTCCTTTTCGCCGACCCCGTAACCGGAGTTGGTGGTCGGGTAGATGATCTTCTGCTCACGGCCCAGCCGCTTGACCAGCGCCAGGACCGCGTCGCGGTTCAGCGACGTGGCGCCGATCTGGTCGCGGCTGCACAGCGGGGCGCCGACCAGGGCGGCCAGCGGGATGACGCAGTCGGCCTTGGGCACCAGGGCGTCGAGCTGGCGTTCGTCGCGGGCGTCGCCGCGCACCGCGGTGAAGCCCGGATAACGGCAGGCTTCGGCAAGCTGGGTGCCGCCTTCGGTGAAGACGTCGAGGACGGTGACCTCGTGACCGGCGGCCAGGAGGGTGGGGACCAGGATCGACCCGATGTAGCCGGCGCCGCCGGTGACCAGAATGCGCATGCGAATTTCCTGTGATCGAGTGTCGTGAACGGGCGGGGTGCTGCGCCTGCCTTACCGCTCCCCGCCGGGCTGTGTCTCATCCGGCGTCGCGCCTGCGGCCTTCGCCGTCCGACGCCGCAACCGCTCCACGAAGGCGGGGGCCTCCGCGTAGGTCTCGGGAAGACCGATGTCGATGAAGGCTCCGTGGAAGGTCACCGCCTGCACGCGGCCTTCGGCCACCAAGCGCGGGATGATGTCCTGCTCCATCGAAAGCGGGCCGGGCGGGCGTCCGGCGAGAAGGGCGCGGTCCAGGACGTAGACGCCGGCGTTGATGGCGCCGCGGCCGCCGCCGGCGGCCTTCTCGGCGAACCCGGCGACCCGCGACCCGTCGAGCAGGACCCGCCCGAAGCGGCCGACATCGTCCACCTCGGTCAGGGCCAGGGTCAATCCGGCTCCGCTGGCCCGGTGGTGGGCGAGAAGCGCGTGGATGTCCATGTCGATCAGGCTGTCGCCGTTGGCGACCAGAACCGTTTCGGTCCTGGTGGCGGGCAGGGCGTTCAGCAGGGCGCCGCCGGTGCCGAGGGGCTCGGTCTCGACCACCCAGTCCACCGGCAGCGGGGGTGGGACGTCCCGGTAGTGGCGGATCACCGCATCGGCCAGATGGCCAAGCGCCAGGACGACGTGGCGGACGGCTCCGCTGGCGGCGTAGGCGCCGAGCAGATGGTCGAGGAAGGGCCGGCCGGCCACCGGTGCCAGAGGCTTCGGCACGTCGGAAACCACCGAGGCGAGCCGTGTTCCGCGTCCGCCCGCGAAGACGATGGCGTCGACCGGTCCGATGTCTGCAACGTTGCTGTCTGCGACCGGTTCGCCCGGCATCATGCGCAGCGCGCCTCGACCATCTCGCACAGGTAATGGTACAGGCAGAGATGAACCTGCTGGATCTCCGGGGTCCGGCGCGACGGAACCGCCAGCAGATGGTCGCACAGCGCGGCCATCTTGCCGCCGCCCTCACCGGTCAGGCCCACGGTCTTCATGCCGAGCGCCCGCGCCGTCGTCAGCGCTTCGATCACGTTGGCCGAATTTCCAGACGTGCTGATGCCGAGCAGGACGCCCCCCTCGACACCGTAGGCCTCCACTTGGCGGGAGAAGACGGTGGCGTAGTCGTAGTCGTTGCTCCAGGCCGTCAGGACGGCCGGATTGGAGGAGAGGCAGATCGCGTTGAGCGCGCGGCGCTCCTTCAGGAATCGTCCGACCAGCTCGCCCGTGATGTGCATGGCGTCGGACGCCGAACCGCCGTTGCCGCAGACGAGCAGCGGCCGGCCGGCCTTCAGCGCGTCGGCGATGGTGGCGATGGCGTCGTTCATGGCCTCGTCAAGGGCCGGGGTGCCCGTCCGCTGAATGAGGGCGGCCGCTTCGGCCAGATAGGAGGAAAGGCTCATCGACGGGTCAACGGCTGCCGTATGCACGGTGGGGAATGGGACAAGCGAATTTCAAGTCCGACTTGCGTCTGGCGCGACGATAGGTAGGACACCGGAGAGTGTCAAGAGCGGTTGAAACCGTACGCCGTGAAGCCGGACCGTGCGGACGCTTCTCCTGTCCGCGCTGATTTTTCCATTACTTTCCAGGCCTTCCGGACCGCTGCGGAACCCGGGCCGGCATGGCTGGACGGCGGGGCCGTTTCCCTGGTCCGGGGGGGCCCGCCGTTGTCACAAGGCTGGCGCTCCGGATCACTCCGCGGCGATCACGCCCAGCTTCCGCCAGAGGGCCAGACGGCGCGGCAGGGTGTTCGCCAGGATGCCCGACAGCCGCTTCTGCATGTCTTCCGGGGAGGTGAGCGGGGTGCCGTCCTCGGCGAACAGCTGGCGTTCGTTGGCGCGCAGCATGCCGGCGCAACAGGCGGCCAGACCGGCGATGTCGTCCGGAGCCACCCCGGACACCAGGGCCGCATGGACGAGACGGTCCAGATTGTCGGCGATGACCGCCGTTCCGATCGCCGGAGCCGCCAGAACCTGCATCTCCTCCTGGGACAGCGCGGTTTGCGCCAGGCTGCGGTTGAGTGCCCGCGCGGCATGCCCGTCCGTGGCCGATCCGCCGGCGACGGGGTGGGCGTGGTGGGTGGCCACCATCAGGGACAGGAGCTGCGACACCGTCGCGTGGCTCTGCTCCGCCAGGGCGGGCATGGCCGACAGTTCGGCGAAGCTGGGGGTGCCGGCGGACAGGGCGTCCAGAAGCGCGCCGCCGATGATCGGATCGCCGCGCAGCTCCCCGAGTGGAACCGGAAAGGCGAGCCGGGCCTCGTCGCGCGGCACGCTCAGGGTGAAGCGCCGCCGCCCCAGCGTGGCCCGAGCCGTGCGCTCATCCATCGGTTCCGGGCCGCGCACGAAGATGTCGCGCCGGAACGGCTGGTTCATGGCCAGCTCGCGCATCGCCTCGGCAAGCAGGGGGTCCGCGATCTCGGCGATCAGGGCACGCAGCTCCGGCCGCAGCGCCAGTTCGTCGTCGTTGAAGGGAATGGTCGCCGATCCGACGAAGCCCAGCTTCGCCCGCGCCATGTCGCGGGCCACGCGGGTGTGGTTGAGCGGTTCCCAATGGGCGTTCAGGTACTCGTGGGCCAGATAGCGGCGGTCCTGGCCCGCCATGACCGCCAGATGCTGCGCGGCGGCCGGGTTGGCCTGGAAATAGCCGGCGCCGGCGTCCTTGAGCCGGTTGAGGAAGGTCAGCGCGCCATCGATCTGCCGGTCGCTGCGGCCGGGAAAAGCCCGGGCGTGCTCCTGCATCAGGGACTGCATGGGGAGCAGCGGCGCCCAGCCCGACAGCGCGTTGTAGCTGACGTACACGACGCCGCCGGGTTTGACCGCGCGGGCGAGGAAGTCGACGATGGCCTGGCGGTTTTCGTCGCTGATCCAACTGTAGACGCCATGCAGCACGACGAAGTCGAACGGCTCCGTCGCCGCGGTGGTCCGGGCGGCCAGCTCCTGGAAGCTCTCCTCCCGGAACGTCACATTGGCAAGCCCCGCCCCGTCGGCCTGCCGGCGGGCGGCGGCGATGTGGGCGGGGTTGAAGTCGATTCCGGTGAAGTCGGCCTGCGGGTGGGTCGCGGCGAGAAGGTTGAGCGTGAGCCCCTGCCCGCAGCCGAGATCGCAATAGCGGAAGGGGGTGTCGACATCCGGCACACGGAACCCGGCGAGCTGGCAGACGTAGGAGAGATAGCCCGGCGCCAGATCGCGGTAGAAGCTGTTCGTGTAGGCGATGTCGGCGTTGTAGCCGTCGGACCAGAGAGTCATTGCGGCGTCCTTCCGGCGATCAGGTCGTCGATCAGGGCAAGGTGGCGGGGCATGGTGACGGTCCGCAGGTCGTAGCCTTCGACCACGGTGCGGCGGGCCTGTTCGCGCAGTTCCCGCATGCGGTCGGGATGGTCGAGCGCTTCGTCGATGCGCTCGGCCAGGGCGGCGGTGTCGAAGAAATCGACCAGCAGCCCGTTCTCCCGGTCGCGCAGCACCTCCTGCACCGGTGCGGTCGCCGACCCGATCAGCAGGCAGCCGGCGGCCATCGCTTCCAGGAACGACCAGGACAGGACGAAGGGGTAGGTCAGGTAGACGTGGGCCGAGGAGATCTGGAGGATGCTGAGGAAGGAGTGGTAGGGCACACGGCCCAGGAAATGGACCCGGCTCAGATCCAGGCCGTGCCCCACCTGATTCAGCATGATCTGGCGGTAGGTCTGCCCGTCCGGCGCCGGGGAGCCGTAGCTCACCTCGTCACCGCCGACGATCAGCACATGGGCCTTGGGCCGCCGCCGCAGGATGTCCGGCAAAGCCCGCATGAAGATGTGGAACCCGCGGTAGGGCTCCAGATTGCGTGCGACGTAGGTGATGACCTCGTCATTGGGGGTGAGGGTCAGGTTCGGGCCGTCCAGCCGAACCCACGCCTGCGGATCGGGCCGGACCCTGTCGGTGTCGATCCCCTCATGGATGACGCTGATGCGGCGGCGCGCGTGTTCCGGATAGAGCGACCATTGCCAGCGGGTCGGCGTCTGCCCCCAATCGGCGGCGTCGAGGCCGAGCAGGTTGACGATGTTCTTGGTGCGCACCCGCGGCGCATCGTCCAGCGTGACCGGGCTTATCGGATCGAAGGCGATGTCGGCCCCTTCGAAGCGGTAGAAGAATTCGAAATAGCCCAGCAGGGGAACATCCGGCCAGACGTCCTTGAGGTAAAGGGTCTCGCCCCAGCCGTTGTGGCCGATCATGATGTCCGGCCGGAAACCGTCCTTCTTCAGGCCCAGGCACCGTTCGTACAGGCTTTGTCCGAAGATCACCGCCTGTTCGACTTCGCGGATGTAATGGTGGGTGGACGGGTGCGGTTGGCGGTACGGCAGATAGCTTATCCGCTCGACCCCTTCGATGCTGTTCTGGCTGTCGTGCGACAGGAAGACCACGCGGTTGCCCGGCTGCGCCGCGAGATAGGCCGCGATGTGCTGGTACTGGCCCGGAAAGTTCTGATGGATGAAAAGATAATTCATGGCCCGACCATCGAATTCGAAGAGTCTGCGAAGCACGAAAGGAATGGGACGCGAGGCGTCGTGACGCCGGCATTCATGACCCGACACTCATGGCGTCAACGCTCATGAGGCCGGTTCCGGCCAGGGGCCGAAAACGGACAGCCATTCCATGGCGGCCGGCGGCCGGAAGGCGACAGCCAGCAGTTCGTGGTTCGGCCGCCGCAGGACCTTCACGGGGTCGAAGCCGGCCTCATACAGGACCTGTCCGAGGCTGCGGGCCGTGAAACCGGTCCGGTGGGCCATGTGGGCGTTGCCCTCGGCAATCGAGGGGCCATGACCGTAGAGCATGTCCAGCGGCATGATGGGGCCGAGCGACGACAGGTAAAGCGGTTGATCGATCCGGTCGGCCAGGATCGCCTCCGCCACCACCGCAAGATCGGGGACGGCGGCCAGAAAAGGCCCGCCCGGCTTCAGCACCCGCAGGCATTCCCGGAGCGCGGCGGGGACCTGGTGATGGTCCAGATGCTCGAGATTGTGCGAGGACCAGATGGCATCGACGGAACGGTCGGGGACGGGGGCCATGTCGGTGATCGACGCCACGATGTCCGCCTTGACGTTCGGGTCGATGTCCAGCCGGAACTCGTTCCATTCACCGGCCGGGAAGAGGTCCGCGACGCGATCCAGCGGTTCGTTTCCGCACCCGACGTGGAGGACGGTTTTGCGTGTGCCTGGCGGATGGGCGGAGCCCTGCGAACCAATGGACATGCTTCTGCTCACTCTGCTGTCGCTCCGCGGGCCATGGGGGATCGTGGGGTGCGCTTGGCGTCCGGCCTTGCGGCTCCGCCGTGCCGGCGGCGGAGCCGGTTGCTGGTTCCGCGGAGCGTCAGGCCGCCCCGGTCTTCTCGACGATGCGCAGCAGGAAACCTTCCAGCGCGTCGCCGACCGCGTCGGACCGGCAGGGCGACCCGTTGCGGCTGGCGGCCGGACGCTGCCCGCTGACGAAGGCGCCTTGATAGACGCAGTCGTAGCGCTCGGCGGCGCTGCCGCGCAGGCGGATGGCGAAGCCGATCAGCGGCGTTCCTAGGCCGCGGCTGCCGCACAGCTTGCCGCCGGCGATCCAGGGCGTTTCCCAGCCGTTGGCCGTCAGGCCCTTGTACTCGATGTCCTCCGGCGCCAGAAGGTCTTGCAGGGTGATGGAAAAGCCCTCGATCCAAAGCTGTTCGCCCAGCCGGCCGGCCCAGTCGGTTCCGGGATAGCGCAGATCCCCGCATTGCCGGATGTGGGCCATGACCTCGAACGGCACGGTGCGCGGCGTCTGGATCGCCGCGGGTTGGGAGGCGGCCGGAGCGGCGGCGGCCGTATCCAGGCGGGCCATCTGGATGCTGAGGCTGTTGTCCGGCTGGCCGCTGTCCTTGTAGGAGGTCAGGATCATCTGGACCGGCTCGCCCTCGACCTTGACGACCAGGGCGTCGCCTTGGTTGACCAGCCATCCGTCGTTCAGCGACCCCAGGAGGGTGGCGCGCCCACCCTGGCCGGTCGGCACCGGGGCCAGATGCAGGCTCGGCAGCGGCATGCCGCCCGGCTCGGCGACGCTCCTGCCGCTCACCACGACGACCGAGAACAGGCCCGGAGAGAAGGTGATTTTCTGCGCGGTGGCGACGATCTGCGTGGGTTGGGCGCCGGTCGCGGGAGAGGAGGTGGGGCCAAGCATGGGCGGCATTCCATCAAAGTGTTGCGAACGAGCGGAGCTGTGCGCAGGCTCCACGTGGGGTAAGGCACGGGACGGCCGAATCGCGAACCCCGAGGCCCCGGTGGCCTGGAGTGCTACGCCAGACCGCGCGGACAGGTCAAGGATGCCAAGGAGCGCGTCATTGATCGCCGGAGCGGGAAGATCCGGGTCCAGAAGATGGCCGCCGCCCCGCTTGCGGATGCGTTCGCCGATTGCGCCCAGATCGAACGCCACCACCTCCAATCCGGCCTGCCAGGCGGTGGACAGGGCATAGCACCAGGTTTCCGGGCAGATGGACGGAAGAAAGGCGATGTGGGCGCCCTGGGCGCGAACCAGAGCCAGGGCCTCCTCCTCATCGTAGCGGCCGGTCACGAACACATGGCCGGTGGCGAACAGGGGGCCGTCGTCGTCGGTGTAGCCGACGATGGTGAAGTCCAGGGGCAGACCGCGCCTTGCGGCGTCACGCGCGCATTCCAGAAGGACGCGGCGCCCCTTGTGGTCGCCGACGGCACCGATCAGGCACACCGTCCAACGCCCGTCGGGGGCGCGGCGCGGGCGCGGCTCGGGAGCCGGGGCCACGTCGTCCCAAGGCTCGACGACGATCGGCGAGGGCGGCACATGGCGCGCAAGGCGCCGGGCCACGTCTTCGCTCGGCACCACCACCCGGTGGGCGCCGGCGGTCAGGCGGCCGGAGCGGCGGCGGAGATCGGCGACCGTGATCGCCTCTTCGATCCGCGGTCCCGGCTGTACGGCGCAATGTTCGCACAAGGCCAGGGCGGGCTCGCCGCAATGGCGCCCTTCCGGTCCGATCATGGTGATGCGCGGGCAGATCCAGCTGTAGTCGTGGATCACCATGTCATAGGGAACGCCGAGCCTGGCCGGCAGATCGAGCACCACCGGATCATGGTTCAGAGTGTGGTGGATTTCCACCCGTCCGACCCCGGCGCGGCGGAGCACGCCGGTCAGTTCGTCGATCTCCGCCGCCGTCCGGAACAGGAGGTGCCGCAGGTCCCGCCGTTCCGGATCCTCCAGGCGGCACCATTCCGGGGGCAAGTCCTCCTCGAGTTTGCAGGGGGACAGGAGAAGGGGACGGAGGCCGTCCCGCGCGTGGCGGCGGCAGCGCTCCCCGATGTGGCGGGACACGCCGCCCCCGAGGTCGAGGTTGATGAGAAGCACCGAGGGGACCGCCGGCCCGTCGAACCAGCGCGCCAGATCCATGCGGCGACGCGCTTCGGCCAGCGGGTCCGCCTTCAGGAAATCCCCGATCAACCGGTCATAGCCCGGATGCAGCTGGTTCAGCACCCGGATGTTGCGCCACATCAGAACCCGCTTGCTGCGGCCGAAGGAGCGGCCTCCGATGTGGGCCACGAAAACATCCGCCGCCGCGACGTGGCGCCATCCCAGGCGCCGGGCGCGGAGGCAGAAGTCATTCTCCTCGCCGTAGCCGCGCCCGAACAGGATCTCCTCGAACGGGCCGGTTTCCGCCAGGCAATCGCGCCGGATGTAGGTGCAGAAGGCAACCGCCGTCGGAAGGTCGATCACCGTGCCGGGATTGGCGCGGGACGCGGCGCGGTGCAGGGCTGCGGTCTCGGCGGCGGAGGGCAGGGACGGCCCGCCGGTCTCCTCCTCGTCGGTGCCGGGATAGCTGAGGATCGTCGCATCGTTGGAAAAGGGCGTCGCCGTTCCGATGTCGGGCGCGGCGTAGGCCGCCGCCCGCAGCCGCGGCAGCCAGTCCCCGGTAACCAGCGTGTCGGCGTTCAGGACCACCACATCACGGTCCGGATGAAGCCGGAAACCCCGGTTGACGGTGGCGGGAAAGCCGAGATTGCGGTCGTTCGACAGCAGCGTGATCCGGCCCTGGTCGGCGAGGGCGGCGAGATCCCGCACGAGTTCCGGTTCGGGGCTGGCGTCTTCGACGACGACGACGGTGCAGGGCAGGCCGGCGACCGTCTCCAGGACGCTGGACAGGCACGCCATGGTTTCCCGGTGTCCCGCATGGACCGGCACGATGATGTCGATCATGCCCGCCGACGCTTCCGGAGGCGCGGTGCGGCGGGGGCGGGGGCCGATTGGAACGGGGCGCTGGGCGAGCGCGAGCCGCGTCGCCTCGTCCGATGCGCCGGCCCGGGTGACCAGGGCATGCTCCGCCGCGGCCTGATCGGGCCAGAACACGGGGGAGCCGGCCAAGGGAGTAGCGGCCGGACCGGCGGAGACGGTCAGCCAGCCGGACGCCAAGCCGGATTCCCCAAGCTCAACCGAAAATCCTTGCCGCCCATCCTCCAGGCCGAGAAAGGGGGCGTCGCTCACGGGCTGGTCGGGAAACAGGACGATGCTGTGTCCCGCCGCATCGCTGATGCGCAGTTCCGCCGGGCTCTGCGGGTCGGAGGGCAGCCACGCCCAGCCTTGCAGACGGTCGCCGTCCAGAAACACCGCGCCTTCCGCCTCAAGGCGGCGGGGAAGGCGCACCGGGCTGCCGATGAGAGGCGTCCCGTCGACGGTGATGGTGACGTCGGCCCTTCCGGCGCCGTCCAGGACGTCCGGTCCCAGGACGACGCTGAACCGCGCGCGGGGCGATGCCGCGTCGGGGGCGGGGTGGCCAAAGCGCCGGAGGAAGGCGTCGAGCGGCAGGGCAAGGAGGGGGCCGGTCGGGGTGACGATCCGCACATCGGCCGCCGGCGGGCCCTCCGCGTCGCGCCGGCGCAGGGCGCCTTCGATGCGGGAGTCCCGATCCGCCGCCATCCAACCCGGCGCTTCGGCGGCCTGGACCAGATGGTCGGCCAACGACGGCAGGAGCGGGACCGCCGATACGGGGGTTTGGGCAAGAAGCCGTTCGATCAGAGGCCTTGCGCCGGCCGTGTCGCCACGCAGCATCCGGGATTGGGCAAGGGCGGCGCGCGGCATGGCGAGCGGTGTCGCCTCGACGGCTGCGGCAAGCCGGAGCTCCGCCTCGTCCGGGCGCCCGGCCGCGATCAGCAGGGCTCCGTACAGGGCGGCCAGGGAATGATCCTTCGGGGTGAGGCGGAACGCCCGTTCCGCCCAACGCAGGGCGCCGCCGAGATCGTTGCGGGCCACGGCGCATTGCGCCAGGGCCACCGCGGCCTGGCTGTGCCTGTCCTCGTCCCCCAGAAGCTGAAGGGCGAGGGCCTGCGCTTCAGCAAATCGGGACTCGGCCAGCAATGCGCTCAGACGTTGACCGGCGGTGGTCAGCCAGGGTGTCCGTGTCATGGGGACCGGCAGGTAGGGGCGGCGAGATGGCCTGCGATGACGGGGGCGCTCTCCGACCATGCCGGAAAATGCGATCCCTGGCTTGGGCAAAAATCGAGCCTGAATGAATCCGGCTTTGGATGAGCACCGTTCTGAATAGACCCTGCGCTGAAAAAATTTGGGCCTGCCGAGCGCTCGGCAGGCCCAAGTCGTCAATAGCGGGGTTTATTATCCAACGAGGATCGAACCGTTCAGCGTCGACTTGTCGGTCACGCCGGAGAGCAGGATCGTGGTCTTGTCGGACAGGGTGATCACGACGCCGGCCGAGGAGGCGGTGGCGCTGTTCAGCACGCTCGACGCGGTGATGCCCGAGTAGCCGGTGATCGCCAGGGTGTCCGTGCCGGCCTTGAAGTCGGCGATGACGGACTTGCCGCCGCCGAAGACGGAGCTGAACACGAAGAGGTCACGGCCGTCGCCGCCGACCAGGGCGTTCGTGCCCTTGCCCGCGAAGATGACGTCGTTGCCGGCGCCGCCGGAGGCCAGCAAGGTGCCGGTCGAGGACGAGCCCGCGAAGATCGTGTCGTTGCCGGCGCCGCCCAGCAGGGTGGTGTTGCCCGAACCACCCACGAACATGCTGCTGGTGGAGCCGCCGAAGATCACGTTGTTGCCGGCGGCGGCGGACACGGTGCCCGAACCCGTCAGGGCGATGGTGTTGTTGCCGCCCGCCGCGATGATCGTGTCGCTGGTGCCCGACGAAACGATGGCGTTGGTGCCGCCGAACGCCGCAACGATGTTGTTGCCCGAGCCGGAGGTGATGGTGTTGTTGCCGGCCGCCGCGATCACGGTGTCGTCGCCCGAGCCGCCGTAGATGTTGAAGCGGCCGTTGCCCGAAGCGGCGGTGCCCAGCAGCTGGCCGCCGGCGCCGCCGATGACGGTGCCCGAGCCCGTGCCGGTGGTGATCGTGGTGCCCTTGACGTCGTTGGAGGCGATCAGCTCGTTGTTGCCGGTGCCGCCGATGACCGTGGCCGCGGTCGGGGCCGTCAAGACGATGCCCGAACCGGAACCGCCGCCCAGGGTGATCGGACCCGTGGAAGCGTCGTTCACGGACACGACCTTGGTCAGATCGAGCCCGGAGGTCTGCACCAGGGTCGGGTTGGAGAGAACCGAGCCAACGACCGTCGAGGTAACCCCGATGCTGGTCGGATTGGAGACACCCCCGGAAAGCGTAACCGCAGTCGCCATCGTTAAACCCCCGCTAATGAATTACCCCTAAGGTCTAGGGCAGTACATACAGTAACCTTTTTCGCGTCGCAAGAGCGAAGTGAGTGTCCAAAAAGGTTATCACGTCTATGATAAGCATGCGTGTTTTCGGCGGAGTCGCGTGAAAAGAGCATGTGTGAGAAGAGGCGGCAGGTTGCGGGTGTGGGGCTCCGGCATGGGTATGTTGCATTTTTGAAACCGGGCGGAACTACCATCCTTGGGCGGTTCGTTATCCGCAGCTTCTGCGTGGAGGGGAATCCGTTCAAGGAATTTGGCGGCCTGGGCCGGGCCAATTGCTTGGATGTGCGCGAAATGTTTGATAGGAAGAGGGAATGCTTGGCTGTAGCGCAAGGCGCAGGCTTCTTTTCCGCACGGATCAGGCGCGGACCGACCTTGGCAATGTTATGGTCATGAAACGGGACCGCGGCTCCCGGGCGTTTCCGAACATTTGATCATCCGCTCCAAACGGCCGATGCCGGTCAAAAACGAGAAAGCTCCGCCCGCCGCCATGCGCATTCTCTTGCTGTCGCGCTACGGTCAGATGGGGCCGAGCAGTCGCCTTCGGCATTACCAGTTCGTGCCGGCGCTGAGATCCTCCGCCATGATGGTGGATGTGGCTCCTTTGCTTCCCGATTCTTATCTTCTTGCGCTCTATGCCAATGAACCGCGCAGCGCTGTTCAGATCGTCGCGTGCTATGTCCGGCGTCTGCGCGCCCTCCTGAAGGGTGGGCGCTACGATCTCCTGTGGATCGAGAAGGAGGCTCTGCCGTGGCTTCCCTATGGAATCGAGCGCCTTTTCCTGGGAAGCCGGGTTCCTTACGTGATCGATTACGACGACGCCTGGTTCCATATCTATGACCGCAGCCGCTGGGCCTTGGTGCGGAGGATATTGGGAAGCAAGCTCGACCGCCTGATGCGGCATGCGGCGATGGTGACGGTCGGCAACGGTTATCTTGCCGAGCGCGCCTGCCAGGCCGGGGCCGCGCGAATCGAAATCCTGCCCACCGTGGTCGATTTGGCCCGCTACCCGGATTCGCCTCCGCGTCCCGCCCTGCAGCCCCCGGTGATCGGCTGGATCGGTTCCCCGATCACCGACCGCTACCTGGATCTGGTGGACGATCCTCTGCGCCGGGTCATTGCCCAGTCGGGCGCGCGGCTGAGCCTGGTCGGTGCTTCGCCCTCGGCGCTGAGCGCCCTGTCTCCCGAGCGCCATGCCTGGCGGGAGGACACCGAGGGGCAGCGGATCGCCGAGTTCGACATCGGAATCATGCCCTTGACGGACACGCCCTGGGAATGGGGCAAATGCGGGTACAAGCTGATCCAGTACATGGCCTGCGCCAAGCCCGTGGTCGCGTCCCCGATCGGCGCCAACCGCGAGATCGTCGAGCACGGCGTCAATGGTTTCCTGGCGGAGACGCCGGCCGAGTGGGCCGATGCCCTGCGTCGTCTGGCCTTGGACGCGGGTCTGCGCCACCGTATGGGAGCCGCCGGCCGGGACAAGGTGGAGCGTCTCTATTCCCTCGACCGTGCCATTCCCCATCTGATCGACGTCCTGCGCACCGCGGCCGGCCGCGACGGTGCGGAAGCCGGGCCGCGGTCGCCCTGAGTCCCCGACGGACCGGGCTATCCCTTCCTGGACAGTCCCCACCAAGGAGAGCCCACCAAAGAGGAAAGGTGCCCGTCCCGCCCTCATTATACAGTCCGGCGATTGCGCGGAGCGGATGAAGAGGGGCCGGAGATATGAGCGGACGGGCAACGGTTCTGGTGACGGGCGGTGCCGGATACATCGGTGCGCATGCGGTGCTGGCGCTTGCCGGGGCGGGATACCGGACGGTGGTGCTCGACGATCTGTCCACCGGACGGCGCGCGGCGGTTCCGGACGGGATTCCGTTCATCCAGGGCAACGCCGGCGATCCGGACCTGCTCGCCGATGTCCTGGAGCGGCATGCCATCGGCACGGTCATGCATTTCGCGGGATCGATCGTCGTCCCCGAATCCGTGGACAAGCCCCTGGCCTATTACCGGAACAACACGCTGAACAGCCACGCCCTGATCGAAGCCTGCGTGCGGGCCGGCGTGAGCCGGTTCGTCTTTTCTTCCACCGCGGCGGTGTATGGCGTTCCCGAGCGGCTGCCGGTCAGCGAGGACTCGCCGACGCTGCCCATCAATCCCTATGGCCGATCCAAGCTGATGACCGAATGGATGCTGCGCGACACGGCGGCGGCCCACGGCTTGCGGTTCATGGCCCTGCGTTACTTCAACGTGGCCGGCGCCGATCCGCAGGGGCGCGCCGGGCAATGCTCTCCCGTCGCCACCCACCTCATCAAGATCGCCGGTGAGGCGGCGGTGGGCAAGAGGTCCGAGGTGCTGCTGTTCGGCGACGACTACCCGACACACGATGGAACCTGCGTTCGCGACTACGTCCATGTCTGCGATCTGGCCGACGCCCATGTCGCCGCGGTTCGTCACCTTGAAAACGGCGGGGAGAGCGGAATCCTCAACTGCGGCTATGGGCACGGCTATTCGGTGAGGGAGGTTCTGGATGCGGTGGAACGGGTGGCCGGTCACCCGCTGCCGGTGCGGATCGCGCCGCGCCGCGCCGGCGATCCGCCGGAGCTGGTCGCCTCCAGGGAACGCATCACCGACACGCTGAACTGGCAGCCGCAGCATGACGATCTCGACACCATCGTGCGCACCGCGCTCGCCTGGGAACGGCGTCTGGCCGATGGCGGCTGAACGGCGGCGCCCGATGCCTGCCATCGGGCGCCGCCGGTCGAGGCCCTGAACCTGTCGTCAGCCGGCCCCGACGAGGTCGCCGGCGGGGCGGACGGGTGTCCAACCTCCGGCGTTGGCGAAGAGGTAGGGGGTGACGCCGACCTCGCCGCCGCGGTTGCGGGTGAACCAGGCGGCGATCTGCCCGGAGCTTTCCTGGCGCCACAGGATGTCGTCCATGCCGTCGCCGTCGTAATCGCCGGTGCCCTCGACGGACCAGTCGCTGGGGATGCTGTCGAGGACCTGGGCGGGGGCGGCGACGCCGGCCAGCCCGAAGCCGTCCATGCGCCAGATGCCGACCTGGCCGCTCGCCTTGTTGCGCCACAGCATGTCGGCCTTGCCGTCGCCGTCGAAGTCGCCCAGCGCCGCCGGCGACCAGTCGCCCGGGGCCTGCACGGCGGTCAGGCCGGATTGCAGGATCGTGGCGCCGTTCATCGTCCACAGCCCCAGCTCGCCGTTGCGCTCGTTGCGCCACAGGACGTCGGCGCGCCCGTCGCCGTTGAGGTCGGCGGCGCCCAGCGGCTTCCACTCCGCGCCGATCTGGCCGAAGGCGGCGGCGGAGCGCACCCGTCCGGCGTCCATGTCCCACAGCCCGACCTCGGCGGTGCGGGTGTTGCGCCACAGGATGTCGGTCTGGCCGTCGCCGTTGAAGTCGCCGGTGACCGCGGGCATCCATTCGCTGGGCAGCGAGGAGACCAGCTCGCCGCGGCGCAGCTGGGTGCCGTTCATCATCCAGATGCCGATGTCGCCGGTGCGGGTGTCGCGCCAGAACAGGTCGGCCTTGCCGTCGCCGTCGAAGTCGCCGGTCGCCTGCAGCGACCACTCCGGCCCCGGCACCGCCGACACCAGGCCCGACCCCTGGGCCACCGAGAAGCCGTCCAGCCGCCACACGCCGACCTGGTTGGTCGCCGGGTTGCGCAGCAGGATGTCCGCCACCCCGTCGCCGTCGAAGTCCGTTCCCTTCACCGCCCGCGGCGCCACCGAAAGACCCTGGCGGTTCACCAGGGCCCACTCCGCACCCGGATTCGTCTGCACCGTGCCCGTCGTCTTCTCCCACCCGGTCACGCTGAGATTGCCGGCGTTGGCGAGACGATCCTGCTGCCAGACCAGGCGCGCCTGGCCGTCGCTGCCGAACGAGCCGACGGCGGCGACCGACCAGGAGCCGCCGAAGGTGCCGCCGAGGCCGGCCGACTGGGTGTCCAGAACCGTGCCCAGCGCGCTCGGTTTCATGATCGTGGCGTAGAGCGTGCCGTCGCGGTCGCGGCTGAGGATGTCGGCGGTGCCGTCACCGTTGACGTCTCCGGTGCCGATCACCCGCGCCATCCGCAGCGCCGTCGAGCCCGGATTCTGGTTGGCCCGCGTCAGAACCTCCGTCAGCGTGGAGTCCGTCGGCGCGCTGACGGCGAGGCGGCCGTCGACATGGCGCCACAGCAGGTCGGCCTTGCCGTTGTTGTCGAAGTCGTCGACGCCGACGATGCTCCATCCCACGCCCGGCCCGGCAACGGGGGCGGGCGTCCCGCCGGGGGCCTGGCCGTCGGCATAGACCAGGATCTGGCCGGTGATCTGCCCGCCGGTCAGCGCCGCGCGGTCCTGGAAGACGATGTCGGCCGTGCCGTTGCCGTCGAAGTCGCCGATCGCCGCCACCTGCCAGCGGACGCCCGGCGAAGCCAGCGTGCGGGCGCCCGTCACCGTGGCGCCGTCCAGCTCCCACACCACCAGGCTGTCGTCGGCGTTGCGGTAGAGCAGGTCGGCCTTGCCGTCGCCGTTGAAGTCCGCCGCCCCGATCAGCCGGTAATCGACCCCCGGGTTGTTCGACACGCCGCCCGACCCGCCGAGCACCGTCAGGCCCGTCGGAAGCGTCACCGCCACGCGGCCGTCCCGGTTCCGCCACAGGAGATTCGCCGACCGGTCGCCGTCCACGTCGAAGCCCACGCCGCGCGTGATGGTGCGTGGCGTGTCGTCGTCGCGGATGGTGCCGATGGCCGTGCTGGTCCCCAGGGACAGGCCGGCGCTCGGGCTGCTCAGGGTGACGAGGAAGGTCTCGTCCGGTTCCACCGCGTCGTCCCCCTTCACGTTGACGACGATGGTCGCCGTCTTCTGTCCCGCCGCGAAGGTCACGGTGCCGGATGGATAGGCGTTGCCCGTGAAGTCCGAGGTGGAGGACGAGCCGTTGCCGGTCACCGCCCATTTGACGGTTCCCGTTCCTGTCGTATCGCCGTTCCGGCTCACGGTGAAGGTAAAGCGGGTGGAGCCTTCGTTGCCCTCGGCGTTGGTCGCCGCCGCCGCGGTGATCGACACCACCGTCACCGACTGTTCCGCCGCATCGAGAAGGAGGTCGTCGAAGGACAGATATTCGATGTTCGACACCGTGTCGGTGCCGTCCGTTCCGGTTACCGTCAGCGTGTTCGCGTTGACTCTGGTGATCGTGTAGCCGGACCGGGAGCCGCTGAACACGACCGTGTCGGTGCCGTTGCCGCCGTCGATGGTGTCGTTGCCGATCCCACCGGTCAGCGTGTCGTCGCCGTACTCGCCGTACAGGAGATCGTTTCCGGCGCCGCCGATGATCCAGTCGTCGCCGTTGCCGCCGTAGAGGCTGTCGGTGCCGTCGCCGCCGTCCAGGCTGTCGCTGCCGCTCTCGCCGGACAGCTGGTCGTTGCCGGTGCCGCCGATCAGCGTGTCGTCGCCCTCGCCGCCGTACAGCGTGTCGTCGCCGGCCCCGCCGTCCAGCCAGTCGTTCGGGTCGTTGTCGTCACCGCCGCGGGTCACCGAGACGTAGTAGTTGTCGCCGTGCATCCAGTCGTTGCCGGCGCCGCCGATCAGCGTGTCGGCCCCGGTGTTGCCCTCCAGCCAGTCGTTGCCCGACCCGCCGTCCAGGCTGTCCTGGCCGCGCCCGCCGAACAGGCCGCGGTAATAACCGCTTCCATCATCGCCGGTGCCGCCGATCAGCGTGTCGTTGCCGTCGTTGCCCTCCAGCCGGTCGGCGTCGCCGCCGCCGTCCAGCAGGTCGTTGCCGTCGCCGCCGTACAGCGTGTCGTCGCCGCTGTCGCCGTACAGGCCGTCTTTGCCGTCGAAGCCGTGCAGGACGTCGTTGCCGGTGCCGCCGTACAGGCCGTCGTTGCCGGTGCCGCCGTGCAGGCTGTCGTTGCCGGAACCGCCGAGCAGCGTGTCGTTGCCCTCCTGGCCCGCCAGGATGTCGTCGCCGGTGCCGCCGTCGATGCTGTCGTTGCCCCGTCCGCCCGACACCGTGTCGTTGCCGGCACCGCTGAGCACCGTGTCGTTGCCGTCGCGGCTGTGGATCACGTCGTTGCCGCCGGGGTCGTTGATCAGCTCACCGCCGGCCGTGCCGAACAGCACGTCCGCGCCGCCGGTCACCGTCGCCCCGTTGCCGCCCGCGGGGGAGAAGCGCAGCTGCATGCCGTCGCCGTTCCACAGCGCCAGCACCTCCCCGGCGGGAAGGCTGCTCAGCACCAGCCCCAGCTCCGACGGGAGGTCCACCGACAGGGTGCCACCGTTGCCCGAGCGGGTCAGATGCACGGCATCGTTCTCGAAGTACGCCCCGTTGATCGGGATCAGATCCTCGGCTGAGAAGTCGGTGATGGTGTCGCCGTTCAGCTCCGCCACCGTGCCCTGGATGGTGTCGGCCCCGGCCCCGGTGGTGATGGTGTCGCTGCCCGAGCCCGGCTGGACCAGGTCGTTGCCGTCGCCGCCGTCCAGGCTGTCGTCGCCGTCCCGGCCGTCCAGCGTGTCGTTGCCGGCGCCACCCGCCAGCGTGTCCGCCCCGGCCTCGCCGTACAGGAGATCGTTTCCGGCGCCGCCGGCGACCCAGTCGTCGCCGTTGCCGCCATAGAGGCTGTCGGTGCCGTCGCCGCCGTCCAGGCTGTCGCTGCCGCTCTCGCCGGACAGCTGGTCGTTGCCGGTGCCGCCGATCAGCGTGTCGTCGCCCTCGCCGCCGTACAGCGTGTCGTCGCCGGCCCCGCCGTCCAGCCAGTCGTTCGGGTCGTTGTCGTCACCGCCGCGGGTCACCGAGACGTAGTAGTTGTCGCCGTGCATCCAGTCGTTGCCGGCGCCGCCGATCAGCGTGTCGGCCCCGGTGTTGCCCTCCAGCCAGTCGTTGCCCGACCCGCCGTCCAGGCTGTCCTGGCCGCGCCCGCCGAACAGGCCGCGGTAATAGCCGCTTCCATCGTCGCCGGTGCCGCCGATCAGCGTGTCGTTGCCGTCGTTGCCCTCCAGCCGGTCGGCGTCGCCGCCGCCGTCCAGCAGGTCGTTGCCGTCGCCGCCGTACAGCGTGTCGTCGCCGCTGTCGCCGTACAGGCCGTCGTTGCCGTCGAAGCCGTGCAGGACGTCGTTGCCGGTGCCGCCGTACAGGCCGTCGTTGCCGGTGCCGCCGTGCAGGCTGTCGTTGCCGGAACCGCCGAGCAGCGTGTCGTTGCCCTCCTGGCCCGCCAGGATGTCGTCGCCGGTGCCGCCGTCGATGCTGTCGTTGCCCCGTCCGCCCGACACCGTGTCGTTGCCGGCACCGCTGAGCACCGTGTCGTTGCCGTCGCGGCTGTGGATCACGTCGTTGCCGCCGGGGTCGTTGATCAGCTCCCCGCCGGCCGTGCCGAACAGCACGTCCGCGCCGCCGGTCACCGTCGCCCCGTTGCCGCCCGCGGGGGAGAAGCGCAGCTGCATGCCGTCGCCGTTCCACAGCGCCAGCACCTCCCCGGCGGGAAGGCTGCTCAGCACCAGCCCCAGCTCCGGCTGGATGTCCACCGACAGGGTGCCACCGTTGCCCGAGCGGGTCAGATGCACGGCGTCGTTCTCGAAGTACGCCCCGTTGATCGGGATCAGATCCTCGGCTGAGAAGTCGGTGATGGTGTCGCCGTTCAGCTCCGCCACCGTGCCCTGGATGGTGTCGGCCCCGGCCCCGGTGGTGATGGTGTCGCTGCCCGAGCCCGGCTGGACCAGGTCGTTGCCGTCGCCGCCGTCCAGGCTGTCGTCGCCGTCCCGGCCGTCCAGCGTGTCGTTGCCGGCGCCACCCGCCAGCGTGTCCGCCCCGGCCTCGCCGTACAGGAGATCGTTTCCGGCGCCGCCGGCGACCCAGTCGTCGCCGTTGCCGCCATAGAGGCTGTCGGTGCCGTCGCCGCCGTCCAGGCTGTCGCTGCCGTTCTCGCCGGACAGCTGGTCGTTGCCGGTGCCGCCGATCAGCGTGTCGTCGCCCTCGCCGCCGTACAGCGTGTCGTCGCCGGCCCCGCCGTCCAGCCAGTCGTTCGGGTCGTTGTCGTCACCGCCGCGGGTCACCGAGACGTAGTAGTTGTCGCCGTGCATCCAGTCGTTGCCGGCGCCGCCGATCAGCGTGTCGGCCCCGGTGTTGCCCTCCAGCCAGTCGTTGCCCGACCCGCCGTCCAGGCTGTCCTGGCCGCGCCCGCCGAACAGGCCGCGGTAATAACCGCTTCCATCGTCGCCGGTGCCGCCGATCAGCGTGTCGTTGCCGTCGTTGCCCTCCAGCCGGTCGGCGTCGCCGCCGCCGTCCAGCAGGTCGTTGCCGTCGCCGCCGTACAGCGTGTCGTCGCCGCCCATCCCTGACAGCGTGTCGTTGCCCCCGAGACCTTCCAGTGAATCGTTTCCACCGGCGCCGGTGAGGCTGTCGGGTTCGGAGGTTCCGGTGAACGTTGCCATGGTCATGCACCCGCGTGTGAAAGCGACCCGCCGTGCGTCCGGAAAATTCGCACACAGATCAAAGGCTGTTTGCGCCACCGGAGCGGAAGTGAGCGGAAAATTCTCACGTAAAATGATAATTGGCAACAATGCAGTCGCCTTTTGGGATATGCTTGGGCGCCGGCATTGCGGCTGCGCCCTCGGGGAGGTTCACCCGCTGCGGCACGCCGTGGAGGGGTGTCTGGACTTTGGCAACCCGGGCTGTTCAGAGCGGTGACTGCCAATCGTGAGGCGGTACCCGGGGATTCCCGATCGTTGATCGTGAATGACGGACGTCGGCTTCCGCCATGACCTCTGGAACGTTATTGTTCGGGGCGCAGTCGCCCACAAGATTGACTGTTCTTGACTAAAATGTTAGCTATCCCCGACTTCCTCTTACCGGCGATTCGCAAAAATCATGCTGTCCATTCATCGTGACCGCAGCTGTTTCGTAAACAGCGGACAAGAGATTCTATCCATCGATTGCGTCGACAGCGAACGGCTTGCTGGCTGGTACAAGCGGCTGGACGGGGATTCGGGCAAGATCGCCGTTGTCATCGGCGGCGCGCATGAGGTGGAGGTGAACGCCGACCTCCCGCGTCACGATGTCGCGGCCGCCGGTTATGGGGAGGCCGAGTGCGGCTTCGATCTCGTCTTCCAGCCGCCGTTGCCCCCATCCACGCCGGTTGCGATCCGCTCCCGCTCCACCGGAGCGGAGCTGTTGTCGATGATCGTCTACGAGGACGGCATGGTCATGCAGGGCGGCCGTGAGGAGCCGGTCGGCGGCTCCTCCGGCATGGCGGAAGCGCCGGTGCTCTTTTCCGGAGAGAATGTGTCGATCCCGGGGTCTTGCGCGATCCTGTTCGACATTTCCGACCTGGTCTACTACATCGGCCATCATGACAACCTGACCGGCATCCAGCGGGTCCAGTCCTGCATTCTGCTGGCCATGCTGCGCAACGGCATCTATGACCGGCGCCGGCTCATGTTCCTCAGCTACAACAACCGGCGGGCGCAATTCATCCAGATTTCGGTCGACTTCATGAGCGCTCTTCTGGAGGATCTGATGCGGCCGGCCCGTGACCGGCGGGTCGCCTTTTCCAAGGAGGATGCCAAGCTTGGCATGCTGCCGCAGTCGGCGCCGCTGCAGACGAGCTACGGCGCTCTCGCCGGCCAGGAGACCGTGCTGTGCCTGCTCGGGGCGGCCTGGGTCAACCGCGATTATTTCCGCCGCATCGTCGAGCTGAAGCGGGAGCTGAACCTGCGCTTCGCGATGGTCGTGCACGATCTGATCCCGATCTACGCCCGTGAAACCTGCGACCAGGGAACCGCGCGCGTCTTCACGACCTTCCTGAAGCGCGCCCTGCGCAACACCGACCTGTTCTTCGCCGTGTCGCAAAACACCGCGCGGGACCTCCAGCGCTATGCGGAGGAAATCGGCTATCCGGCGCCTCCGGTCACCGTCACCCAGAACGGATCGACCTTCGACGAGTTCATGGGCACCGACACCCCGCCGTCCCCGGTGTTCGTCGAGCGCATCCGGAAGCCTTTCGCCCTGTTCGTCTCGACGATCGAGGGCCGCAAGAACCACATTTTCATCTACCGCGTCTGGCAGGAGTTGCTGAGGTCGGGTGTCGACGTGCCCGATCTCGTCTGCGTGGGCCGGCTCGGCTGGCGGGCCGAGCAGTTCCTGTCCAAGCTGACCGAAACCAACAATCTGCAGCGCAAGATCCACATCCTGAAGGACGTTTCGGACGAGGAGCTGAACTGGCTTTACAAGAACTGCCAGTTCACCGTCTATCCGAGCCTGTACGAGGGATGGGGGCTGCCCGTTGGCGAGTCCCTGGCGAAGGGCAAGGTCTGCGTCACCAGCACCACATCCTCCCTGCCGGAGGTCGGCGGCGAATTCGCGCTCTACGTCGACCCGCAGGACACCGCCTCCGCCGTTCCCGTCATCCGCCGCCTGATCACCGACACCGGCTATCGCGAGGATCTGGAGCGGAAAATCGCTTCCAGCTATCGGCCGAACGCGTGGCGGACGATCGCGGAGCGGGTCATCGCCGGTTGTTTGCAGGCATGCCAGACACCGCGGACGAGCGCCTATCCGGAGATCGCCTGCGGCCAGGAATACTGCTTCGCCACCCTGCCGGACGGGCTGGCCGACCGGTTGGGCGAGGAGATGTTGGCGCAGATCCTGCAGACCCGGCGCGGGCAGCTGCGCAACGGCTATCTGCCGGACATCGCCTTTCTCGCCGCGGAGGAGCTTCGCGCCGGCGACTCCTGGTACGAGCCGGAGGAGTGGGGGGCTTGGACCCGGTATCCGGAAGCGTCGCTCGCCTTTCAGCTTCCACCGGACGCCAAGGATGGCGCGCACGCCTATCTTCTGCTCCAGGTTCCCGGCCCGCTGCGGGGGACGGCCTTCCAGGTCGAAGAGGAGGGCGAGACACTGGTGGCCGGCTATCTGAACGCCGACGAGGTTTTCATCGGCTTCCGCCTGCAGCCGCGCCTGGACGGCGAAGGGCGCATCCTGCCCACTCGCCTGACGGTGAAGGCCCGCTTCGAATCCGGGAAGATGGCGGAATTGAAGGCGTTGGACGGCCGGGCGCTCGGGATCGGCTTCAAGCGCCTGCTGATCAACCGGTCCGACGATGTGCTCGGCCGCCTGGAGGTGCTGGAACGTCAGGCCCTGCGTCCTCTGGATTATCGGCACTCCACCTGAATCCGGGAAAGCGGCCGGGCGGCGCCACCGCCCTTCCGGAAACGATGAACATCCGTCTTGACAGCGATGGCCGCAGGGGATACCGCCTGCGGCCATCGCTGTGCTCTGTTCGAACCATTCTGCTTTTCGGAGTCTCTTGATGCAGACCTCCCCTCAATTCTCTCTCGAAGGCAAGCGCGTTTGGGTTGCCGGTCATCGTGGTATGGCCGGGTCGGCCATCGTGCGTCGGCTGGAGCGGGAGGGCTGCGAGATCCTGACCGCCGGTCGCGAAACCGTCGACCTGCGCCGCCAGGGCGAGGTGGAGGACTGGATGGCGGCGGCCAAGCCCGACGCCGTTTTCCTGGCCGCGGCCACGGTCGGCGGCATCCATGCCAACGACACCCGGCCGGCCGAGTTCCTGTACGATAATCTGGCCATCGAGACGAACATCATCCATGGCGCCTGGCGCACCGGGGTCGGCAAGCTGGTGTTCCTCGGCTCGTCCTGCATCTACCCCCGCATGGCCGAACAGCCGATGCGCGAGGATGCGCTGCTCACCGGTCCGCTGGAGCCGACCAACCAGTGGTATGCGGTCGCCAAGATCGCCGGCATCAAGCTTTGCCAAGCGTACCGGCGCCAGTACGGGTGCGACTTCATTTCGGCGATGCCGACCAACCTGTTCGGCTCCGGGGACAATTTCGACTTGCAGCAGGGGCACGTCGCCGCCGCGCTTCTGGTCAAGATCCATCGGGCCAAGGTGGCAGGCGCCGAGACGGTCGAGCTGTGGGGCACGGGCACGCCGATGCGCGAGTTCCTGTTCGTCGACGATCTGGCCGACGGGCTCGTCTTCCTGGCCAAGAATTATTCCGACGAGCCGCACGTCAATCTCGGCACCGGCAAGGAGATCACCATCCGCGGTCTGGCCGAAATGCTGGCCGAGGTGATCGGCTATCAGGGTGGTTTCCGCTTCGACAGCAGCAAGCCCGACGGCACGCCGCGCAAGGTGATGGACACCAGCCGCCTGTCTGCCATGGGCTGGGAGGCTCCGACCTCCTTGCGCGAGGGGTTCGAGCGCACCTACCGCTGGTATCTGGACAATCTCGACCGGGGCGTGCTGCGCGGTCTCTGATCCCATCCCGCTCAAAGCCGGATGCGTCAGGCTTTGAGCGCCCCCGGACGGTGGTCCGGAAGCGAAGGGCGGTCCGGATGTCCGGGCCGCCCTTCGTCCGTCATGAGGACGGCCTCTGAGGATAGAGCTTCGCGCGGTCGTGGCTTTGGTTGTCGTCGATGGGCCAGGCGACGGCGCCGTCGGGGAGGTCGCGGACCTTGCGGGCGAGGATGAAGGCGTTCCCGTAGCCGGGATTGAGGGGGATGGTGGCGAAGACGCCGCGGCGCTCCTCGGGATGCATGTGCATGGCGTTGACCATGCCGGCGGCGATCACCTCGAAGCCGGTCTGCGGGCCGAAGAGGACCTTGAGCGCCTCGTCGGAGTAGCGCCAGAAGTCGTTGGGCTGTTCGTGCAGCGGGTAGGTCTGCGGCGCGCTGTGGAAGACCAGGCCGCCCATCGCCAGGGCGCGGTTGGTCGCCGCGGCGAGCACCCAGGGGTAGGCCAGATGCTCGATCACCGACAGCGAGAAGACCGCGTCGATGCCGCCGCGGCCGACCAGCCGGTCCAGGGCATGGGCGTCGCCGACCACGTCGACCCCCGGGGCGGCGTGGATGTCGATGCCGATGTAGCGCCCGGCCCCCTGGAAGTAGCTGCGCATGTTCTCGCTGGCCTCGCCGACGTGGCGGGATCCGATCTCGGCCACGGTGAGCCGGCGCTCGTTGACCTCGGTGACGAAGCGCTTGAGCGTGTGGACGAAGTCGTTGACGGTGTCGTGCTGGAACTCCGTCCAGGGCTCCTTGAGCAGGCTGCCCTTGGGCAGATCGACCGGGACGGAGCGGCTGCCCCCCTCGCTGGTCACCTCCAGGCTGACCGGCTGGCCGGGCCGGCACTGGACGTAGCCGACGAAGCCGCCCTCCGCCACATGCGGGTGCTCCGGATGAAAGGCCAGCAGGTCGTCCCGCCGCCGGAACGACGGCACCTCGTAGGCATCCTCCCCGACCCGGATGCGCAGCCCGGTCACCCGGTGCTGGTGGCAGTGCACCCACCCTTCAAAATACATCCCGTGGCGGTCGCACCAGAACACGTCGATCCCATAGGCCACCGGAAGGGCCGCGTTGCTGCCGGGCAGGACGCGGATCATCCCGTGCCCGCCCGCCTCCGGCAAGGTGATCGGCGGGCGGCCGTCCAGCCCGGTGCGGCGGGCGTGCTCCGCGAGCGCGGTCAGGGACGGGGGCGTTTTCCCCTGGGTGACGAACAGGTGGAAGCTTTCGCCGGCCTCGTTGGTGAAGGGCGGAAACGGCACATGGAAGTGCGCGCGGAACAGCGCCCAATCCCCCACCGTCAGTTGGCGGGCATCGCCTGTCGAAGGCTGCACGACGCTGACCGTCACGGGCTGTCCGGCGGACAGCGGGATCGGATGAAGATCGAGCCGTATGCCGCCGAGGCCCGCGGTGTCCGCCACGAACCGCTCAGCCACCAGCAATCCCGGAACCGACTCCCTCAGGCGGCGGGCGAGGGACTGCGCAGGCTCCGGCAACCGGGTGACGATGCGGGCGAGAAGACTCATGAATGGGATTCCTGGCCGGGGGGGCGCGTTGCAGGGGGGCGCCGGGCTTGGCGATATTGGATAAGCCACTCGGCCGAGGCAAGCCTCTTTGGTTGAGGACGGCGTCGGGTTTGGTCCCGGCGGGGCGGCTTCAACCGCCGGATTCGACCGATGCCGGGTTGTCCCCATTGAACTGGCGCAGGCCGACCGGGTTGTCTCGGTACAGGGCCAGCCAGAATCCGACATTGCCCGTGTGGCTGACCAGATGCTTCGATTTCGACAGCAGGATGACCGCGGCCAGCAGCCATTTGGAAAACTGCTTCCGGGTGATCGCGTATTTCCCCGGAATGTCCTCGTGGTGGAAGCCGACATCGTTCTGTGTCGCCGGCAGTTCCGGGAAATAGACGCAGCGGTCCTTGTAATAGCCTGTCAGATACTCCAGAACCTGCTGCTGGTCCGTTTGGACCACGACCCTCAGATTGGGATTGTCCCGCAGGATGCTGTCGGCGGCTTTCACATAATGGTCGACCTCGACCGGCGCCAACTCGACCTTCTTGTCGGTGCCGCGGTACCAGATGCACAGCGTGTTGTCCGGGTCGATGCCGTATTTCTCGGCCAGGACGCCCGCGTGCCCCAGGATGTCGGCCGACGGAGAGAAGTAGGAGCGGACGAAGCGTCTGAACTTTCCATAGTCCATGGTCTTGTAGCAGCCATGGACCTCCGGCCAGGCGAAGGAATCGTGGCGGACGTTCGCGTCGATCTCATCCGGCCGGACATCGAAGAATTCGTGGAAATACTCGCTGTCGAGAGGATCGTCCTTGAAGAACAGGAAACTCGACGTCGCGTCGATGCGGTCCACGGCGATGCCGCGGGCCGCCAGTTGCATGATGGTTTCGAGAAGGATCGTGCAGTTCGAGAAGAAGCCGGCGGAGTGCAGCAACCTCAGGTCCGCAAGCATGGCGTTGCGGCTCGGGCGGATGTTCGTCGCCGTGGCGTGAGGGAGGACAATGGCGTTTTCCGGAACCCGGGTCAGCACTTCGACATGATCGAGATGCAGATAGGAGGTTCCGATGACACGCAGTCGCACATAGCGCGTCAGGACGGGTTCGGCCAGAGTGGCGGTCAGCGGGCTGTCCGACAGGGCGCCGCCGAACAGATAATCGCAGCGAAGCACCGCCTTCCAGGTCTGGTTGTCGTGCGAATGCTCGATCTGCAGGGGAATGGCGCGGCGGGCCACATCCGGCCCGCAATCCTCCCGGTTCCAAACGGTGATCCGGTGAACGCTGAACACACCGCCAAGGTCAACGGTCCACCAGGGGGCGTCCTGGAGATCGGTGCAGAAACTCAACGCGCCGGTCGGCCCGGCCGTCAGGGCCAAGCTTGCATTGCCATAATTCTGATAAGAACTGCTCTGCGTTGCCGTCTTGCCGCGGCTGATGTTGACGTAAACGTCGGCCATGTGCGCTCCGAAACACAGTCTTGGCCTGGGTGATCGACCCGCGGCGCAACTCTAAGAACTTTCAGTGACTGGCGACAATGCGGAATGCCTGTTTCACCGTCAAGATCCGGTGTCGGGAGCGACTTCCGGAAGACTGACGGCGGCAAAGACGAGACGAGCCTCCCGAACCCGGCGTCCCATCGCGCCTCTTGCCCCGGCCGGATCATGGTTCGCGCATGCCCTCGTCCAGGCTCCGCCAGATGGGATAGAGGAAGTAGGACATCACCGTGCGCTTTCCGATCCGGATCTCGGACGTCAGAGTCATTCCGGGGATCAGGCGGAAATTGTCGGGCACATCACGCAGCTCCACCTTTTCCAGCGCAACGCGCCCGCGATAGACGTCCTGCTTGCGCCCCTGCTCGCCCTCCATCGAGATGGTCGATTCCGAGATGAGGCGCAGCCGCCCGTCGATGGTGCCGTGCCGCTGGAAGGGGAAGGCGTCGATCTTGATGCGCACGTCGTCGCCGTGGCGCAGCCGCCCGATGTCGCCGGGAGCGATGCGCACCTCCGCCTCCAGCGGGCTGCCGATCCGCACGAGCGTGACCAGCGCTTCGCGGGCCTCGGAGCCGGGCGAGACCTCGCGGACCTCCAGCACGATGCCATCGGCCGGTGCTTCCAACTCGCTCAACGCGGCCAGACGCTGGACGCTTTCGAACTGTTCGGACAGTCGGTTGCGTTCGGTGGTCGTGCGGGCCAGCTCCTCGGCGATCTCGCGGGCCCGGCCTTCGACATAGGCCCGGCGCTCGGCGGCGGCCTTCGCGCCCTGCACGCCCAGTTCGATCGCTTCCGCCTTGAGCCGGGCGAGGTCGTCCTCGGCGGCGACGCGGCGGATCTGCACCTCCAGCACGTTGAGAAGCGATCCGACCTCGCGTTTCTGAAGGTCGGTGCGCATCCGTTCGACCCGGCTGATGATCTCGCGCTGGTTCTCGGTGCCCTGCTGCTGGACACGGTTGCGCTCCAGGGAGGCGGCGACGCGTTGGATCTCCTCGTCCAGCAGGCGGGTCTTCGCCTGATACTCCTCGCGCCGGGATTCGTAGACGCGCTTCTGAAGACGCTGGTCGGCGCTGTCGTCGGCCGGCTCGAAGGAGCGGCCGGACATTTCCGCTTCCAGCCGCGCCACCAGGGCCTGGGCGGCCCCGAGCTGGGTCTGGATGACGGCGAGCTGGGATTGGGCGGAGGTGGTGTCGAGCGAGATCAACCGGGTGCCGGCGGTCACGCGCTGCCCCGGATGAACCTCGATGGCGCGCATGGTGGTGCTGGCCGGCGGGCGGACGATGATCGGCGGTTCGGTGGTGACCAGGGAGCCGGGAGCGATCACGAAGCGGTCGATTTCGCTGACCGACGCCCAGACGACGGCCAGCGTCACCAGCGCCAGGATGACCCACAAGGTCGAGCGCGCCAGCCGCGGCAGGGGGCGTTCCTCCAGGGCCAGGGCGTCGCTCTGGAAATCGATCAGTTCACGCTTGCGGCGCGGCGGCGGGGCTGAGCCGGGACGGGGAGGGGCGGACATGACGGGGCTTCCCGGTTAACGGTTTCCCTGCATCTGCTTGTCCCACAGATGCCGGTAGATGGCGCAGCGCGCCAGAAGTTGGTCGTGCGTGCCGATGTCGGCGACCTTTCCCCTCTCCATCACGACGATTGCGTCGGCGCTCCGGATGGACGACAGGCGGTGCGACACGATGATGGTGGTCCGGCCCCGCGTGATGTGGCGCAGATTCTCCTGGATGATCGACTCGCTGTCGGGGTCGAGCGCCGAGGTCGCCTCGTCGAACACCAGGATCGGCGGGTTGCGCACCAACGCCCGCGCGATGGCCAGACGCTGCTTCTGCCCGCCGGACAGGTTGGTCGCCCCTTCCTCAAGGTGGGTGTCGTAGCCTTTGGGCAACCGCTCGATGAACTCATGGGCGCCGGCGGTGCGCGCCGCGACCACCACCTCCTCCAGCGTCGCCGACGGGCGGGCGATCGCGATGTTGTCGCGAACCGTGCCGCGGAACAGGAAGCTTTCCTGCAGCACCACGCCGATGTGGCTGCGCAGATGCACCGCGTCCCATTCGCGCAGGTCGACCCCGTCGACCCGAACCAGGCCGCTCCTGGGCTGGTGCAGCCCCTGGATCAGCTTGGTCAGGGTGGTCTTGCCGGAACCGCTGCGCCCCACCACCCCGACCGTCGCGCCGGGCGGTATGGCGAAGCTGACCTCGTTCAGGGCGGGGGTGCTGGCCGACGGATACTGGAAGGTGACCCGGTCGAAGGCGACATGCCCCTTGATGGGCAGTTGCAGACCGGCGCCCAGATTGCGCTCGGGCGGCTCGTTCATCACCGACCCCAGCATGCGCACCGACAGGGCCGTCTGCTGGTACTGCTGGATCAGGCCGACGATGGCGACCAGCGGACCGGAGACGCGCCCGCACAGCATGTTGAAGGCGACCAGTTCGCCGACCGTCATCTGACCGCGGAAAACCAGGATGGCCCCGACCCAGATCACCGTCACCGACATCATCTTGCTGATGATGTCCGACGCGGCGCGGGCGACCGAGGAGATCTTGCCGACCTCGACATGGCGTTCGATGGAGCCGGCCGAGCGCTGATCCCACGCCTTGCGCTGCGACGGTTCCAGCGCCAGGGATTTGATGGTCGCCATGCCGTGGATGGTTTCCACCAGCAGGGCCTGCCGGTCGGCCTCCGCTTCGTAGAGCGCGTGCAGACGGCGGCGGAAGATGGTCGCCATGCCGGCGATGAGCAGGGCGAGCAGCGCCGAGAAGCCGACGACGACGCCGGTCAGCGGGACGCTGTAGAAAAGAAGGATCGGCAGAAAGACGAGGAGCACCGACGAGTCCAGAAGGGTCTGGAACAGCCCCCCCGTCAGGAATTCGCGGATCGCGTTGCCCTGCTGCATGTGCTTGGACAACACGCCGGCCGTCGTCCTTTCAAAGAAGGAGACGGGCAGCCGGGTCATGTGGTCGAAGGTGCGGGTGGCGGTGCGAATGTCGATCTTCGAGGTGCCGTGCAGCAGCATGTAGCCGCGCAGGAAGGTCAGCAAACCGTCGAAAAGGATCGCCACCACGATGCCCGCGCCCAGCACCTCGAGGGTGGAGAAGCTGGCATGCACCAGCACCTTGTCGATGACGATCTGGAAGAAGAGCGGGAAGACCAGGCCCAGGATGTGCATGACGATCGCGGCGGCGGCGACGTCGCGCAGCACGGACTTCTGGCGCAGGACCTCCGGAACGAACCAGCGCAGACCGAAGGGCTGCTGCTCATCGGACAGGGCGAACCGGCGCTTCAGCAGCACGACCTCGCCCTTCCAGCGGGAGGTGAATTCCGCTTCGGACAGGAACAGGAAGTCGGGCCGGCTGGCCAGTGGATCGAGGATGACGATCTGCGGCCCGTCCTCCGTCGGACGGACGCCGGACAACACGACGTAATTGCCGTTGCTCAGCCGCGTCATGGCCGGGAAGGCCTCGGCCGCGTTCAAAAGATCGGCCCAGGACAGGGACGTGGAGCGCGCGGTGAAGCCGTTCTCCCGCGCGATGCGCACCATCAGCCGCGGCTCCGGAGCCCGCTGGCTCAACGCATAATCGTGGCGGATGCGATCGACCGACAGGCGAACGCCGTGATGACGGGCGATGCGGACCAGGCAATAGGCGCCGGTCTCCGCCGCGGACATCGTCGGGCCGCCGTCCTGCGGCGCTGCTCCGTCCGGTGCTTCGGCACCGGACGCATCTCCCGCCCGCGCGGCCGCTCCGTCGGAGCCGGCTTCGCCTTCAGGTTTCGGACGGGAAAGGCTGGCGTTCGTTGTGGTCATCTTGCGGAAGCGGACAAGTGAAGGATTGGGTCGGCCGGGGAAGGCCGCCTTTGCAGGCGGAGGCAGAGCGCTCTCCACCGAACGTATTAGGCCATACCACATCGTTGCACGGGTGCGCATGCGATAAAGCGGACCGGGAGGTGCAGCCTGGGCGCGTTTTCCGGATCGTCGTCCGTCTTAAAGATGGCGGGGGGCGCCGCCGGATCGCTCCGGCGGCGCCCCCCGTTTCGAAACGTGCGGAAGGGATCCGCGTTATGCGGCCAGGACCCCGCCCTGGGCCAGAGCGCCGGCCTGGCGCTGGATGACCCAGTTGGAGTCGAGCGTGTTGGCGATGACCACGGGGTTCACGCTGCCGCCGTTGAGGAAGGGCTGCATGTCCCAGACCGCCACCATGTTATCGGTGGTGTTGCGCCACAGCACATCCTCGCTGCCGTCGTTGTTGTAGTCGCCGGTGCCCTGGATCTGCCAGTTGCTGCCAATTCCCTGGATGAACTCGCCGCTGCCGACGGCGGCGCCGTTCATGCGCCACAGACCGACCTGGCCGGTGGTGTTGTTGCGCCACAGCAGGTCGGCCCGGCCATCGTTGGTGAAGTCGGCGACGCCGGCCAGCGACCAGTCGAGTCCGGCACTGGCGGACAGCGACTGCCCGGAAATCGTCTGGGTCTGTTCGTCCAGACGCCAGATGCCGAGGGCGCCGGTGTTCTTGTTGCGGATCAGCATGTCGGAGCGGCCGTCGTTGTCGAAGTCGGCAGCCGCCTTGATCTCCCACTCCAGCCCGGCGCTGCCGGCCAGGGCGGCGGTCGCCGTCGTGCCGTCCATACGCCAGATGCCGACCTGGCCGTCGGTGTCGCGCCATGCCACGTCGGACTTGCCGTCGCCGTTGAAGTCGCCGATGGCCGCGACGTTCCAGTTGTTCGGGATGCTGTTGATCAGTTCGGCCCGCCGGACGGTCGAGCCGTTCATCAGCCACACGCCCACCTGCTGGGTGGTGCTGTTGCGGAACAGCAGGTCGGCCTTGCCGTCGCCGTCGAAGTCGCCCTGGCCGATCATGCTCCATTCGGGCGAGGGCGTGGCGATGATCGCGCTGCGGCTGGAAACCGAGAAGCTGTAGTCGCTGCGCCACAAACCGATGGCGCCGGTCTGGCTGTCACGGAAGATGATGTCGGCGTTGCCGTCGCCATCCAGGTCGCTGTTCTGCACGGCGCGCGGCGGACGGGTGATGCTGGACCCGTTGACGATCTGCCAGGACGAGCCCGGATTGCTGAGGACGCTGCCGCTGGCCGAGTCGTAGTCGTTGATCGACAGGTTGCCCGAGGTGCGCAGCGGGTTCTGCCGCCACAGCACCTCCACCGTGTTGTCGGGGGCATTGGCCGTGCCGCCGTTGAAGTTGCCGACACCGGAGATCGACCAGTTGACGTTGGCCGACGGGGCGTTGCCGGTCTGGATGCCGCTCACCGCGTTGAGGCCGGTGACCAGGACGCTGTAGACGGAACCGAAGTCCTCGCGCATCACGATGTCGGCGATCCCGTCGCCGTTCACGTCGCCGGTGCCGACGACGCGGGCGTTGGCGGTCAGGGTGGTGCCGGCGTTGGCGCTGTTGCCGTCGACCAGCATTTGCAGCGTGCCGCCCGCCGCCTGGGTGGCCAGCCGGCCGTCGCGGTGGCGCCACAGGATTTCGGACTTCCCATCCTTGTTGAAGTCGTCCACGCCCTGGATCGACCAGGCGGCGTCCGGGCGCGAGAAGGCGATGTTGCCGCTGGCGCTGGTGCCGTTGGCATAGACGGTCAGCAGGTTGCTGCCGCGGTTCTCGAAGAGGATGTCGTCGGTGCCGTTGCCGTCGAAGTCGCCGACGCCCACCACGGTGTAGGCGCGCGACGCCGGGGCGTCCAGGGTCAGGCCTCCCGCCACGGTGGTGCCGTTCATCAGCCAGGCGACCAAGCTGTCGTCGGCGTTGCGGAACAGGATGTCGGCGCGGGTGTCGCCGTTGAAGTCGCCGATGGCGACGATCCGGTAATCGGCGCCTGGATTGTTGTCCACGCCGCCCGAGCCGGAGACCAGCTTGAAGGCGCGGTTGTTGGAGCTGTCGGAGATGGCGATGTTGCCGTCGCCGCGGTTGCGCCACAGCACGTCGGCCACGCCGTCGCCGTCGAAGTCGAAGCGCACGCCGCGCACGGTGGTGGTCGGGGTCGTGGTGGTCGGGGGGGCCGAAACCATGCCCTCGACGTTCTCCTGCACCGACACCTCTTCATTGGTGCTGGCGATGGCGCGGACCGTCAGGTTGTTGGACTGGCCCCGGGTGATGTTCAGGCCGCTGACATCGGCGGTGAACTGCAGGCCGAGCGGCGTGCTGACGAGCTGGCTGCCCTGGATCGTGGCGACGACGGTGTTGTCGTTCAGGATTTCGACCCGGGAAATGTCGGCCGTCGTGATCCGCGGCTTGACGAGCTGGGTGCCGAGCTGGCTGAGGTCGGTCACGCGGATCGCCGAATTGGCCGGGGAGCCGTCGAGCGCGTCGAGCGTGGAAAGGGTGGGGGCCGCCCCGACGGCATAGGCACGGATGCTGGCCGAGTAGGTGCTGCGCAGGGCGTCCGCCGTCGATTGCGGATTGCTGCCCGTGTTCCAATCGCCGTCGGACGCGAAGACGACCAGATTCGACTCCCCGGCCGCGCTCTCGTTGGCGAAGAAGGTCTGGACCTGCTCCAGACCGGCGGTAAAGTTGGTCATGTTGCCGGTGGTCTGACCGGTCAGCCGTTCGAAGAACTCCACGCTGTCGTCACGGCCGTTGCCGTTGACGTCGGCGGAACCGAACCCGCCGGTGAACACGGTGGCGGCCGCGGTGTCGAACGTGATCAGCGACACGCGGGAACTGGACGACAGGCCGGAGGCGGCGAGCGCGTTGTAGAGCGATTTGAAGGCCGCGATCTCGGCGTCCAGGATCGTGTTGGCCTGGCCGTCGTTGTTCTGGTCGCCCACGATGGCGCCGGCGCTGCCGCTCGTGCTGCCGGAAACATCCATGACGAAGGCGATGTTGTAGGTGCCCGACGGCACCTGCCCCAGCGACACCGTGCCGTTCAGCGTCACCTTGCTGGACTGGGTCGTGTCCGGGAAATCCACGGCCAAGCCAAAGGTCTGCTGGGTCGAGGCGATGGTCGTGGAATTGGTCTTCGTTACCGCTGTCATGTTCGGACTCCCGCAGAGATGTCGTGTGTGCCGGAACCGCCGGGAGCTTGCCGATGCAGGGCGCCTGCCCGCTCCGGGTGCCGGATCGTTGTTCCTTCAGGCCGGGCGTCAGTCTCCGGTCCGGTTTCCGTGGGCGGTGAAGTTGGGCGATTGCGCCGGACCCGCCGCCGGTTCCGGCGCGGTCCATGGCGCTTCCGGCCGGCCGGAGACCGCCGTGGGGACAGCCGGTTCCACCGGCCCCGGGACCGGCCCGGAGGCAGGCGGGGGGAGCGTCAGCTTGCCCACCAGATCGCCAAGGGCGCTGTGGAGCTGGAGCAGGCCCTTGACCGGCAGAATGACGCGTACCTTCGGCGTCATGCCGTCACGGTCGAACGTGTTCGGGTTGTCTCCGACAAAGGTGATGCGCGCTATCCCGTCCCGGACGGCGATCTCCCCTGCGAATTCAGAGAATATTTCATGCATGAAACACACATTTGAATCATAAGCATGGCGATATGCACCGAAAAGAAGCATATACCATGAAGTTAGTCCACAAATTTTATATGATTTTAGACGTATCTATTTTAAGGTGGCTTATCTCAAAGAAGCTCTCAAAAAAGTAGGCAATGTTAAGCTTCCATGGAAGTTGCCGCCTGATGACCCCCTTATTGCCAGGGTATTTTTGTTAAAAAGAATCATTGAAACGAACAATAGACTCAAAAAATGATTCTCAAAGAGAAGTATTGACAAAATTAATTTTGTCAATTTTCCTCACAATTGATATAATCGTCATGATGAATTTTCAATATTATTGCTATTTGTCGTATTGATTGTGGAGTTTCCCGTGCGCTGCCTGGGATGGAGGGCACCCGGTTGGCATCTGCGGAGATGCGCGAACCATTTCCGCTTTCACGCCCATGTCGTACGCCCTGTCGGGGGGCAAAACACCATTGGGTCGGCCGCCAGTTATAACTTGCCACCCCAGGGATGCTCACCTATGGTCCTATGCCGTGCGAAGTCGGACACATCCGCTGGGCACACTCAGCCTTTCACTGCCAGCCAGTCCCAATCCATGCCGATCATCGAGCTTCGTCCCGCGCGTCGCGTAAAGCCGGAAAGCACGTGGCTTCTCGCTCATCAGAGCAACACCACGTCCCAAGACGGCGAGGACGGGATCATTAAGGCGATCTTTTCCGTCGTCGGTCCCCGCAACCGGTGGTGTGTGGAAATCGGCGCCTGGGATGGCCGCAACCACAGCAACACCTGGCGGCTGGTTGCCGAGGAAGGGTGGAGCACGGTGCTGATCGAAGGGGAGCGGGCGCGCTTCGAGGATCTCCAGCGCAACCACGCTCCTCACGACGGGCGCGTCTTCGGCATCAACAGCTTCGCCGGGTTCACGCCCGGGAACACGCTGGACGATCTGTTGAAGCAAACGCCGATCCCGGCGGACCCCGACCTGATTGTCATCGACATCGATGGCAACGATTGGCACATGTGGCGAAGCCTGACCGAGCATCGGCCCGCCGTGCTGGTCATCGAGTTCAACCCGACCATCCCCAACGATGTCGTCTACATCCAGGACCTCAATCCGTCGGTCCAGCAGGGGTGCTCGTTGCGGGCGCTGATCGAACTGGGGAAGGAAAAGGGTTACGAGCTGGTCTGCGCGACCCGCTGGAACGCCTTCTTCGTTCGCAGCGATCTCTTCGGTCTCTTCAACATCGCCGACAACAGCATCGACGCGATGTACGAACCCGCGTTCGAAACCAAGATCTTCCAGATGTATGACGGCACGTTCGGCTTTGCCGGAAACATGCACATGCTGTGGCACAACATTCCCCTGTCACAGGAGGACTTCCAGGTTCTGCCTGTCCATTTGCGCCGTTTCCCTGGCTGAGGCGCGCCGCCGCGGCCCGTTCCAATCCATTCCCTTCCGGACCCCATGGCCCTTCCTCCCTACGCCCCCTACGCAAGTCGCCGGCCCGGCCGCATCCTGACCCTGGACGCGGACTCGGTGGGGTCGCTGCGAAACGCCCTGCGTGACGGAGGCTATGGCGGGTCGGTTCTGGTCTCTCCGGAAAGCGCCGCCAACGCCGAGGTCTGCCTGTCTTGGACCGTGGAGGCCGCCAACCCCGGCCTGTATGAGCTGTGGGCCCTCTACGCGGCCGAGGAATCGCGGCCGATGACGCTGCGCATCGGTGGCGTGGACGCGATGAGCGATCTCCTGTGGGAAACGACGGGCGGCTGGCACGAGACGGACGCCGTCTGGCGTCACCAAGGCGCCGTTGCGCTGCCGGGCGGCCGGGTGGACCTGTCGCTCCAGCGGATCGGCTGGATTCCATCCCTGGTCGGGCTGGCGCTGTTTCCCGTCGAAGGGGAGGCGGATGTGCCGTCCTGCGACGCCCGCCGGGTGCAGGAGGCCCGGATCGAGGCTCTTGCCGGTCGGCTGACCGGAGACGAGCGCATGGCGCTTGCCCGGGGGGTGGTCCCGACTTTGCGCCATCTGGTGACCATGGAGCGGCAGGAGGCGGACATCGCCGCCGTCATGAACGCCGTGCTGAGCGCTGTCCGGCGTGATGTGGAAACGCCGTCCCAGCGCCTGGGATTCGGCGGTCCGCTCAACGGACAGAAGCTGCGCCGCCGCATATTGCGCGATCTCGATGCCCTGCTGCATTTCGACGCCTTCATCGAAACCGGCGCCTACCGGGGCACGACGACCGAATTCCTGGCCCATCACGGGCGCCCGGTCTTTTCGTGCGAGCTGGACGAGGCCGCCTATTACGACAGCGTCATCCGCCTTTGCCATCTGCCGAACGTGTCCCTGTTCAACGGGGATTCGCGGGCTTTCCTGTCCGGCCTCCTGACCGACGGCTCCCCTCGGTTCCGGATGCCGCTGTTCTATCTGGACGCCCACTGGAACGACGACCTGCCGCTGGCCGACGAGGTGGAGCTGATCGCCGGGCGGTGCGGCGAGTTCGTCATCATGGTCGACGACTTCAAGCACCCGCTGCACGGCTACGCCTACGACGCTTATGAGAACGGGCTGGAGCTGACCCTGGAGTATCTGGCCCCACGGCTTCCGGCCGGGAGCGATCTGGTGCCTCTGATGCCCTGGATGCCGCCCCAGGCGGAATCGGGCGCCAAGCGGGGCACGCTGTTCCTCGTTCCCCGCGGTCTTTACGACCGTGTCCTTCGTCAGGTAAGCCTGCTCGAGCCGATTCCCCTGCCGGCGACCGGTCCTTCGGCCTGACCCGATCCGGTTTCCGGCCGGAACCGTATTGCCAAGCTCGCCAAGGGTCTCACGGACATGACTCCCCTTTCCCTCATGGCTTCGGTCGGGTTCACCCCCAAAGGCATCATGCATGTCGGCGCGCATCGCGGGGGGGATGTCGACCTCTATGCCGACGGCGGGGCCGAGACGGTCGTCTATGTCGAGCCGCTTTCCCAGCTCTTCGCCGATCTCGAAGCCAAGGCCTGGAGCAAGCCTGGCCACATTCCGGTCCAGGCCCTTTGCCTCGACGAGGCGGGGCGGGACGCGGTCCTGCATGTGGCCAGCGACGACGGCCGCTCGTCGAGCGTGATGCCCATGCCCGCACAGCCGGACGGGGCCGGCATCGTCTGCGTCGACCGGCTGGAGATGCGGGCGACCACCGTGGACCGGCTGGTGGAGGAGCGTTTCGCGGATCGGACCTTCGATCTTCTGGTCGTGGACACGCCGGGCGCCGTCATGCGTGTCCTGGGGGGCGCCCGATGGCTGATGCGCACGGTCGGCGGCGTCCTCCTGCGAACCGGCGCCGACGCGGTCGACGCGGCCGCGGCTGCCGACGCGTTCGCCCCGGCACGCCGTCATCTCGCCGGTTTCGGACTGGCTCTGCAATGGATGCGGGCGGAGCGTGACGGCGGGGCTTCCGCTTTCTTCGCGCGGGTGGCGCCGCCGCCGGAGCCCGACGAGAGGCCTCTGCGCAATGTGGCCCTCCACAAGCCCGCCGCGCAAAGCTCCGTGTCCCGCTGGTCGCGGACGAACGATCCGCAGGGCGCGGTCAACGGCATCCGGACCGGCGGTTTCGGGTTCCACACCGATCGCGAGGAGTCGCCCTGGTGGCAGGTGGATCTGCTCACGGTGGCCCGGATCGAGACGGTGGTCGTCTACAACCGCACCGACGTTCCTGAAACGATGGGACGGCTGCGCAGCCTGATGGTCCTGTCATCCCGGGACGGCCTCGTCTGGGACAGGCTGTATGTCCATGACGGCAGCCCGATCGGCGGTGTGGAGGGAGCACCCCTTCGCTTGTCCTGTCCGGGGGTGGAGGCCCGCTTCGTCCGTCTGCAGCTCCGGGAATGCGAGAATTTGCATGTGGACGAGGTGGAGGTTTGGGCCCGGGTTCCCTGAACCGCGGACGGCGATTGGTTCGGCCGCGGCGATGGGCAGGTTGACAAGCCGCCCGCGATTGCTGTTTTCAAACATCCGGCGGCGTCCTTCCGTCGCCGGTTCGGCCTCCGGCCGCGCCGCTTCGCCCACTCACCCGGTGCGCCGAACGCCATGAAGTTTTTCTCTTTGAACACCCGCAAGGTTCTCGACGCGTTTCCGACCCACACCGCCGACCTGCACGACGATGGGTGGAAGACGCTGGCGCTGGACGGCGGGGCCGAGACGGTTCTGCGCATCCGGCACGACGAGGAGCGCGGCTTCTCCGTCGCTCCCTGCGCGGATTACGACGGTGCCGCGCTCGACGCGCTCGGCGGCTTCAACCGCTTTCCCTATGAAAAGACGATGGTGCACAGCCTGCCGCCGTTGCGCCTGATCGTTCTGAACGACGCGACGGTGGCGGGCGACGCCTGTTGCGTGGTGGATGATGCGGGCACCCTGGTTCTGGAAAGCCTCTGGCCAGCCCTGCGCGACGCGCCGTTCCTGCATCTGGGCGGGCTGCCCAGCCTCCGGGCGCTTCGCGACGGTCCCGCGGACGGCGGCCTCGTGGAGGTCAGCGGGCCGACCGTGCTGCTGTGCCATCACTCCTGCAACAACTATTACCACTGGCATCAGGACGCCCTCGGCATCGTCACCTTCCTCAAGGAGGTCAATCTGCTGGACAGCGTCCGTCTGGCGGTTCCGACCCTGCGGCCATGGCAACGGCGCTCTCTGGAACTGCTCGGGGTCGGAGCCGACCGCCTCGTGGAGCTTGGCAACCGGCCGCACCGCTTCAGCCGCCTGATCGTGACGTCCATGACCTTCGAGCCGACCTGGTTTCCCGGGCGGTGGACCGCTTCCACCTACGCCGCCATCCTGGGCGCGCTCCGGGGCGGGGCGGAGCCGGAGGACCGGGCTGGCGGCGACCGGATCTATCTCAGCCGGCGCGACAGCGGCGCGCGCCTGCTGATCGAGGAGGGCGCCCTCATCGACCGCCTGTCCGCGGCGGGCTTCACCATTCTGGAAGCGTCGGCCCTGTCCTACGACCAGCAGGTCCTCGCCTTCGCGAAGGCCGGGTTCGTCGTCGGCAGCCATGGCGCCGGCCTGACGAATCTCGGCTTCTGCCGGCGCTCGACGGTCGTCCTGGAGCTGTTTCCGCATGGCTTCCTGAGCGCACCCCATTATTTCGTGCTGAGCCGTGCGCTGGGAATCGACTATCACATGCATGTCTCGCGCCTGGTCGGCGGAGGCAACACGCATGTGAGCTGGTCGCTCGACGTGGATCAGGCGATGGCCCGCGTGCATCATCTGCACCGGCAGGCGTTCGGCGCCGGACTGCCGGGGGGGAACGCGCCGGATCGCGCCTGGACGGGGCCGCTCCACATCGATTTCCGGGCCAACGCCATCGGCGGGACGCCGGCGTCCTTCACAGGCTTCAGCAACGCGGAAGACTGGGGCACCTGGATGGACGGAACCCTCGCCTCCATCACCTTCGATGCCCCGCTGCCCGAGCGGGTGCGGCTGTCCTGCGTGCTGTCCCTCTTCAAACCGGGGCTGTCGCAGGGCCTGCGGTTCCGGTTGGGCAATGAGCTGTTGCCCCTGGACGCCGATGGGTGTCTCGACAGGATCGACCTGACCTTTGAGAACCCGGATGGGGAGCGCGTGCTGTGGATCGAGGCGCCGGGCGCCTGTTCCCCGGCCAGCCAGGAGGCCGGCTCGGGCGACCACCGGATCCTGTCGGTTGGGTTCCAAAGAATGGATGTCTATGCCGATGCCCTGGCCGCGCCCCAGGTTGCGCCTCCGGCGGTGGAATGAGGCCGGCGGAACCCGGCGGAACGAGGCTGGTCGCATGACCGCCCATTCCGACCGGCGTTCCAAGGGGGATGGAGTCAGCCGAGAAGCCAGACGCTGAGGTAATCGACCCCGCCAACCTGCCCGGTCGTCGTGGTCAGGGCGGCCTGGGACTGGCCGCTCAGCGTGAGGCTTGCGTCGACCGCGCCGTCCCCGTTCAGGTCGATGTGCGCGGTCGCCCCCTGGAAGCCTGCAGCGCCTTCCATCTCCGACCAGCTCAGCGTTGAGACGCCGGCCTTCCAGCCCCAGATGGTGACCTGCTCTCCGGCCTCCAGATCCGTCACGGTGGACCACACCGGTTCGCCGCTGCGGCCATCCAGGAAGAAAATGTCGTTGCCGGCACCGCCGGTGAGGAAGTTGGAGCCGGTGCCGCCGTCGATCACGTCGTTTCCGGCTCCGCCATCGATCGCGTCGTTTCCGCCGTGTCCGCTGAAGAAATCGTTGCCGGCGCCGCCGTTGACGGCTTCGGAATCGTCGGTGCCGATCCATTGCCATTGCAGATTCTGCGCCGGACCGGCATAGGGAGCCGCCTCCTGCAGGATCTGCTGGCCGGACACGGTGTTCGTGACGGCGAAGAAGGTGTCGACCATGGTGCCCGGCCGGGCGTTCAGATTCAGCCCAAGGGTCAGGTCGCCGAACACCAGATGCTCGATGCTGTGCAGCAGCCTCGTGCCGTCGCTGCCGATGACGGTGACCGAGTCCGGACCGGTGTAGCGTATCTGGTAGTCGGCCGGCGTGCCGGTGAAGACGGCGGTGTCGATCCCTTCGCCGCCGTCGAGCGTGTCGTTCCCGGCTCCGCCGATCAGGATATCGTCGCCCGCGCCGCCCACCAGAAGATTGTCCAGATCGTTGCCGATCAGCGTGTCGTTTCCCGCGCCGCCCAGCGCGTTCTCGATCCAACTCCCCTCGGCGATGCCAAGGGTCTGCCTCTGGACGGTGAAGCCCGTCGTCCAGGCGGGACCCAGGTCGCTGTAGGAACCGGGGCGCAGGTCGATCCTGGCCGCGCTGGTCTGGTTCGACCAGTCGATGGTGTCCCGGCCGCCCGCGTCCCAGATCGTGCCGAGGATCGGTTCCCCCACCCCCCAGGAATAGCGCGTGTCCCCGGCGTTCGCGGTCGTGTTGGCGCCGTACAGATGCTGGATGGCCGTGATGTCGTTCATCATCGGCGTGTCGGGAAAGAGGCTTTGCCAGTATCCCTGCAAGGAGCTTCCCGGCCCTGACCGATAGCTCATCACGGTGTAGAGCTGCCAATCCGTGGCGGAGGGCATGACGGGAAAGTCCCCGAAGGACTCGTGCGAATGCTTCAGGCCGAGCGCGTGCCCGATCTCGTGCAGCGCCGTCATGTATTCGTACGTACCGGGAGCCCATGTCAGGCTCTGGTTCGAGAAGAAATTGCCGAACCAGATGTCGCCGGCCTCGGGAAGATCGACCGAGGGCAGGAGCGTATAGGCGGACGCCGGCAGATTGCTGCCGCAAAAGCGGAGATCGCCGCAGCTTTCCGCGTTGTCGGCGACTTCGACAAAGGTGATGTTCGCCACGGCGGACCAGGCGTGGAGGGCTTGCCGGATGGCCGCCTGAGCCGTGCCGGAGAGCGACCAGGCCTGCGATGGGTCCGAGGTGGCGTAGCCGTCCCGGTACACCGATGTTTCCGGCGACCCGAAGGAATAGGTCAGCGTGATGCCGTCACCGGGTTTCGCGTTTGCGCCCCACCGGTATCCCGTCATCAAAGAATCAATCGTAAGATTTCCGCTTGAGAAGACCTTGGATGTGGGAAGTGCCAATCCTGGAGCGCTCATGGTCTTTGACCAATAATATTGAAATCGCTCCCTAAAATTTCGGGAAAAACATCACCGACAACAATTCACGATTAGGAATTAGATTGATTTCAAAGGGCTAATTTAAAAAATGGGATTGTTAATTTCTTTGGATTGCCGTGCCTTGTGGAACCATTCAATGGAATGTTCCGCGTTCATTAAGAGAAATGGCGAACGGTGTAAGGGCTATCTTGATGACGTTGTTGCGGATGGGTTTCGGTAGGGCGGCTGGCGTCGGGGATGCCCGGATGATTATCTCGAACCCGCAGTCATCCGTTTGAAGCTAGCCGGACATTCCCGTTTCTTTTGCAAAAAGGGCGGATGGGGGTGTGCCGCCCACCACCTCGTCGGCATCGGTCGGGGCAGGGAGCCTCCGATGGAGGGTCGCTCCGGACGGGGCGACAGCCCAATCGGGGGCGGGTGGGGAAAAGACGGTCGATCCCTGCTTGCAAGCGGGCTTGCTTTTCAGGTTCCCCCGTCCTTGAGGTCGGCCGGCCTCACTTCTGGGCCCGTCCCGGCTTCTTCGTTTCGGAATGGATGGTCTGACATCCGTCCGTTTCCCCCCGAGCCCTCATCCCTGCTTGCAACTTTTCGTATTATAAATTATCTAAAAAGACAGCTTTAAGAAGGGGCTGCGGCAGTGGTTTCGGCAAACACCCGGCATCAACGCCGTCTTTTGTGGGGAATTCATTTATCGCAGACAACGCCCTTGGATTTTACTTGATGGTTTCGATTATCGCGGCGTGTTCGGCAGGGTTGCGTATAGAGCGGTGTGCCGGTGCGTCAAAACGCCGACCTCAACCGACGAGCACAGAATTGCAGCGCTGCTCGCTGGCTCGGACAATGTTTGACTCTGGAATGTCTCCCCTATTTCATCGGATACCGCTTGCGTGTCCCCCCTCGGTTGTGCTTATTCTCCCTCACTTTATGGGTAACCTGAATGGCCTGTGTCGGCCATACGACCGAGGAGCTTGCACAGTGAACTGCCGTTGTTGTGGGGGCGATCGTCTTGAACTGGTGCTCGATCTTCACCGGCAGCCTTGGGGGAACGATTTCATTCCCCAGACTGAAGATGTCCGGTCGGAAGCTTATCCTCTTGAACTCTTCTTCTGCCATGACTGCACCATGGTTCAGATCGGCTACACCGTGCCGAAGGAGAAGATGTTCGTCGATCACCGTTACGTTTCCGGCACCACCAAGTCCTTGACCCGCCATTTCGAGGAAGTGCGCGATCGCATCCTCGCCCGGGTGGATTTCGGCGCTGACGATTACGTCCTGGATGTCGGCGGCAACGACGGCACCTTCCTGTCCACCTTCCTGCCCAAGGGCGTGAAGGTGCTGAACGTTGATTCCGGTCGGCTGCAGGCGCAGCTGTCGGAAAAGGCGGGCGTGGCCTGCCTCAACGATTTCTTCAACGAGGAGACCGCGCTCAAGGTTCTGGAGGAGCGCGGTCCCGCCCGGGTCATCCACGGCTCCGGCGTCTTCTTCCATCTGGAGGAGCTGCACTCCGCCTTCGCCGGCATCAAGAAGCTGCTGGCCGAGGACGGCGTGGTCGTCGCGGAGTTCATCTATCTGCCGGGCATGGTCCGTTCCTGCGCCTTCGACCAGATCTACCATGAGCATCTGGTGTATTACACGGTGCAGTCCTTCAACGGGCTGCTGCGCCGGCATGGTCTGGAAATCACCGACGCGGAACTGGTGCCGATCCACGGCGGCAGCTGCATCGCCTACATCACGCATGCCGGAGCCCGGGCCAAGACCGACGCCCTGGAAGCCATCATCGCGGACGAGGTGGCCGGCGGTTTCGACACGATCGACGCCTACCGCGCCTTTGCCCGCCGGACCGAGGCGCTGCGCGACACCGTGCGCGCGCTGATCGGCGATGCGCACGCCAAGGGGCTGCGCATCCAGGCGCTCGGCGCCCCGGTCAAGGGCTCGACCATCATGAATTATTGCGGTTTCGACGAAACGCAGTTCGAATGCGCGGTCGAGATCAATGATCTGAAATGCGGGACGTGGTTCCCCGGCACGCGCATTCCGGTGCTGCACCAGAACGCGGTCGAGGCGCCGGATCTCTATTTCATGCTGTCCTGGAACTTCAAGGACGAGATCCTGGCGAAGCTTGCCGATTTCCGTGCGAAGGGCGGCAAGGTGCTGATCCCGGTTCCCGAGCCTCACATCGTCTGATTTGTGACCGCCGCCCCGGACCCGCGCTGTCCGGCGGCGGCACCCTTTGCGCGGTCGCTAGGAGCGTCTTCCCATGAGCAGAACGGTGATCGTCGTCGGCGCCAGCGGCTTCGTCGGGCGTCATCTCGTGGACGCGCTGGTGGCGCGCGGCCATCGCGCCATCGGCGTCAACCGGTCGGGCGCTCCGGTGCCCGGCTGTGAACGGACCGTCGCCTTCGACCGGCTGAGCGATCTCCCGTCCCTGCCCGGAGACACCGCGCTTTTCCATGTGGCGGCCTATCGCTACGACGCCCAGGCCTTCCAGACCGCCCAGTCGGACATTCTGGCGGTCAACAGCGCCTTGGCCAACCGGGTCTATGCCTTCTGCGTGGAGCGCGGCATCCGCGAGGTGCGGCTCGCCAGCAGCAGCGCGGTCTACCCGGCGAACGTGCCGGTCATGGATGACAGCCAGCCGGTGGACCTGAACGCGCCGCCCCACGCGGGCGAAGCTTTCTACGCCTGGTCCAAGCGCTGGAGCGAGACGGTGGCGCGCCTGCACGCCGAGCGTTTCGGCATCAGCACGGTGGCCTTCCGCCTGTCCAATCCCTACGGCGCCTATGACGCGACCGAGCTGTCCGCCGCCCATGTGGCGCCGGCCTTCGTCATCAAGGTGCTGTCGGACTCGCCGACCTTCGAGGTCCTGGGCAACCCGGCCGCCGTCGAACGGGACTTTATCTACGCCGGCGACGTGGCCGAGGTGTTCGTCCGCTCGCTCGACTGGTCGGGCCGCAGCGACGCCTTCAACCTGTGCACCGGCGCCACCGTCAGCCTGTTGACCCTGGCCGAAACCGTCCTGGCGGTGGCCGGCGTCGACAAGCCCATCGTTTCCACCGGCGGGAACGCCGGAGCCGGCGTGTCGGTCCGGCGCCTGACCGGCGAACGTCTGCGCGAGGCCTTCGGCGTCGTTCCCACCCCGCTGGCCGACGGACTGAAACCCACCATCGACTGGTACCGCCATGCCCTCGCCCGCAACGCCCATGCCGGTTGACCCGATGTCGACCGCGCCCGCACCGGTTGACCTGTCCGGGACGACGAGCCTGATCATCGGGGCCGACGGCTTTCTCGGCCGCAACCTGGCCCTCTATATGGACGCCCGCGGCTGGCGCCACGCCGACATCGGGCGTGCCGCGGGCGATCTGTCGGACTGGCCGACCGTCGCCCGCCTGTTCGAGGCGGCGCCGAAGGTCGAGCGCATCTTCCACGCCGTCACCCGGCAGCGCACCGGGCAGGTGCAATACGGCATCCAGGGCGAACTGCTGGCCATCAACGCCCGCGTTCACCTGAACGTTCTGGAGGCGTGGCGCCTCTATCAGCCGCAGGCCAAGCTGATCTCCACGGGCAGCTCCTGCGCCTACCCCGAACTGGACGAGCCGATCCGCGAGAGCGCCTATCAGGCGGGCCCCCTGCATCCGTCGGTGCGCGGCTACGGCCTGGCCAAGCAGGTCCTGGCGGTGGGGGCGCAGGCTTACGCGGAACAGTACGGGCTGTCCCATCTGCATTGCATTCTGGCGACCATGTACGGGCCGCACGACCATCTGGCGCCCGACCGCAGCCATTTCATGGGCGGCATGATCGACCGCGCGGCGCGCGAGAAGGCGGCGGGGGCGTCCAGCTTCACCGTCTGGGGCGCGCCGGACACGGTGCGCGAGCTGCTGTATGTGGAGGACCAGATCGAGGCGATCCTCGCAGCCGACGCCGCGTTCGCCAACGAACTGCTGAACTGCGCGGCGGACGCCCCGATCACCATCGACGAGGCGGCGCGGGGCATTCTGGCGGCGCTCGACTGGCCGGCGGAGATCGTCTACCCGCCCGACAGCTTCCGCGGGGCGTCCCGCAAGGTTCTCGACTCCTCCCGTTTCCTCGAGCGCACCGGATGGCGCCCCCGCATCGGTCTGATCGAGGGCATCCGCTCCACCCTCGCCGCACCCGCCCGCGCCTGATCCATCGGCCGGCCCCGCCCAAGGGGACCGTCATCCCAAGGAGATTGTCATGCTCACCACGGTCCGCTCGCCTCTGCGCATCAGCTTCTTCGGTGGCGGAACCGACTATCCGGAGTTCTTCGAGCGCCGGCACAGCACGGTCGTCGGCATGGCGATCAACAAATACATCTACATCAGCGCCCTGCGCCTCTCCTCGATCCTGGAATACCGCTACCGCGTCGCCTACTCGAAGCTGGAGAAGGTGGACGCCCTGGAGGAGATCGAGCATCCGGTGATCCGTACGGTCCTGGACATGTACAATTACCGGGAGCCGCTGGATATCAGCATCAGCTCGGATGTTCCGGCCAACACCGGGCTCGGCTCCTCCTCGGCCTTCACCGTCGGGTTCCTGAAGCTGATGGCGGAGATGCTGAGCCAGACCGTGACCAAGAGCGATCTGGCGCGCACCGCGGTCCATGTGGAGCGCGAACGGCTGGGCGAGGTCGTCGGCGTGCAGGACCAGCATCACGCCGCCTTTGGCGGCATCAACCGCTTCGACTTCTCCAAGAACCGCGTGAGCATTTCACCGGTGCAGATCAGCGGGCCGTCCCTGCAGGCGCTGTGCGACAGCATGATGCTGGTTTACACGGGCATCCGCCGCCACGCCTCGGCGACGCTCGACGAACAGATCCAGAAGACCAGGTCGCAGATCGTCGACAGCGAGCTGGAGACCATGCTGACGCTCGCCGAGGAATCGGTGAACGTGCTCGAGGGATGCCGTTCCGACAAGATCGTCAGCACGTTCGGTGCCCTGCTGCACGAAGGCTGGCAGGTCAAGAAGCGCCTGTCCAACAAGGTCTCTTCCGGCCCGATCGACGAGCTGTACGCCAAGGCCCTGGCCCAAGGCGCCACCGGCGGCAAGCTGAACGGGGCGGGCGCCGGCGGCTTCCTGCTGGTTCTGGTGCCGCCGGAGCGGCAGGCAAGCTTCATCGCGGCCATGCAGCCCCACGTCTGCATGCCGATCCGCATCGACACGCTGGGCGCCAAGATCATGCACAACTGAGCGTGCACCGAACAAAATCCGCCTGTCCTTAATCATTAATCACGAATATGGGTCGCCGGCCGGAACTCCGTGGGCAGCGATCAAATCAAGGAGATTTTCGGTGAAGATCCTTTTCGTTTCGAATGATATTTTCGATGCGGTCGGCGGCGGGCAGACGTTCTTCAAGAAGAGGATCGAGCAGGGCAGCGACCACTTCTATTATTACACCACCCGGCCAGTCGAGCAGCCATTCCCTCATGTGCATCCCGTGCCCATGACGGACCTGTACCGGTCCAAGCATGGCTCCTTCCGTTTCGCAGAGTCCGACTCCCAAACCAATCTGAAGCGTCTGGCCGGCAAGGAGCATGATTTCCTGAACATGATGGACATGGCGGCTTCCGTCGCCGGCCAGTCCTTCGACATCATCGAGATTCCCGACTATCTGCCCTTCGCCGCCTTTCTCCCGACCGCGCTGCGCTACCACAACGTCCATTACGAACGCGTCGTGCTGTCGATGCACGGCACCCTGTCGAACGTTCTGCGCGACAACTGGTCCGGCAGCGGCGTCGGCGATCTGTCGACGCTCATTGAATTCGAAAATCTCCTCTATAGGACCGCTGACATCCGCTACGGCATCAGCCGCCCCTACACGCAGGAGTGGATGGACCGGACCTCCCTGCCGGCGCAGATGGCCGACGTCAAGGGGATCTTCGATCTGAGGGAGTTCAGCCTTGGAACCACCTTCGACGGTGCCACGGCGCAGCCGGAGCGGCCGAACATCTCCTTCATCGGCCGTCACGAGAAATGCAAAGGCCCCGACATCTTCGTCGACATCTGTTCGCGGCTGTCGCGGAAGTCCTACAGCGACATTTCCCTGATCGGTCCGGAGGTGAACATCGGCGGGCACCGGTCGACCGATTACCTGAACCGGATGGCCTCGCTGCGTGATCTCGCCCTCACCTACGAGACACTGCCGCGCGACAAGCTGCTGCCGCGTTTCGAGACGTCGCGCATGATCGCGATGTTCCCGTCGCGCCTGGACACCTTCAACCTTGCCGCTCTGGAGGCGATCCTGAGCGGTTGCCCCACGGTGATCAGCACGGCTTGCGGCATCATCGATTACCTCGACAACGCGCTGCCCGGGCTGCCCTACATCAAGCTCGATCTCCGCGACATAGACGGGGTCTTCAACGCCCTTCAGGATCTGCTCGCCAACCACGACGCGCACCGCGACGCCTTGCGCGATTTCCTGGCCACCCACCAGCCGCGCTCCTACGGTCAGTCGCTGGACGAGATCTACGCGGTCGCGCCGAGCCGTGACAACGCCGCCGCCGGGCAGGTTCAGGCCCTGTTCGATGAGATGGTGCGGATGCTCGACCGCACGGTCAAGCAGGCCACCATCGATACGCTGAGCGCGAACCTGAACACCAACCTGAACAACATGGTGAAGGACTTCGCCGGTCAGGTCCACGCCGGGGCGTTGCTGAACATTTTCCAGCTCTCCAATGTTCAGGCCGGCCTGGAGAAGGACTACGAGACGCTGATCCAGCAGAATGGCCGTCTGCCGGCGCAGGCGGGCAGCGAGATGATCCAGCGGCTGCGTCCCTTCATCCACAGCGGCGACCGTGTGGCCGCCTATCGTCTGCTCGCCGCCATCGAGCGCGAGCGCGGCAACGATCTGCTGTACGCGACCTATTGGATCCGCGTCATGCGCCTTACCGGGCGGCAGCATCCGGTGGAACTCGGCAATGTCGTCGAGATCCTCGAGCGGAACGGCTTGGTCAAGGAGGCCAAGGCCGCCCGCCTGCTGTACGGCGGCGCCAGCAGCGACGAGATCCTGGCCCATCTGATGTCGGTCAAGGGGTCCTTCATGACTCCGCCGCCGAACGATCTGGAGGAGGTGCACGACTTCCGGCGGATCGAGCGGCCGAAGGCCAGCATCATCGTGTCCGTCTACAACGGCGCCGGGAAGATCCGCAATTTCCTGCGGGGCCTTGGACGTCTGACCGCGGCCACCAAGGCGAGCGTCGAACTGGTCTTCGTGGACAGCGCGTCGGTCGATGACACGCGCAACGTGATCCTCCAGGAAGTCCGCCGTTCCCAGCAGGAAGGCTGGGGGCTGAGCACCCTGTATGTCCGCTCCCGCAAGCGGGAAACCATCCAGCGGGCCTGGAACCGCGGCATCACCCAGGCTCGCGGCGAGTATCTGTCTTTCCTCGGCGTCGACGAGATGAACACGCCCGACGCCTTCGACATCATGATGGACTATCTGGACCGCAACACCGCGGTCGATTGGGTGCAGGGCAACACGGTCGTGACCGAAGTGGACGAGGCCGGTGCCTTCGTGCGCGACATCATGCCGTACCGGCGCGTCTTCTATTCGCAGGACATGCATTATCTCGACTGCTGCTACATCGGCTATGTCGGGGCCATGTACCGCCGGTCGATCCATGACCGTCTGGGGTATTACGACGACAGCTTCCGCGGCGCCGGCGACGTCGAGTTCAAGAACCGCGTTCTGCCCTGGGTCCGCGTGAAGACGCTCAACCGCAACCTGGGTGTCTTCCTCAACTACCCCGAGGAACGGGCCACCGAAAGCCCGATCGCGGAGTTGGAGGATCTGTCCGCATGGTACCTGCACCGCAGCCTGGGCGGTGTCCGTTACGCCTACGGCGAGCGGGACGTGATGGATGCCATCAAGCTGTTCCACAAGACGCTGTCCTATCGGAAGTCCTACATGGACCTCGATTGCACGGACATAGAGCTGGCCAACAATCTGGCGGAATATGTCCGGCAGAAGTTCCCTCACGAATTCGGCCGGATCAGTCGCTACGTTCCGGGCGTGCACGGCATCCTGACCTGCTACCGGGAACTCGATGAAATCAACAAGCCTTTGGGCCGCAAGGGCTTGCCGGGGATTCACGAGCGGGCGGGCACCGTGGAGTCGCTGGTCTTCATGATGACGACCATGATGCGCATGCATCGGGCCATCGGCAGCAACGTCTGCTACGCCTTCGGAAACGACAACCGGAGCCACCAGCACCATTCCATATGGGCCAGCGTCCAGCGCCGGATCACGCTCGAACCGACGTTGCGCCTGGCGGATCTGGCTGGATCACAGGACTTGGCGGAGGTGGTCAGCTCCTGTGGCGCCGCCAACGACGACGCGGACTTCGAGCGCGCCTGGGCAACCGGCAAGCTCGATCAGCTCAAGCGGCTGTTCGAATGCAAGCAGATCGCTGTTCTGCTGCCGACGTTGGGGGGGCAGGCTCCTGCCGCGGTTGCCGGCTTCATCACCAATCCGGGCAAGCACGCCGTGCCGGACGACCCCGCCTTCACCATGCTGGTCGTCGGCGATGCCGACGAGGCGGTCCGTAAGGCCGCTGGTCCGCGTGTGTTCTTCTCCGGTTCCGTGAAGACCGTCCGGCCCCTCTATGCGGTCGCCAAAGTCGTGGCTTTCCCCTTCTTCGGCTCCGGTGCCGCCGAAGCGGTGGGACCCTTCTGCCAGGCTTTGCTCTTCGGCAAGCCCGTCCTCGCAACATCGTCCGTCGTCGCGGCTACCCAGGCGATCCTGCCCGGACTGGACCTGTCGGCGGTGATCACGTGCGATGATCCGGTGACGTTCGGCCGTGAACTGGCCAAGCTGGTCGGCAACGCCGACATCCGGCAGGCCGCCGCGGCCCGCATCCAGCCGATCCGGGGCGCCCTGGCGCACCGCTCGGAAGTCCATATCCTCGACGGTCGCCCGGGCCATTCGACATGGAATGGCGGCTTGTCCGAGTGGACCGCCGACATCGGCATGATCAACCGGTCGATTCGTCAGATGGTCGATGGCGAAGGTGGCTCCGCTGACCACGGGCGGAACATGCTGGAGGCCGTCTTCCATGAGAAGCCGGCGTTGCGGCCGGTTGTCGCCGAGCTTCTGGATGCCTTGTTCGTCAGCCGGACGGCTCCGATCCTGGACACCGCTCAACCGGTGTTCAAGAAGATGAAGCGGAGCCCGGCGGAGCTGGGACTTGAGCCGCTGCTGGCCCGGTTCGGAGTCCGCTGAACGGATCAGGCCATCGGTACTGAAACAGCCCTGGGGACGCGTGGCCGCTTCCCCAGGCCGTGGGAGCATCCGGGAAAGCAGTCGGCGGTTGGGCGGGGCATGACGCCGACAGGGATCCGGTTTGTGCGGTGCTCCGGCGATGCCTGGGAAGCTCTGCCGCTGGCGGTTCCGGCGAGCGCCGGCCTTTTTCTCCGCCTTTCACCACAGCGCCGACAACCTCATCCGCTGGAGCCAAATCCGGAAATGGCCCTGACAAGCGCTTTGAGGCCGACGAAACGTGCCTGCCGGTCGGAAAAGCGGCGTGCTTTGGAAGCGAGCCACTGATTCCGGCCGAAGTGGTGGAGGGATGTAGGGGAGCCTGCGCGATATGGGCTCAAGGCGCCCCTCAAGCCGGATCAGGCATCGCCCACCTTGCCGGCAAGGTGGGCGATGCCTGATTCACGGCGCGGCGCTTTGCAAACTGACGCTGCGGATGGACAACGCCAGGGTGGTGGGGTGCATCGGCTTCAGCCGGTGCTCGAAGCTGATTTACCGCGGCGTCCCGTTGCCGCTGGCTTCGACCCCAACGTCCACCTTGCGTCACGCAAGAGGGAAGGTTGCGCTCGCATCAGCCCGCAAGCCTTCGAGAGCATGCCACATCGACCGGCAAAGCTCCTCGCGATGCACCCAGCCGTTCACCGTGCCATTCTTCCCCAAGTCCTTGCGCAGAAAAGCATAAGCCTTTTCCAGTTCCGCGATTTGCGCTTCGTAAGGCATCAGGATGTCAGGCAACCCCTCCTGCAGGCGAGACGGCTTCCGATTGTTCTCAATGATGTATTGGTCCGTCTTCAGTGGCGCTGGGCTCAGACCCATTGCCCCGTTTAAATCTTCGAGGAGTGCAATATCGATATCCTCAAGAAAGACAAACGGCGCCCTCTTCATGCTTCCATGAAGAGAAAGCTGGAACTGCAAGGATTTGATCCACGTGTTTTTGAGCGTTCCGAAATCGGCCCCTGGAAACATTTTCTTCATAGAGTAAATGCCTTCGGCAGGTCGCCGAACGGTCAATATATAGAATCCTTCAAAGAAATACTCATTGAAGAAATCGAACCCTCTTTGCTCGACGCTGTTCCAATAGGATTCGCCATGAGGACCGAAGGCCAGCTTCGTTCCAAAGTTTGCATACCTTTGGCTGATCTCGTAATAATAATCAAACCAAAAGCCATCGCTGCCGCCCCATTCAGGCAAGTAATAGCCCTTCGTGCGGGTTTTACCCAATGACGCCCAGTGAGAATTATACCAAGTTCGATAATTGCATCCTTGGCTTTCAAAAAATGGATTGTCTTCACACGCTAAGAACACATCTTTGAATTCATTCAGGTAATTGAACATCAGAGTTGTCCCGGAGCGTGCGCAGCCGATTACGCCGATGAAGCGATGGGATTCGCCCTGAAAGTATTGCTTGATTTGACGGCCAAACATTTGGGATCCTTCCAAAAAACACAGCTTAGGGTGGGGTGGTCGGGTGGACTATTTTTCGTTACATACCTTTTATCTCCAGGATCAGATCCACCCCTCGCTGCGGCGATATCGCATCACCATAATTTCAAAACAGCAATAACACAATCGTAGAGCGCATAACCTTGATCTATATTAGTAGTTTTTAAATATCACAGCGAATACACAAAAATCATTTCTGAGTCTTCAGAGCTGCGAAAACACTGAAATCATTGAGTCAGCTGTCAATGCATATTGAAGAGATGAATATAGCATAATTCAGTAATAAATCATAGGATTCATTTGCTGCTTAAGCGCGTGGCGCCTTAAGGAATCAGCTCGCTTTGGTTGAAAATGGCGGGCAAGGGATGATGAGAAAAGTCCCTGGATATTCCTCTTTGGCGCGATGGTGAGGCCTGTGCGCGCAAGCGGCGGCGCTTCCGCATGGATGCCACCCTTGACGGGAAAGGTGACATCCGGGCCGAGCCCTTCTTCCTTCGCGTCGTTGGGGCGCTCTGGTTGGGCGGGTGCCGTCCGTTCTCCGCTCGACGCTGGGTGTGTCGCTCGCCGCGCCATCGTCGCCCTGGCGATGCGTGCATCAGATTGACCGAAAGCGTGGCCGTCGACTTTGCCGTCCTCCGGACCGGTCCGTGAACCACCGCCCGGGGCGGTTTACAGAAAGCTGTCTTCCTACAGTCTTTCGATGCAACACCGCCATCCCTATGGTCGCCGCGGCAACGGCGCCGGACGCCATGATACCCTACGGAAGGTTAGCTTCCGTCACTGGACAAGTCGCTGTCACGTGGATCGGCTTGGAAGCTGGCGTAGCGTGGTCTTTGCCCTTTGCCGTTCCGGCTGCTGTTGTCGGGTGGTTCGTGCGAAAAGCTGGATTCCAGGGGGGCGACGCCCTGCTTGGCCCCGTTTTGCAGACCGGTTCATGTGAAAAGTTCCCCGTCGGGGCGCGAGGAATCGTCTCATGTCGTTGAAAAGCCGACGTTCTCCAGGAAGACAGATTGAGACGCGATCCGCCCGAGGGCTGTTCTTTGTCTGATGTCCCGCCGGTCGGGGCGGCCGGCGCCGCTTGGCATCTTGTCTCGTGCCGGCTGACGGCTCCGGTCCATCAGCGGAGCGCACGGCGGCCCACAACGCCAAGATATTTTACCAAACGGCCGTTACGTGACGTTTGCATGTTTGGTAAAATGCCCCAGGCGGACGCCTGATGAGGGTGTCCGAAGTTCAATCGGGTGAAGTTTGGCGGCGTGCACCGTTTCCGGACCGCTGGCTGGGAGAGGTCCATGGCGCTGATCGGGTACGCCCGCGTGTCGACCGACGAGCAAACCACCGACCCGCAGCTCGATGCGCTGAAGGCGGCCGGTTGCTCAACGATTTACCGGGAGCATGGGTCCGGCGGCGACCGGTCGCGCCCGGAGCTGAAGCGTGCCATCGCGCGCTGCCGCGCCGGCGACGTGCTGGTCGTCGTGCGCATCGACCGGCTGGCCCGTTCGCTCGCCCACCTCCTGGAGATCATTGAGGCGCTCGACACCCAAGGGGCGGGCTTCCGCTCGCTGGGCGATCCCATCGACACCACCAGCCCGCAGGGCCGCTTCACCTTGCAGATCCTCGGCGCGGTGGCCGAGTTCGAACGCGCGCTCATTCGCGAGCGCACCAAGGCCGGGCTGAAGGCCGCCAGGGACCGTGGCCGCATCGGCGGCAATCCGGGCTTGCGCTTCCGGTCCGTGTCGGCGGTGCGCGCCGTCAACGACGCCCGCGAGGCGCGACGCGACGCCGATGTGCTGCGGGTGGCCGACGACATCCTGCCTCACGTCCGCGCGATGCGGCCCGGCTATTCCTGGGCGATCGTGGCCCGCAGCTTGGATAGAAATGGTTCGCGGCGCCCCGACGGTGGCCCGTGGACCGGGGCGGCCCTGGCGCGCGCCGTGCGGCGCCTCGCGCGCGACGGGTTCGTGGACGATCGGGTGCTGGAGCGTACGCCGCGGCGGCGGGACAGCGACGATCTCGTCACCTTGGTCGCTTCGGCGGTGAAGACGCTGGACAACCCAACCCTGACCAACATTGCCCGGCATCTTGAAGAGCTGCATTGCCGGACGCCCCGTGGCGAAACGCGCTGGTCGGTCTCGTCGGTGCAGAACCTGTTGGGTCAGGCCGTCGCACAGGGTCTTCTGGAAGACCGGCCGCTTCCTTCACCGGAAGCGCCCCGTCGGCGTGGCCGCCCACCCAAATCGCTCAGAGGCCTGCAAAACACCCCATAACAGCGACAGTCAATGCGCATGGTCGGCGGATTACCACCGCCCCCCAGCGCTACGCAGGCCACAGCCTGACTTCCGGCTTCGTCACCACTGCGGCGATCGACAGCAAGGTGAACGGCACGCGTACCATCGACAATTTCCCAAGCAATGCGTTGTGTGTGTTGAAGCCGACCAGCCGGTGTGCGGAAGGCTTCCGGCCGCCGCCGTCTCTCCTGGTCGAGGATTGCCTGGAGCGCTTCACGGCTGTAGTGCGTGGTCACGAACCGGCCAGCCGTAGCCGCGACTTGCCCGATCACCTGCCGCATCACGATCTCACGCTGGAGCCGTCCGGGCTGGAGTTCGGCATCGGGGTCCGCCCTTGCTGTGGCGGGGCTTTGCATGATGCCGGCGAGACGGTGGCCCGGATGATCGACTGTCTGCGCGACGTCCGGGAGCCGTCTCGCCGACCCGCTCCTGTGGAATTGGAAGCCGGCCGTCAACGCCTGGTCCGGTGCGGTCAAGCCCCGCTTACGCATCAACGACTTTGCGGCGACAATCATGAAAGGAATCGCGCCTCGCGGCGGGCGGTGATCAGTTCGATTGCGGCGGTGTGAGCTGATGTGGTGGACGGCCCCGCCATCACATCAGCCCAGACCGGCCGCATCACGTGAACGAGTTCGCGTCAGGCGTCGAGCGCCCCCGCCAGCACACCGGGTGGTGTTCCATTGTCGCTCGCCGGAGACTTGATGCGCTCATACAGGGCTGCGTAATCCAGCCCTTGGGGCGTGCCGGGGTAATCGGAGCCCGCGAGCATCAGCGTCAGCGTGGCGAGCGGTCGATGGCCGGCCCGGCGGACGGATTCGTCGAGATAGCCGGCCAGCACCACTTGGGCGGCCTGTTGCTGGCGGTTATGGTCGACGCTGTAGATGTGCCAGTAGCGGGCGTCGATGCCGAAGTCGGTCGGGATGCTCTTGATCAAAGCCATGGCTCAACCTCAGGAAATGGTGGGAATTTTGCGCAGCGCGCCCGAGGCGTCGCGGATCGCGATCCAACCGGTCACCGGCTGGTCGGAGCAGGCGCTCCATGTGCCGAAGCGCAGCAGTCCGGTGCCCTTGGGTGTCAAGGCAAGGTCGATGTTGTCATCGCCTCCGAAGGCCGACAGTTCGGGTGGGTTGCCGGCGCTGTTCGACGCCGCCCTCAGATAATTGATGGACGTTCCCGAGTAGGCGAACAGGGTCAGGCAGCGCTGCCCGCGGACATTCAGGCCGATGTAGGAGCTTACTCCGGCGCCTTTGCTATGGATCAGCAATGGGATGTCGGCATCAGCCCCCTGCGTGCCGATGGTCGGTGCCCAGCCTGACGGTGCTCCGGTGATCTCGAGCCGGTTGACGCCGCCGATCATCGGGATGACGCGCAACGCTTCCGATTCAAAACTTCCCGTCGCGCTGTTGCGCTGTCCGACCGCCACGGTCGCGCCGGGAGCGCCATAGATCTGCATCTGTGTGCCCGTTACGCCGAAGCCGTAGCGATTCGACCCGTCATCGAACAGGTGCAGCCGGTCGACCGCACTGCCGGAACCGAGCGACAGGCGCGCCACCGGAGCGCCATTGTCGGGGCCCACGACCACGTGTCCCTGAGCAGTCGCGCGCAGGCATTGGACGCCGCCCGTCACCAAGGCAAGGCTATCAGGAGCCGGCCGGCACAGGCCGGTGTCAGAATCCCCCGCATAGGTCAAGGATGGCGCGGCGATGGTCCCCGCTGGAATGGTGACCACGCCCGAGAATTCCGGATTGGCGCGTGGCGCCATGGTTTGTGGATTGGCCGTGGTCAGGAAGTGATAGGATTCCATGGCATCACCCATAGAAGGCGAGGGTGGTCACGCAGTCCATCGGCGCGACCAGACCGACAGTGGTGAAGCCGTCGACCCGCCGCGCGGCTGGGTTCAACTCCGGAGCGGTTCCATCGAGAATATCGCCTGTCGGCAGGGATGGCGCGCTGCCATATCGGACGAAAACATTGCCCGTTGCGCTGAGCAGCATGACGCGCGCGCCCGCCGGAACCGTCACGCTCTTGGAAACTCCGGCGGTCAGGACCAGCATCATGAGAGTGTCTGACGGAGGAATGATGCTGGTATTTTTTCCCATACTATCCGAGGTGACCATAAACCCTTTCATCGTGCACACCTCCTAAAGCGGGTTTTGAATCAGCAGCCAAGCCCGTCGCGTCGGAGAGCAGGCCGCGTCTTCACACCAGCCTGCATAAAGGAGGAAAGTCCTTTTATCAAGATAAAAAGGAATTAAATCAGTTTTTCCGTTATCATGACATAGGCGGCCGCATGGCAGGGTGCGGCAGGCCATCACGGGGCCTGGGGGAGCTGTCTGCGGGCCGCTTCCAGAATGAATCATCGCTTGGCCAACAACATCATGATGTTGGCCGCTTGACACCTTTGTATAAAGATTTTAGAGAGGAGCACGAAGTTATTTATGGTCTTATTTTTCAACGTTCATATTTATGATTTCAGACATTTCTGTAAATTAAGTGCCCTAAACGCCTATTTAAGATCTTCGATCTCTCACTAGAAGAGGATCTCTATTCCGTAATAATTTTTTCTAACATTAATACACGAAGCATTTGATTTATCAACCTTTTGGTGTCATCGTGATTATTAATTAATGATTTTCTCATAAGAGAGTGTATATTGTTTGCCTGCGCCGTTTGTCACAACCGGTTGGATGTTGTATGCTAATGAACATACTGTCGTCGAAAACAATTTTCGTGTGCACTATGCTTTGAAAAATTTCTTTTGTGCTATTGAAAGCTTGATGCTTAACATGGACATATCGCATCAAAGCGATGTTACAATAGAAGGATCAACTTAAAAAATGAGCGATACAAATAAAATAAACAGTTATCAGCACGTTTCCCATGGTCGGAACGAGCTTATCATATGGTTCGGTGGTATTGGAGAGCCGTTTCTGAATTCGAATTTCATACATGCGTGCGAGACGGATGCACTTTTTTTAGTTGATGTTGCCTGTGACTGGTATATGGGGGGATTGTCTGGCGTTTCCTCCTCTTATGCAGAAACAGCTGAATGGATTGAGCTATTAATTGAAAAGCATAAATATTCAAAAGTATTCCTTGGCGGGCAATCTTCGGGGGGTTATGCAGCTCTGCACACCGCAGCGCTTTTGAAAAAGGCTTCCGGTGTTACCGCCCTTGCGCCACAAACGCGCAATCTTGAAAATTTTAAAAAGATGATGATGCCCGGAGTTCCAATTGCAGACTTGTCAAAAATTTATAACGATTCGATGAATTTCCCGGTGCATCTGCATATTGCCCGTTCTGAACGTTTGCACATGGAGGAATTTTTCTGGGATGATTGGAATCAAGTTGATTGGTTGTTGGAGCGCTCTCATGTCATGGTGACACGCTATCCGTCTGACCGCCATCCAGTCTCTCTGGATATGTATCGACATGGAATATTTTATCAGACCGTCATCAACGATGTTCAAATGTTTCGGTCTTATCAATAATCTGAGCCATGGAATCCTCATGAATGCGATTAGCATTCATTAGAATGGCCGGCGATAGTGTTGTATCTTGAGATACTTCTCTTCGCACTTGACATGTATTTTGGACAGAAGCCGCTTCATTGGCTTTCGAGTATCAGGCACTGTCTAGTCATATACGGCTGTCGAGGGCGTTCGGATTGAGCAGGTTCGGCCGCTGCGCGCCACCGTCCGGCGGGCCAATGCCCGCCGGACGGTGGCGCGCGTGTCACGTCAACTCCGGCACATCGTACCCAACCTCACTGAACATCGAACACACCGCAGTCGTGTCGATCGGGAGAACCCGAACCGTCTTGGCGATATCGGATGGGTCCTGGCGAAGCGCGGTGACAAGAAGTTCGTGGGCCTCCCCGGTCCGTCCGGCCGCGATGAGAATGTGGGCCGCTCCGACAGCGGCGAGAGGAGGGCGCGGCTGCACGCCGGCTGCCGCGATGGCCAGATTCGACGCGGCGGTGCAATTTCCCAGTTGAAGCCAAGCGAGGGCTTCCGTGATCCGGGCGATTCCAGGCATTGCCGCGGCGGCGGGCTGAACGGCTGCAATGGCCTCCTCCTCCCGCCGCAGCCCGATGAGGGCGAGCGCTCGGAGGATGAAAACGCTGGGGGGATACCGGTAGGTCTTTTCCAGGTCGACGACGGTCTCAAGAAGGCCGGCAAAGTCTCTCTGGTAAAGCTGGGTGGTCGCATAATTCGAACGGGCGTCGCTGTTCTCCGGGTCCAGGGCGCAGGCCAGCCGGAACAGCGGGGCGGCCAGGGATGTTCGAAGCGCCGATAGGTGTTCGTACGCGAGCGAGACCGTCAGCGATCTGAAAAGATCGGGATTGCGGAGGTCGGACGTCTTCAACCCGTCCAGCCGTTCGCGCGCGCCGGCAAAATCGCCAGCCTTGAGATCGGCGATGGCGAACGCAAGAACAGCGTCCGCCAGATCCGGAACCTCCTTCAGCGCGGCCGCGGCGCTTGCCTTCAGTCGGGGAAAGTCCAGGTGGAGCAAAGCGTTGTCCAGACGCCGGAGATGGCCGGCGATGCGGTAATCCGGGTCGAAGGCCACCGCCTGCCGTTCGACGTGCCGAGCCTCCTCGTCCCGTCCCCAACGCTTGAGAGCCTCGACCAGCTCGAAAGCCGCCTCCGCGGAGTCTGGAGCAAGCTCAAGCGCACGCAGCAAGGCCGCTTCGCCCGCCTTCGCTTCCTCCCGCTCGACCATCGCCCAACCCATCTCCAGGTGATAGTTGGCGAAGGTCGTGCTGCGGATACGCGTGCGCCACTGTTCGATCTGTTCGGGCGTCAAATATTCCTCCGTCACTCACCTTCCTATTATCACCGACTTGCGGCGATTCCAGCAATCGCAAAGGGTATTCACTGTTTCTGTATGAAAGCTCCTCCCGAGGGAAGATTGATGATTGGCTCGGGACGGTCTTTGAAGAACGCGTCAACCGCTGCAGTCACGCCAGGGCACGTCGCGAAGCCGTAATCATCGAACACGATCAGCCCGCCCGGTGTCAGGCGCGGATAGAAGAAGTCGAGGCTGTCGATTGTCGGTGCGTGCAGATCCACGTCGATGTGAACCAGCGCGAACGAACGGTCTGCCACATCGGCGAACCTTTCGGGAATCCAGCCGGGATGGAAATCCACGAAGTCGAACGGGGCCAGATTGCGGCGCGCCTGTTCGATGTCGCAGGCAAGATCTCCCGCCTGCCAATAGCTGCCATCGATGCCGGCGGGCGGTGGCAGGCCGGCAAAGGAATCGAAGAGGTGAAGACGCCGTCCTTGCACTCCTGCGGCCGTCATGGCTTGGGCCATGAAATAGGAACTGGCGCCGACGTGACATCCGCACTCCGCAACGTCACCGGCGTGGAGAAGCGCCAGCCGAGCCAGTTGAGCAAGCGCAAAACGCCGATCCGCGACAACGCCCGGCCGGTCGAGCATGCGCGCCAGATCGGCCTTGAAAGCCGTTTCGCTGTCCAGAAGCCGGCTGTGGTCCGGGAGCGTGAATTCGGGATAGATCCTTGCCGCCAGGGCGCAGACCAGCTGGTGCCGGTTCGTCACGTCCGTCGCGCCGGCGACCGCGGCCTGCACGTCCTCGAAAAGCGCGTCCAGGCCCTGTGCCCCGTCCGCCGGGAAGAGGACTTGGTAGCGCCGCTGTGCCGGAGCCGAGGGGCTGTTGTCGGATGGGGAAAACCACAGCGTGCCGTGCCAGTGCGAAAAGCGGCCGGCCCCATGGTCCCGGATCCGTTGGTGCAGACTGTGGGCTGGGCCGATCTCCGTGCCGTCCTCGAAAAGCCGCAGGCCCGAGGCGTAAGGGGCGTCGTCGGTGTCGCCGGGGCCGGCCTCCGCTGGCAGTGCGGCCCGCCAAGCGTAGCCCGTTTCCGGGACCGCATTCGTGATGTCGATGAGACGGGCTGCCATGTCATACACCCTTCAAAACGATTTCATCCCCACGGCTCGGGCTTTTCAGGCCTCCGGTGCGGCCGGGGTAAGCGCGGCCTGCTGCGCGTCGTAGATGCGCTGGAACCCCTGCTGGAGGAGGTTGAGGATGATTTCCTGCGCGAACTCGCTTGCCACGACGATCGGCGCGCTCCGGTCGGCGGTCCGGACGAAGGTGGAAAACCGGTTCACCGGCAGGTCCGCCAGTGTTCCTTCCTTATAGCTGTCGATGAACCCTGCCACATGCACGTCGTTGGCGTGCAGCAGGTCCAGGACCCGACGGCCACCGCCACCGGCGCCGTAGATCCACACCTCCCCCATCTGCCGCAACCGCATGGCGTCGAAGGGCCGCACCCGCCCCGGTCCCCGCATGACCTGCGGCAGCACCTGAAGGTCGTCGAACGTAAATGGGATATTGTGCCACACCAGCTTCTGCAGGCCTGCAATAAAAATAGTGCCGTCAAAACATTGCACGAATCTTGATTCCATCCCCTGCACGTTATGCAGGGAATCTATCGAGTTGTCTTCAATGCAAATTTTACCAAATTCTTCTTTTACTATAAAAAATGCGTTGAATATGTTGGTGGCGATAAGTTCATAGCCTTTCTCTTTGGCGAGTTCGACCATTGCCAAAAGGGAAGAGCCTTGGCTTACTTCAGGATCGGCGTCCTGAACGAAGACGACATCGGTCGGTATGCAGGAGTTGTATTCGATCACCACCACCCGCGGCCGATACCGCTCGACCGCCTGCCAGACATGATAATCGTTGCCGTCGATGTCGATGGACAGCAGATCGAAATCGGTTGGGCAGGATGTGTCGGCGAGAATCGCATCGAGCCCGTCCCGGGGCGTCCACCCGACCAGCGCGTGGACTGGGATGACCCTCGGCGTGTCGGCGCTGACGCGCTGCAGGTCGCGACAGCGATGCGCGTCGGCTTCGATCAGCACCCCGGACCAGCCGCACTCTTCGATCAAGCGGCGGGTGTTGCTCAGATAGACGCCGTCCCACGCGCCGAACTCGACGCACCAGCGGCGCCCGCTCCCGATCTTCTCAAAGATGGCTTCCAGCATACCGTCTTCGCCGGCCTGGGAATGCACGTTGCGGGCCCGCTCCGCGATCCACCGGCACTCCGGCTTGGAGCGGTCAACGCGTTTCAAATGGATCCGTGGCATGGATGGTCTCTGGTGATGGACGGCGCCGGTCGGTGGTCAGGCATGCTTGGGGCGGAAGCGGTAGGTGTAGGTATAGGGTGAGATCGATAGCAGGGCCGGATCATCGATCTTCGCGCCTTCGGCAGGCAGGTCGTCGGTGCCGTACATGAAGATGCAGTCGCTGCATTTCTCCGGCAGGTCGTCCGGATGGGGCTGGAGTATGCGCTGCCTCAGCGCTTGGCGCGCCACGCTGCTCCAGATATCCCAGAGGGGGCGCTCGTTGGCGTCGCCGAACCCGCCGTTCGATACGCTCAGGTTGTAATCCCAGCAACAGGCCGCGATGCGCCCATCGGCGCTTATGATAAGCTGCTGTTCGAACACTTGGCAGCCCTGCGGCCGACCGGCGGTGATTTTCGGCAGGTAATAAAGGTCCGTATCGCTGGCCGTATCCCCGAAATCCTTGGACGGGTTGTCCTGGAACGTGTCTTTCTCGGGGTCGAGGAATTCACCGAACATGTCGTATGCGGCCATGACCTCATGGTCGTTCTGGTGGGTGCGCACGTACTGGATGGCGATGCTGGTCTTCGCCCCGGCCGCGGTCCGCAGTTCCGCGAGGCGGCGGATGTTGCCCAGAACGCGCTTGTAATCGCAGCGCACGCGGTGCTGCCGATAGACATCCTCGGTTGCCCCGTCGAAACCGATGACGATCCGGCCCACCCCGGCCTTTACCAGGGCGGCGGCCTTGGCCTCGTCGAGGAACTGGCCGTTGGTCTGCAATTCGATCAACGGGGCCAGGCCGTGGCGCGTCAGCGCTTCGAGACGGTCAAGAAACAGCGGATCGAGAAGCGGTTCCCCGTTCATGTTGAGGAACAGCGTGTTCGGCCGGATGTCCCAGCTTCTCAGCTCGCCGAGAACCTTTTCGAACAGGCTGGCCGACATGATCGTCATCGGACGCCGGTCGCGGTCCATGATCGCGTCGCCCTGGAACAGCGCACAGAAAGTGCAGCGGGCGTTGCAGCCGTTGATGGTCTCGATGCAAACGATCCGGGGCGTCGGCAGGGACGAGGCGCCTTCCGGCAAGGCGGCCTGGGGGGAGCCATCAGCGTTCATGCGGCGGCCTTTCCTGACGTGGCCGCCAGTTTCATGATGTGGCGGGTCGAATCAAAGATCCGGGTGAAACCGTGGCGGATCAGCTCCTTGATGATGTCGGAGCTGTGAAGCTGGCTGGCCACCAGGATGATCCCGTCGCGGGGGGCCGTCGGTTCGAAATCGCCGAACCGATGGATCGGCACATCCATCAGGCTGCCGTTCTGAAAGCTGTCCAGGAAACCGGCCACCCGAACACCCGAACGCCGCAGATCAGCCAGCAGGTTGCGCCCGCCGCTTCCCGTGCCATAGATCCATACGCCGGCCCCGACATCGTCCAGAGGCTGGCCTTGGAACGTCTGGAGCGGCGAAACCCGTCCTTCGGGACACAGCACGGTCTGTCCGAAGACGCCGGCGTCGCCCCGGGTGACGAAGAGATACTCGGTGTTGGCCTCGCCCAGCTTGATGTTGACCGTCTCCAGTCCGAGGCTGTCATAGGCGGTGGAAACGACCTCATGGACCGCAGCGAACTCCATGGGCCACCCGCCCAGCCAGTCCTTGACGTTGGTGTAGAGATCCATGCCGCGGTGCCGTTTGTAATCCCTGACCTCGCGCGGCAACGTCAGCAGGCACCGGACATTGCGCCCGCAGATGGCCCGCCAGACGTAGTCCGCCTCCATCGCCCGCTTCATCAGCCAGCCCGCGGCGTTGTAGCGCCGTTTGAGATCCAGCCAGTAGGCGGGGGAGGGATCGTTGTGAAGTTCCGTGGCGTAGAGCGCCAGATAGACGCGTCCGGGGCTCCCGACCAGCGGCGCGAGATTCCGCACCGCCTCCCACATCGCACCGGTGTGGTGCAGAACCCCCCATGAGTAGACGATGTCGAACTGGCCGAGCGTTTCCAGATAGGCGCGGTCGAGCACGGACCCCTGGGACACCGTCCAATGCTCCGGCTCGCCCGCCATGCGCCAGAGTTCGCGCGTCGTCTGCACCGACACCGGATCATAATCGAAGCTGTGAATCCGCCGGGCCCCGGCGCGGAACGCCGCCAGGGAATGCAGACCGCTTCCCGATCCCACATCGACAAAGGACAGGCCGTTCAAGTTCTCCACGCCAAGGAAGTCGAGGAGATGCCGCTTCGATACCTCCAGGCGCTCTTCCGAAAAATGCTTGGCGATGTAATCGTGCCAATTCTTTCCGAAGGCAAAGCGTTCGCTGTCAGCGTCCACGGTGGTCCTCTCCCCCCTTACCAAAGGCATCATGCCAAGCACAGGTTCCCCAGCCGCCGGTCCGGGATGATGGGCGGCCTCTTTCGTTCCGGATGAGGCCGTCCTCAGACGAAATGGGCCATGTAGATTTCGGCGCTCAGGACCCGGTCCGGCGGCAGGGCGGCCAGACGAGGCAGAATGTCCTGTATATACTGACTGGCGACGATCACAATATCGTCCGCCCGCCGCTGCGCGAGAAAGTCGTCGACCTGGATCAGCGGCAGGTCCTCATGCGATCCCGAGCGGGCGCTGTCGATATAGCCGGCCACCGTTCGCCCGCCGCCTTCCAGCATCGTGCGGACAAGAGCCCCGCCGCGCCCGGCGCCATAGATGAACACCCGCGCCTGCGGCTCCGACGCCAGATCGTCCGGCCCCAGAAGCTGCAGCGGTTCGTCCGTGTTCTCAAGGACGAAGACCGGCTCCGCGACATCGTAGGGGCGCATCGGCAGATTGCCCAGACCGGGATAGTCGAGGCCATAGCAGGCCAGCACCCGCCATCCCTTGAGGAGCAACGGCAGGCGGATGCCGCCATAGACGCGGTGGGCGTTCCAGTAGACCGCATCGAACCCCGCCGGGACCTGAAGAACCAGCCGCCCACCCACCTTCAGCCGGCGCCGGTACTCCTGCATCGCGCGCAAGTCACCGAGAGGGTCGAGCTGGTCGCCGTAGCGGCCAAGGCCCGAATGCTCGATGGCGCTGATGCTCATCCCGCCATCGAAACGGCGGTGATCCCGCGCGAACTCCTCGGGCGTGAAGGTTTGCAGCCCATCGATGTCGTGTTCGATGGGTGAGTATTCGACCGTGACGGGGCGGCCGCCGAAGTGGAGCGCAATGCATTCATAGAGCGGCGTTTCGGAGCCGATGATAAGGATTTCCTGACCGGCAATGGGATGATCGTTGAGCGCTTCGAACAGTTGCGGATCGCTGCCATAGCCGATCACCGCCTTCTCCCGCACCGCGGCCGCAACAACGGCGGAGATGCGGTCGAACTCGGCGCGGCTCCAGCGCAGGACGTTGTTGGGAATTTTGCGCCCCAACCAGAACTGCATAACCGCAATGCGACCCTTAAGCGTGTAAGCATCCAACAAATGCTCAGGCAGCTGGAACGCCGGCCCCTGAACACCGGTTGGCAGACCGATATAAATCGGCGACATTTCCATTTCTGCTTCTCACGCTCAGGTTGAAGTAATCAGAAAAACACCGACGGAAGAACTGACTGGCAATTACAATACGTGCCATTATAATTTTGAGCCAAAAAAGTAAATTAATTGTTAATAACACGAATGGCTCGTAACTCCGCTTCTCTTTCGCGTCTTCCATTATGCGTCTTCCGGCAGACCGGCGCCGATCAGGGTGTTGGTCACCAGATTGGCAATGGAAAACCGGTCGGCGACCCAGGCTCCGGCCGCCGCCGACCGCTGTTTGGCCTCGGCCAGGTCGCCGAGGATCGTCTGGCAGCGCTCCGCCAGTTCGTCAGCCCGGCCGGACGGGCAGACCTGGCCGAGATGCATGGGCGCCAGCACTTCGACCGTTCCGCCGGCCGCCGTCGTGACGATCGGCTTGCCGAGGAGTTGCGCTTCAAGCAGGACGTTGGGATGCCCTTCGACACGGGCGACGTGCAGGACGAGGTCCGCGGCGGCGAGGACGGCGCGCACGTCCTCCCGCACCCCGAGAAGGCGCAGCCGCTCCGAGAGGCCGGCCTGTTCGATCCTCTCGCGCATGGCCGGCGCCATCGGCCCATCGCCGACCAGCGCGGCCTTGAACACCGCTCCGGCGGCATGCAGTCGTTGAACGACATCGACGAACAGGAGAGGCTGTTTTTCCTCGGCCAGCCGGAAAACACCAACGATCAACGGCGTATCGCCGCCCACGGCAAGCTCTGCGCGCACCGCCCGGATCGTGTCGGCGGGCGGCGCCCCGCTGTCCGGAGGAATGCCGTTGGGGACGACGGCCACCGCCTCATGGGGCAGGCCGATCCACTCGGCGTAGGAATGCGCCCCGACGATGCTGTTGGCCGAGATCCGGACCTCGGGGAACAGGCTCATCTCGCCGTACAGATCGCGGATCCAGTCGACACCGTCGAGGTAGAGATTCGGGAAGTTGCCGGGATGGACATTCCGTCCGGACAACGCCACATGATCGACCCCGGCCAGCAGGGCGCCCAGACCGGTGGCTATGTTGGCCGGATCGAGATAGGCGACCACCAGGCTCGGCCGGTCAGCGGAGAAGCGGCGGAAAGCCGCGATCGTCCAGTGGATCATGTAGAGTGGAAGCCGCTTCAGGATCGGCGAGGCGGTCTGGAAAAGATCGAAGAATTCGGGATCCGACTGCAGGCCGCTGAAGATTTCGCGGGCCGACGGCAGAACCTCGAGCGGAACGCCCTCCCGTTTCAGAAGGTCGGCGTAATGTTCGGCTCCGGCCTGGGGGGGAGCGAAGGAAAGCAGCGCGACGTCCCAGCCCCGCTGCTTCAGCCCGACGGCGAGGTAGCAAATCTGCCGCTCCGCCCCGCCAGGCTGGAGGCAGCCGATGACAAGACGCACGCGCCGGCGGACGGACGGCGCGTCGTTCCGGCGATGCCGGGCGCGGATCGTCCGCAGATGCTCCTGCAACGTCGAATCCACCGGCGTGTTGAGAACCGCGCGCGCGCGCTGCAACGCCGGAGATAGATCGGACGCCTCTTGGGCGGTCCGGACAAGGCAGCGTTCCATCGCGGAACGGACCAGCGCCCGGTCCCGCTCCAGGGAAATCGGTGGAATGGCCCGGAACTGGCCGTAGGATTTCAGCTGAAGAAGGATCTGGGCCGCAATCGCCTTGTCGTAGAACGGGAACACGATCACCACGACGGAACCGGGTGGTTCGTCACGCAACGCTTCCGGCGACCGGATCGGCACGCCGTCGATCGAGGAGCCCCATTTTCCAACATCGCTGTCGACCAGGTAATCGATCGGAAAGGGGCAATGGAGCTGGTAATAGGGAAACGCAGCGATCGCTCCCCAGCCCACCGCCTTCATGCGGCCTTCGAAAATGGCTTCATAGAGGGATTCAGGATCGTCATCGAACATAGGGGTCATCGCACAATCATGCCTTGGACAGTCTGCGGACGGGTCCGTTCGCCGGTTCCGCCGGGTGGTTGCGCAGCCAATGTTCCAGAATCAGCAGGCTCCAGAGCTGATAGACGGAAATCGACGGCCCCCGCTGCTCGAAAAAGGCGCGGATGCCTTCCCGCGGAATCCAGCAGGGCAGGCGGGCCTCCGACTCCGACAGGAGAGCCAACGTCCGTGTCGCGAGATCCGGCCCGGCCCAATTGAGCATCGGCAACCCAAACCCCATCTTGGGGCGGGCCATCCAATCGGCCGGCAGATAGCGCGACGCGAGCCGTTTGAGGACGAGCTTCCCGTTCCGGCCGGCGCTGATGTGGGCGGCGGGCAGACGGGCCCCGAACGCGGCGACGTCCACCGACAGGTAGGGTGTGCGCACTTCCAGGCTGTGCCGCATGCTCATGCGGTCGACCTTAGGAAGGACGGCCCCCGGCAGGTAGTTCCCGGCATCGAGTTCGCGCAGGACGTTCACCAGCGGGCGGGGGTCGTCGTCGATCCGGCCGCGCAACGTCTTCAGCGCCGTTGCCGCCGCCGCCGGCATTCCGCCGCACAGGAGGGAGAGATCGCGATCATCGAAAATCAGGATGCGCGATGAATAATAATCGCGTCCGATGTGCCATGTACCGGCCTTGATCCGTTCGTGATTTTGCAGCGCGGCTTCCTGGCAATGGAAGTAGCGGTCATACCCACCGAAGATTTCATCGCCGCCGTCGCCGGAAATGGCGACGGTAACGTGTTTCCTGGCCAGTTCGGAAAGAAGGTAGGTCGGCATGCACGAGCTGTCGCCGTTGGGTTCGTCCAGCTGGCCGGCGATGAAGGAGGACATGCGCGCGATGTCCACGGGGGACACGAGCTGATCAAGATGGTCGGTGCCCAGATGTCTGGCGATGGCCCGCGCGGCTTCGTGCTCGGTGTTCTCCGTGCCTTCGAAGCCGATCGAGAAGGTTCGGATCGGGAGTCCCAGCTTCCGGGTGATGAGCGCCACAGCCGTCGAGGAATCGACGCCTCCCGACAGGAAGGCGCCGAGCGGGACATCACTCAACAGGCGGCGGCGCAGGGAGAGCAGCAGGATCTCTTCGAGCCGGTCCGCCTCCTCGTCCAGGGACGTGGTCGCCTCGACCCCGGCGCTGGTGGAGAAGGTGTAATAGCGGATGGGTTCATGGACGCCGGTCTCGTCGATCGTAAGATGACAGCCCGGCGGCAGCTTGCGGCAGAACCGGTAGATCGTGCGCGGCGCCGGCACGTATTGGAATGAGAGATAAAGGCCGATGGCCTCGTCGTCCACGGTGGCATCGAAGCCAGGAATGCAGGTCAGGGCCTGGAGTTCCGAGGCGAAGGCGAAAAGCCCGTTCTGAACAGTGTAGTACAGCGGCTTTTCGCCGAAAGCGTCACGCGCCAGGATGAGATGGCGGCGCTTCGAGTCGAAGAAAGCCAAGGCAAACATGGCGTCGACCTTGGGAAACCATTCATTTCCCTGCTGCGCGAGCCCGGCGAGGAAGACCTCGGTATCGGACCGCGTCCGCAATTCGGCGCCATTGCGGACGACTTCTTTGCGCAGCTCGAGGTAGTTGTACAGCTCTCCATTATAGGTGATGGCCGATCCCGCGTCGTCCACCATCGGCTGCCGGGCGGCGGCCGACGTGTCGATGATGCTCAAGCGCCGGTGTCCCAGAACGCAACGTCCGCCGGGCGCCACCCAGACGCCCTGATCATCGGGTCCGCGGTGTTGCAGGCTGTCCGTCATGGCGGACACGATCGCAGCCAGATCCCTGGAGGAAAATCGCCCGTCGAGATCCAATATTCCTGCAATGCCGCACATGAATCATACCTTGCGTCGCAGCGACACGCACAGGGGTTGCGCGCGCCCGCACTTGTCACATTCTGACTGAAAAACTGACAGTCAAATGTTTCGGCATGCTTAATCCGGCGGGCGCCGCAGGGTAATGGCGCGGTCCGGGCAGGTCTCTTGCGCCCACCGGGGGCGCGGAAAGACGCGCATTCCCGATCCGGAACACACGCTTGGAGTTGATCAGTTCCCCCGCCGAGCCGGCGGAGCGGGTTGACCGGACCGCGCAGGCTGCCGCACCAGTTCCGGCAGACGATCCTGCATCCCGTGCGAAGCCCGACGCCCGCGAAGCGGCTTCGACCGCATCGGGCGGAGCCACCTTCGACCGACGCGCATCGACCGAAGGCCCTGCGCAAAAAAATCACGCTCTACGACCAACTGGCGGTCTCATGGATAAGGCCGTTTGCGGGAAACGCACCGCCCGCGCCAGCCTATTTCCCTTGCCCGGGAAGGCAAAGATAGCTACTCAGAGCTTGCACAAGCCTACCCAGCAGCTATGGCTATTGCCGGACGCCACGAGAGGAAGCAGCGTGACAGCATCGCAACGGCCCAGGACCTTTGATTTGAAAGGCGTCATCAAAGTTGTCGGGGGCATTATTGTTACGGCTCTCTTTGTTTATGTCTTATATGGCGCCGTCGATGTCGACAAGGTGAAACACGCGATCAGCGGCATCCAAATCGGTTGGCTCGTCGGCGCGCTGGGCTTCCTGACGGCGGCGTACGTGCTCAAGATTGCCCGCTGGTTCGTGATGCTGCGCGGTCTCTCCTCGGACATCTCCTATCGTCTTTGCGTCGCTCCCTTCATGATCAGCATTGCGTTGAACAACGTGCTGCCCATGCGGGCCGGCGATGTCGTTCGGGTGGTCGCCTTCCGCAGCCGCCTCGGGGCGTCCGGCATGGCCCTGCTCGGCACCATGATCGTGGAACGGGTCCTCGATCTCGTGGTTCTGCTGGCCGTCTTCGGACTGGCCGTGCGTTTCCTGCCGGACGGGCTGGTGCCGCCGGCCATCCAATCCGGCTTTTCCATCCTGATGATGGTGATCCCCACGGCGGCCGTGGCGGTTCTTCTCCTGCCCGGCCCGCTGCGCCTTCTGCTCTCCAAGATCGGAACGTCCGTTCCGGCGCTGAGCGGCCTGGTCGGCAAGATCGACGAGACGCTGGCGGCCATGGCGATCCTGTGCCGTCCCGCGCGGCTGGCGTCCCTGCTCGGCCTGTCCTTGGGCGCCTGGGCCTGCGAGGGCGGCGTTTTCGTGCTGACCGCCGTGGCGCTCGGCTGGACGGGCGGTCTCGCCAGTTCCTTCTTCGCCTTGGCGGTCGGCACGCTGTCCACCTTGCTGCCCAGCTCTCCAGGCTATGTCGGCACCTTCCATTATTTCACAACGGAAGCGCTGACCGTCTTCGGGGCCGACCGCAACCTTGCGGCGGCTTTCGCCATCGTCGTGCATCTTGTTCTCGTGGGGACGACCGCGATCGTCGGCCTCGCCTTTCTTCTCGCCAACAGCTTGGGCGGAGCCTCTCCGACTGTTGCCGCTCTTCCCGAAACCTCGAATCATAACTGAGTCCAGACATGCCCGCGACCAACCATCCCCGTCACGTCGTCGTCATCGGTGCTGGCTTCACCGGTCTGTCGGCCGCCTATGAACTGTGCAAGGCGGGCCATCGCGTCACCGTCCTGGAAAGCGACAGCGAGCCCGGCGGGCTGGCCGCGGGTTTCGATATCGGCGGCTCGGTCCTTGAGCGCTTCTATCATCACTGGTTCACCAACGACCGCTACGTCACCGATCTGGTGGAGGAGTTGGGCGAGACCGAGAACATCGTTTACCGCCAGACCCGCACCGGCATGTATTACGCGAAGAATTTCTTTCGCCTGAGCAGCCCGATGGACGTTCTGCGCTTCAACCCGCTCGGCCTGATCGACCGCATTCGTCTGGGCCTGCTGGTCTTCCAGGTTCGCCTGGTCAAGGACTGGCGCACCATCGAGCATCTGACCGCCAAGGATTGGCTGATCGGGTTGTGCGGCAAGGAGGTCTACCGCGTCGTCTGGGAGCCGCTGCTGGTCGGCAAGTTCGGCGCCTTCGCCGATCAGGTTTCGGCGGTCTGGTTCTGGAAGAAGCTGGTCCTGCGCGGCGGCAGCCGGGCGAAGGGCGGCGCCGAGATGCTCGCCTACTACCGGGGCGGCTTCGCCGCCCTGGCCAACAGCCTGGCGGCGCGCGTGACCGAACTCGGCGGCACGATCCGCTACTCGACCCCGGCCCGGGGCCTGCGTGTCGAGAACGGGCGGGTCTCCGGTGTCGAGACCGCCGACGGCACGATCGACGCCGACGCCGTCCTGTGCACCCCGGCCCTGCCGATCGTCGCCGATCTGATGGCGCCGCATGACGCCGCCTACGCCGAGCGGCTGCGGCGGGTCAAGTATCTCGCCAACGTCTGCCTGGTCCTGCAGCTCGACCGCAGCCTGTCCGAGACCTACTGGCTCAACGTGAACGACCCGAGCTTCCCCTTCGTCGGGATCATCGAGCACACCAACTTCGAGCCGGCGAGCTCCTACGGTGGAAAGCACATCGTCTATCTGTCGCGGTACCTGCCGGAAAGCGATCCGCTCTACCGCATGGACAGGGACGAGATGCTGAACTACGCCCTGCCGCACGTCCAGCGGATGTTCCCGTCGTTCGACCGGTCCTGGATCAAAGGCCACGACGTGTGGCGGGCGGCCTATGCCCAGCCGATCGCCGAACCGCATTACTCCCGCATCATGCCGTCGGCCGACACGCCCGTGGCGGGGGTCCATCTCGCGACCATGGCGCAGATCTATCCGGAGGACCGGGGCACCAATTACGCCATTCGCGACGGGCGGGCGATCGGCATCAAGATCGCGGAACAGTTGGCTTCCACCCGTCCCCAAGCCGTTCCGGCCTGACCAGCAGCCCAAGGGATCGATCGGATGAGCATTCTGCGGGAATTCTATGCGGGCAAGCGCGTTCTGGTCACCGGTCACACCGGCTTCAAGGGGGGCTGGCTGTGCGCTTGGCTGAAACGCTGCGGGGCTGAGGTCACCGGCCTTTCGCTGCCGCCGGAGGAGGGCCGGCCCAGCCTCTTCGAAGAGGCGCGGATCGCCGAGGGCATGACCTCCGTCATCGGCGACATCCGAAGCCTGGAGCCCGTCGCCCAGGTCTTCGATCGCGCGCAGCCCGAGATCGTCTTCCATCTGGCCGCCCAGGCTCTGGTCCGCCGTTCCTACCGGGAGCCGGTCGAGACCTTCGCCTCGAACGTCATGGGGACGGTCCATGTCCTGGAGGCCGCCCGCTCCTGCCCGTCGGTGCGCAGCATCGTCGCCGTCACGACCGACAAATGCTACGAGAACCGGGAGTGGGTGTGGGGCTACCGCGAAACCGACGCTCTCGGCGGCAAGGATCCTTACAGCGCCAGCAAGGCCTGTGCGGAGCTGGTGGCCTCCGCCTATCGCCAGACGATGTTCGCCAAGGACGGGCGGGTCCGGATGGCGACCGCGCGCGGCGGCAACGTCATTGGCGGCGGTGACTGGTCGGAGGACCGGATCGTTCCCGACATCGTCGCGGCCATTCTGGCCGGCGAGCCGATCGTGCTGCGCAATCCGCAGGCGACCCGTCCCTGGCAGCATGTCCTCGAACTCGTCCGCGGCTACCTGACGCTCGCCCATCGCCTCCATCAGGAGGACGGGATGGACGTCGCCACGGCGTGGAACTTCGGCCCCGGGATGCGCAACGAGGCGAATGTCGGGACGCTGACGGAGCGCTTCATCGCCTCCTGGGGCGGAAACCCCATCGAGGTCCGGCATGTTCCCTCGGCGCTGCCCGAGGCGAACTTCCTCAAGCTGGACATCGCCCAGGCGATGGCGCGGCTCAACTGGCATCCGGCGCTCGATTTCGACGAGACCGTCAGGCTGACGGCCGAATGGTACCGCGCGCATTCCGAGAATCCCGGTGCGACGTCATCCCTGCTCGACCGGCAGCTCGCCGACTACATGGAGCGGACCGGGGCATGACCTTCTCCAGCGCGCTGGTGACCGGGGGAAGCGGCTTCATCGGCTCGGCTCTGGTGCGGGCCTTGACGGAAGCCGGGGTCGCGGTCACCTGTCTCGTCCGCGGCGACGCTCCCGCTCCGCCGGGCTGTTCCGTCCTGCGCGTGCCGTCGCTGAGCCAAGCCGGGGCGGTCGATCCGGGTGACCGGCGCGTCGATGTGGTCTTTCACCTGGCCGCCTACGGGGTCGCTCCGGAGCAGCGGTCCCCCGAAGCGATGTTCGACGCCAACGTGGCCGGCACCCGGGCCATGGTCGAACTGTCCCGGCGGATGGGGGCGCGGGCCTTCGTGTACAGTGGGTCCTGTTCGGAATACGCCGATTGCGGGCCGGCGGGCCAGGGCGTTCGGCTGCGTGAGGAAGCGCCCTTGACCGCGACGGCGCTCTACGGCGCCAGCAAGGCCGCCGGAGGGCTGGTCGGCCAATCCATGGCGGCGAGCGCCGGCTTGGCGTTCCAATGGCTGCGTCTGTTCGGGGTGTATGGCCCCGGCGAAGGACCGAACCGCCTGATCCCCTACATCCTTCGCCGCCTTTCCGCGGGTGAGACGGTGGATCTGACGCCGGGTGAGCAGATGCGCGACATGCTGTTCATCGGGGATGTGGTGGAAGGGCTGATTGCCGCCGCCGAAGCCGCCTTGCAGGGGCGGCTCGGTCCGATGAACCTGTGCTCCGGACAGGCCACCTCCATCCGTTCCGTTGCCGAAGAGGTGGCCGCCGCCCTTGGCTGCCGGCCCGACCGGTTCAACTTCGGCGCGCGGCCCTACCGTCCGGACGACATCATGTGGATGGTCGGGGACAACGGCCGGTTCGTTGCGTCCACCGCCTGGAGGCCAAAGGTCGGGCTGAAGGATGGCATCCGGGAAACAATCGCGGCTTTTCACGCTCATGGAAGCGCCCTGAGATGACTGAAACCAAGCTGATCTCCATCTGCGTTCCCGTTCTCAACGAGGAAGGAAACATCGAGCCGCTGTACAAGCGGATCAGCGCGGTTATGGAGCCGTTGTCCGACCGCTATGATTTCGAGCTGGTCATCACGGACAACCACAGCACCGACCGGACCTTCGAGGAACTGGCCACGCTGGCGCAGCGCGACCCGCGGGTCCGGGTCATCCGCTTCTCGCGCAATTTCGGGTTCCAGAAGTCGATCCTCACCAACTACCGCCACGCTCGGGGGGCGGCGGCCATTCAGATCGACTGCGACCTTCAGGACCCGCCCGAGTTGATCGCCCGCTTCATCCAGCTGTGGGAGGAAGGGCACAAGGTGGTTTACGGCGTCCGCCGCTCGCGGCCGGAGGAATCCCCCGTGATGTCCACCACGCGCAAGATCTTCTACCGGATGATCGACGCGCTCAGCGAGGATCATCTCCCGCACGACGCCGGCGACTTCCGCCTGATCGACCGCGTCGTGCTGGACGAGCTGTGCAAGATCGAGGACCAGCAGCCCTACATTCGCGGCATGATCGCGACGCTGGGCTTCTCCCAAATCGGCGTGCCCTACGACCGCAGCGCCCGTGCCGTGGGCGCCAGCAAGTTCAAACTGCGTCACCTGATCAATCTGGCGGCCGACGGAATCCTCAACCATTCCGTCATTCCGCTTCGGCTGGCCACCTTGATGGGCGCCTTCATGGTGCTGCTGTCCATTCTCGGCACGCTCTATTACATCGTCAGCCGCGTCTTCATCCGCTATGACTGGCCGGAAGGCTTGGCGAGCGGCAGTATTCTCCTTCTTCTTTCGATTGGAATGAATGCGTTCTTCCTCGGAATCATAGGGGAATACATTGGAAGGATTTACAAGAATGTAAAGCGCTCGCCTTTTGTCATCATCGAGAGTGTCATCGATCGGCCGCGAGATGGTGCGATCACGACAACCGGCCAAACAGACCGGGCGCATGCGGAAACTTTGCTCGCCGATAAGATCTGCTGAGACGGCTTGCTTCAAGGGGTGCATCAATGAAAGTTGTCATTCTTGCCGGAGGCCTTGGGACGCGTATTTCCGAAGAGACGCAGACCAAGCCGAAACCGATGATCGAAGTTGGTGGCAAGCCGCTTCTTTGGCATATCATGAAGATATACAGCCAAAACGGTTTCAATGATTTTGTGATTTGCCTGGGTTATATGGGGTATTATATTAAGGAATACTTTTCGAACTACGCTCTTCATACAAGCGACGTCACCTTCGATTTTGTGACGGGGGAGACCCGCCAGTACAACGCCGTGACCGAACCGTGGAAGGTCACGCTGGTGGACACCGGACCGAACACGATGACCGGCGGCCGCCTGAAGCGGGTCCGTCCCTTCATCGGCGACGAGACCTTCATGCTGACCTATGGAGACGGCGTGGCCGATGTGAACATCCGCCAGTTGGCCGCCTTCCACCGCAGCCACGGCAAGACGGCGACGGTCACGGCGGTTCAACCGCCCGGTCGTTTCGGTGTCCTGGAAATCGATGGCGACGACAAGGTGCGCGCCTTCCGCGAGAAGCCGCGCGACGAAGTGGGCTGGATCAACGGCGGCTTCTTCGTCCTGGAGCCCAGCGCTATCGATCTGATCGAGGGCGACGCCACGAGCTGGGAGAACGAGCCGCTGGAGCAACTCGCCAACCAGGGCAATCTGCAGGCGTACAAGCACCGGGGATTCTGGCAGCCCGTCGATACCCTGCGCGACAAGCGCCAGTTGGAGGACCTCTGGGCCTCCGGCGCGGCTCCCTGGAAAAGCTGGACTTGAGGGTCGGGGGCATCGCTGGCCGCAAGGCCGATTTCGGCGATGCCGTTCCCGTCGAAGGACCCTGCGGGACACACCGCTCCGGGGCGAAGGATGGCTGGCTTGACAATGGCAAGTGCATCCTTCGCCTCATGCTGTTCCAGCGTCTGTATCCTTTGAGGCTGAGAAATGCCGGATAGTTTTCTGACAATACTCTCCTACGCCACCATTCATTCGTTCTTTTCAATAATTCTTGTTGGATTGACCGTTCATGCGTCCCTCGCCAAGAGGGGAGTGGTGCGTATGGACGACAGCTCCGCCAACATATTGTCGGTCTTCGGCTGGGGAATGATGTGGGGGGCCGTTCGTTTTCTGGTCCTGTTCAAGCTGGACATGTTCCGTTCCCCGGCTTTGCTGGTTCCGATCCAGTTGGGGACGGACCTTGGGATCGTCGCCCTTCTCGCGGCAACCGTCCGTCCCATGGCCGAGATGCGGCGGATCGTCCGGGAATGGGCCAACCCCTGGGCCGTGGCCGCCACGCTTGCCGCGCTGACGATCGGCGTCTGGGCGTTCCTGCAATTCCCGCACACGTTCGATTCCGGGCAGCTTCTTTGGACGCAGGAGGTCCTTTGGGGGCGGATCGGCCCGGCGGATTCGATGATCGGCTTCTCCGGCCTGATCGCACCGGTGGGAACGGCCTTGCCGGACATTCCCCTGGTGACGATCGCCGCAGGCTTCAAGCCGTTGCTGCTGGTGATCGCGGTCTTCGTCTGCGTCTACGTCGTCCGGGCGCTCGAATTGCCGCATCCTCTGGTCAGCGCCGCGCTTCTGGCTCTTCTGATGCTGGTCAGCGTGTTCGGCCTCTACGGCGTGATCGAGCTGGGCAAGGACTCCATCTACGGCGTTCTGTTCAGCGTTGCCTTCATGGCGACCCTTTGTCGACCGGACGTCGAGACCCGTGGGGTCGAGGCCGGACTGTTCTTCGCCGTCGCGGCGGTCCTGGGGATCGTCACCGTACCCTACATGCTGATCGCCCTGGCGCTCTGGCTGATCTTCGCGGCCACCGCGGCGCAGTTCCGGACGGTCGCCCTTTGGCTCCTGATCATCAACGCGGTCACCTTGCCGGTTGCCGTTGCGGGCATGATACGCAAGCCGTACTGGCTTCTCCTGCTCGCCTACGGCGTGGCCGCTCTGGGCGCCCTTCTGGCCCTTGCGGCGGTTGGACGGTTCGGTTCGACGCTGGCCCGCCTGCGCAAAAGCATCAGTTTTCTGCTGCCGGCCCTTCCCGTCCTGCTGATGATCGCCTGCGCGCTGCTTCTCCCTGCCGAAGTGAAGATCATGGCGTGGATTAACGCCGACGGGTCGGAGGTTGTTGAGGTCAGGCCTCCGCTGGATGGCGAAACCGGCTTCATCAAACTGATGTTCTTCTACCCTTCCCAGCCGGCCGTCATCGCGCTGGGCCTGGCCGTGATGGCCGTTATGGCCTTCGTCGGAAGGAGCCTGCCTCCCGCGCTGATCGCCGTGGCCGCCATGCCCTTGGCGACGTTGGTCGTAATCCTCGTCCATCTGCATCTCGGCCTGCGCGTCCTGTCGCCCTTCAATCAATGGGACCTGATCAAGGATGTGCCCCTGTGGTATGGCGGCGCCATGTTCAGCGCGATCGCCGTGGCGGGCCTGGGCTTTGCGTGGCGGGCGTGGCGGCCGGCCGGCCTGGGAACCGGCAGGGGCGAAGCCACTGGTTACGCCGTCCTGGCCGGCATCGTTGCGGTCTCCGCCCTGATCGCCGCCAGGCCCGGCCTTCCGATCGCGCGCTACACCACGGCGCCCACCTACAGCACGGTCGGCGGCTCCATCGACGCGGATATGGCGGTGGCGGCGGAGCAGGTGTGGCTGAATCTGCGCGGACGACGGATCTTCATCGAGCCGTCGCTTCTGCCTGATTACTTTTACAGCTTCCAGATGTTTGGCGGCTATCCATCCGTGTACCGGAGACGCACGTTTGAGGAGACACTTCCCGACCTCAAGTCCATCGGCCTGATCGTGCCCACCACCGAGCTGTTCTCGCTGGAGAGGATGGCCCGTCGGCACAAGGCTCATCTTGAGCTTATGAGCACCCTGCCGCAAAGCGGAGCCGTTCTTCTGTCCATGGACTTCGATGGTTCGGGACGTATCGTATTGCCTTCCCTGGTCGATATCATCGACACGCAGAGCCGCACCGCGCTCGTGAGCGACGGGGCCTATGGGCTGGAAACGGTAGGCGACCGCAAGTTCCGATGGTTCCGCAAGGATTCCAGGCTGGATGTGAACTTGGCCAATGGCGTCGCGTGCGTCACTCTGGAGGCGTTCGGCGGAGAGGGCGATACAACCCTGTCGGTCGAGACCGATGGCAAAGCCGAGCCGGACATTCTGAAGATCGCCGGCGGAACCATTCAATCCCCCCGGGCCGTGTCCTTCACCCTCCGCTCCCCCCAGGACAGCCTGTCGGTCCGATTGGTCGCGTCCACCCCGGAAATGCGCTTTCCCAACGACAGCCGGCCCATCGCCTGGGGCGGAAACATGCCGATCCAGGTCAAGCCCGGCTCCTCGTGCGCTGACGGCGCCTCACCCAACTGACGTCGTGGGGCGCAAAGCCTGACCCATCAGGCTTTGCGCTTGCTTCGGTCGGCGGGGGCGGCCGTGACGAACACCGGCCGGCCGGTGTTCGTCTCCGGATGGCGGCCAGATTTTACAGAAAGCCCTCAATGGTCTCGGCGACCGTACCCCGTTTGCGCTTCATTAGATTTCCGTCTCGAAAAGAGGAAATCCACGGGAAATTCTTGTAATATGAAATGGTCTCATTCGCTTTTGTCGACCACACAATGCTTCTCTTGGCCTTGGGAAAGTGTTCAATCACGGCCCTATGCTTGTTGTCGTAATATTCGTTAAGGGATATGCAGGTTCCTTCCGCTCCAATACGGCACATGGCCAGATGGAAATGGAATCGCGTCGTTATGTATTTTGATTTGCTTGGTATTCTCAAGGACCTGTTGCCAATCATGTCGCGAGTGACAATCGACACGGGGAGCCCTTTTTTCAGCAAAATCTCAGCTATGTCGCTGTCCGAGTCTCTGCACAATTCATACGAAACGATTCTGTCGAAACCTTCAGACGCGAAACGATGCTCAATCATCTTCGTTACGTCATTCAACGACGCACTGTCGACGAATTGATTTTGAACGTTCAAAATGAGGTTTCTATTTTCACTCGGGAAAACCTCAGCGATTCTTGACTTTGGAAACATGAAAATGTCATCGACGCCACAGCGCGCCTTGATTCCGGCACGATTGAAAAGATCACAAGATGTTTTGTCGCGTGTTTCCACAAAACGGAAAGACGATCGGCAGTTCTCCAAGAGCGCCATGGTTTCATCGCTTTGCGGAAAGATGTCAGCCCCTGTCCAAATCACAGAGTTGGCTGGCGCGCGAGCGATCGCACGAAACAAACGTGGCGAAACATCGAAAAGTATATTTGAATATCCGCCACCGGTAAGAATGACGAGGTCCTTGTCTCCCGTCATGCTCGGAATTTTTTCAACACCATTCCAAAAATTATGGATTCCCGAAAGATTTTTATAGACTGCGTCAGGTTTGAACGCCCCGCCACAATACAAAGAGATTTTCGCTTTCGCGTTGCGCAGCTTCTCAAGCCACATTTCTGTGATCAGATCGTCGCCGTAATTGTTGTGACCGGCGGCGCTAAATAAATGAATATCTATTCCTTGGGTCACGGCTGAAAATCTCCAAATTTCCTTCTTTCAGATCATTATAAAAGGCGTTCATTGATGCATGGGAAAATACCATGCAACGATGATCGACTGATCATTCATTAATGCGCCTTGGATTTGTGCATTTTTTAGAGGTTATGTTACCAGATATCGCCTCATTTACAAGGCTTCCAAGGGCTCCCGAGCGCGTCCGGCGGCGGTGAAGGATCATGCGCGGGCAGCGCATCGGCCTCCCGGAGCGGGCGGAAGCTGGTCGCCTCGGCTTCAGCGCCCGCCTTGGGGCCGGTCGGCCGTTTCCCTTCGGGCTTGGTCGGTCACCCAGGAAGCGGCTGGGGCGGCAGCAGGCTGTTCAGCGTTTCGGCAAGCGCGTCTTTCCATGGGCGCAGCCTCAGGCCATGCACGCGCGCCAAGCGGTCGCAGTCGAGCACGGAATTCGCTGGCCGGCGCGCGGGGGTCGGAAAGTCTGCCGTCGTGATCGGGTCCACCGCAGGGATGCGCTCAAGCCGGGACTCCGCCAGGGCGAAGATGTGCCGGGCAAAGCCGCACCAACTCGTATCCCCCTGCCCCGTGGCGTGGAAGGTGCCGAAGGCGCTTTCCGGGGCCTGTCCGGCGCCCAGCCTTCCGGCCAGCGTCAGAAGGACGTCCGCCAGATCACCGGCGGCGGTCGGGCAACCGCGCTGGTCGTCGACGACCCGAAGCCGGTCGCGTTCGCGGCCGAGCCGCAGCATGGTCTTGACGAAGTTGTGTCCATGGACGCCATAGACCCAGGCGGTGCGCAGGATGATGTGCTGGGCGCAGAGGCTGCGCACCGCTTCCTCGCCGGCCAGCTTGCTGGCGCCATAAACGCCGAGCGGCGCCACCGGATCGTCTTCCCGGTAGGGGGCCGCCTTGCTGCCGTCGAACACATAATCGGTGGAGACATGCAGAAGCGGAACGCCCGCCTCGGCGCAGGCGCCGGCCAGATGGGCCGGCCCATCCCGGTTGACGGCATAGGCCGCGGCGGCGTCCGTCTCCGCCCGGTCCACCGCCGTGTAGGCGGCGGCATTGATGACCGCGCTCCAGTCGGTTTCCCCGACCATGCGGCGGACGGCGTCGCGGTCCGTGATGTCCAGATCCGCCCGTCCGGCGGCCCGGCACAGGACACCGGCCGCTGCGGCACGGCGGGCCACCTCCCAGCCGAGTTGCCCGTCGCCGCCGGTCAGCAGAACGCGCCTCATCCTGCGGTCACCGTAACGGGAGCGGCCAGACCCAGACGCTCCCCGGCGTAGCGGGCGCTGCGGATATCCTCCCACCAGGAGCGGTTGTCCAGATACCACGCAACGGTCTTGCGCAGGCCGCTTTCGAAGCTCTCGCGCGGCCTCCAGCCGAGTTCGCCTGAAATCTTGGTGATGTCCATCGCGTAACGGGCGTCATGGCCCGGCCGGTCGGAAACGAAGGTGATCAGTCCGCGGCGCGGCGCCGCCCCCGGCACCATCTCATCGAGAAGGTCGCAGATCCGGACCACCACGTCGATGTTGCGCTGCTCGGCCTCACCACCGATGTTGTAGGTCTCCCCGACGCGCCCGGCGTTCACCACCGTCCACAGCGCCCGCGCATGGTCTTCGACGAACAGCCAGTCGCGCACATTCTCGCCGTTCCCGTAAACCGGCAGCGGCTTGCCTTCCAACCCCTTGAGAATCATCAACGGGATCAGCTTTTCGGGAAAATGGTAGGGGCCGTAGTTGTTGGAGCAGTTGGTGACCAGCGTGGGCAGCCCATAGGTGTGGTGCCAGGCGCGGACCAGATGATCCGACGACGCCTTGCTGGAGGAGTAGGGGCTGGTCGGGGCGTAGGGGGTGGTTTCGGTGAACAGTCCCTCCGCCCCCAGCGACCCGTACACCTCGTCGGTGGAGATGTGATGGAAGCGGAAGGCGTCGCGCGCCGGCGCCGGCAGCCCGGACCAATAGCCGCGGGCGGCCTCCAGCAGGGTATAGGTGCCGACGATGTTGGTCTCGACGAAGGCGGCCGGACCTTCGATGGATCGGTCGACATGGCTTTCCGCGGCCAGATGCATCACCGCGTCGGGGCGAACGGCGGCGAACAGGTCCGTCATGGCGCGGCGGTCGCAGATGTCCGCCTTGACGAACCGGTAGCGCGCGTGCGTCTCCACGCTTGCCAGGGAGGCCAGGTTTCCGGCGTAGGTCAACTTGTCGACGTTGATCACCTCGGCGTCGGTCTCGCCGATCAGAAAGCGGATCAGCGACGATCCGATAAACCCGGCCCCGCCGGTTACGATCACCTTCATCGCGCGCAATCCCGATCAGTAGAAGAAGGAGGCAGGCAGGTCGGCGAGCCGTGGCTGCACCCGGTCCTTGGCCGACAGGATGGCGTCCGCTTCAGGCACAGGCCAGCGGATGTCCAGAGCCGGATCGTTCCAAAGCAACCCCTTGTCATGATCGGGAGCATAGATCTGGCTGACCTTGTAGAGAACCTCGGTGTCGGGTTCCAACGTCACCAGACCATGGGCGAAGCCGACCGGCACCAGGATCTGGTTCCATTCGGCGGCGGAAATCACGGCGGAGACATGCTTGCCGTACGTTGGCGACCCCACCCGCAGATCGACGGCGACGTCGAGAATGGCCCCGCGCGCCACACGGATCAGCTTGTCCTGGGCGAAGGGCGGCGTTTGGAAATGCAGGCCCCGCACCGTGCCCTGCTCAGCCGAGAATGAATGGTTGTCCTGGACGAAATCGATCGTGATCCCGGCCTCTTCGAACGCCCGCTTGCTGTATGTCTCCGAGAAGAAACCGCGATGATCGCCGTGTTTCTTTGGTTTGATAATCTTGACTTCGGGAATTTCCAGCGAGGTTACAAGAAAAGACATGGAGAAAAGACCTTTTCAGTGCTGAACGCCGGAAAGTAAAGCTGAAAGCCCCCATTGTCGATGAGCAATCTGCGCGAACGTGCTTAAGGACCGGTAAAACCGGACCGGCTGCCCCGGATACGGGGCGTCCGGTCAGGCTGGACGGAGCGGACGGAACGTGGAGGCGGTCAGCCGATCCCCTGGCTTGGCGCGTTCGGGGCGGGGGGCGCCAGGGACGGGGCCGCCGGCGGCGGTTCCACGGCCTTCCCGCCATTCCCCGCGGGATGCTGCTGGCGCAGTTGGGCAAGCAGCGCCTTGGAGCGCGGCTCGCCAAGTTCCGCTCCACGCTCCAGCCAGCTTTTCGCCTTGGCCAGGTTCTTCTCAGGGAGCCAGATGGCGTACAGCTCGCCGAGCGCGGTCATCGCGGTCGGCTCGTTCTGCTGGGCGGAGGCGGTCAGCCAGCGTTCGGCCTCCGCGAAGTCCGGAGTGGTGCCCAGCCCTTGCATGAGGAAGCGGCCGAGATTGACCTGGGCGCCGCTGTGCCCCTGTTCGGCGGCCATGCGCGACCATTTGGCCGCCTCGACGTAATCCTGCTGGACGGCTTCGCCCGCCGCGAAGATCGCTCCCAGGCGGAACTGGGCGAGCATGCTGCCCTGCTCGGCGGCGCGGCGGTACCAGTCGAGCGCCGCCGTCTGGCTGCGCGGAACGCCCAGGCCCCGGCTGTGCAGGAGCGCGATGTTGTAGCCGGCGTCCGGGTTGCCCTGCTCGGCCGACCGCTGGAACCAGTCCATCGCGCGGCTGTAGTCCTGGTCGACCCCGCGGCCTTCGGCGTAGAAGGCGCCAATGCGCAACTGCGCCTGGGGGTCGCCCTGTCCCGCCGCCCGTTCGTACCAGCGGACGGCTTCCATCTCGTCTTTCGGGACCCCGGTTCCGTGCAGATACATCTGGGCGATGATGTGCTGGGCCCGGCGGTGCCCCAACTCGGCGGCGCCACGATACCAGGCCGCGGCATCGAACAGGTTGGGCTGCACGCCATCGCCCCGGCTGTGCAACTCGCCGAGGAGCACCATCGCTTCGGAATCGCCCTGGACGGCCGCCTTGCGCAGCCAGGTTTCGGCCAGCCCGGCGTTGCGCGGAACGCCCATCCCGCGGGCGTGCATCATACCCAGCGCCCGTTGGGCCGCGGCGTTTCCGGACTCCGCCGCCCGGCTGAAACAGGCCACCGCCTCGGCGGGGTCCTTCTCGACGCCGAGCCCTGTGGTGTACTGGTTGCCCAGATAGTACCAGGCCATCGGGCTGCCCTGGTCCGCCGCCCGCTTGAACCAGTCATGGGCGGTTTGGTGATCGGGGGCGCCGTTGTAGCCGCCGGCGAACAAGGTCCCAAGCCCGAGTTGGGCCGCCGCGTTCCCCGCTTCGGCGGCACGGCGGTACCAGAGTTCGGCCTGCTCGTAATCCGGTGTGATGCCGAAGCCGGAGGCGTACATGTAACCCAGCATGGCCTGCGCGGAGACGATGCCCTGCTCCGCCGCCGCCCGGGCCCAGCGCAAGGCCTCGTCGTAATCCTGGTCGATCTTCAGGCCGTTGGGGAAAAGCAGCGCCAGGGCGGAATCCGTCGGCGCCACCCCCTTGTTGCCTTCGCAGCCGTAATAATACATCTCGGCCAAGCGGGCCTGCGCGTCGCCGTTCCCGCGTTCGGCCGCCTGACGGTACCAACCCACCGCGTCCACGGCGTTGCGCAGGACTCCTTCGCCCAGGTCGTACAGGCGGCCGATGCGGTACTGCGCCCCGGCGTGGTTTTCCCGCGCGGCGACGAGCCAGGAATCGAAGGCGGCCTTGTACTGGCCGCGTTCATGCTCCTTCAGGCCGCGTTGGAACAGATCCTCCGGCGATCCCCGGCCAAGCAGTTTCCTGGCGGTTCGCAGCACATGCCGCATGGAACACCAACCTCCGCATTTTCCAGAAGGCCGCGCCGCTCCGGCGCGGCCGGGGGCGGGATCAGGGTTCCCGCGCGCCCTCCGAAACGTTCTTCATAACACCCTCCAGGAAATAGGACATGATCGTCCGCTCTCCCACCAGGATGTCCGCGGTAACCGGCATGCCGGGGATCAGACGGAAATCCTTCGGGACGTCGCGCAGGGCTACCTCGGTCAGCTCGATGCGCGAGCGGTAGAAGGGTTGCCGGGTCTGGCCATCCTCGCGCTTGGTGAAGGAGTCCTCGCTGATGGTGCGGACGACGCCCTTGCCCGTTCCGTGCTTGAGATAGCGGTAGGCGTCGAACTTGACCTGCACCTCGTCGCCGATCTTGACGGAGCCCTGGTCGGTCGCCGCGATCTCCGCCTCGACCTCGAGCTTGGCGTTGAGCGGCATCAGGGTGAACAGCTGGCGCGCGCTCTCCACCACCGAACCGACGGAGAACTGGGCGACGTCCAGCACCACCGCGTCCTCGACGGCACGCAGTTCGACCAGGTCACGGCGCTTCTCGGCCTTGGACAGCTCTTCGGTGACCCGGTCGAACTCGCCGCGGCGGGCCACCAGATCGACCAGGATCGTGCTGCGCCACTGCTGGATGTAGACGTCGCGCTCGGCACGCAGGGCTTCCAGGTCGTGGCTTGCCGTGCGGATGGTGTTCTGGGCGACGGAGACGTTGCGCTCCACCTCGATGCGCGTGTCGGCGGCCAAGAGGGAGTTGAGGCGGCTGCCGGTCTGGTTCTTCTCCAGGGTCTGGCGCATCGTCTCCACCTGGGTGACGATGCCCAGCCGCGACCGGTAGTGCCGGAGGTCCTCCTGGCTGCGGTTGATCGCCGCCTGCGCGGTTTCGATGCGCTGGTCGAAGTTGGACAGCTTCGCCCGGTATTCCGCCTGCCGGTACTTCCAGATCGAGAACTGCACAAGGACGTCCTTGTCCGTGCGCCCGGCCACTTCGAAGGGCTTGCCGTCGGCCTCGACCTGCAGACGCTCGATCTCAGCCTTCAGGCTGAGCGCCTGGGTCTCGAGCTTGGCGACGTCGGCCAGCGAGAAGGTCGGATCGAGCGTCGCCAGCACCTGGCCGCGCGTCACCGTCTGCCCGATGTGGACGTCGATGCTGCGGATGATCGAGGTTTCCAGCGGCTGGACGACGATGGTCGGCGACTGCGCGATGACCCGGCCCGGGGTCGACACCACACGGTCGATCCCAACCACAGACGACAGCACGATCAGCAGCGTCATCATGCCGGCCAGAACCCACAGCGTCGACCGGGCCAGGGCGGGGTCCTTCTGACCGACCAGCTCCGCCGTTTCGCCCTGGAAGTCGTTGATCGCCTGTTCGGCAGCCCGATCAGGAGCCGGATGTTGTGGACGTAAGAGAAGGGCGGTCATTGGTGGGTCCTGGAGCGAGATGGCGGTTCTGCTGGAACCAGAGGTGCCGGTAGACGTCGCAACGGTTCAGCAGATCCTCGTGCTTGCCGGCGTCGTAGAGCTTGCCCCGTTCGAGCACGAGAATCTGGTCGCAGTTGACGAGCGATGCCAGCCGGTGGGAGATGACGATCATCGTGCGGCCCTGACCGATGCGGTTCAGGTTGTTGTTGATGATCGCCTCGCTGTCGGGATCAAGGGCGCTCGTCGCCTCGTCCAGGATCAGCACGGACGGATCGACAAGCAGGGCGCGGGCGATGGCGAGGCGCTGCCGCTGCCCGCCCGAAAGGTTGGAGGAGCCTTCCTCGATCGGCGTGTCGTAGCCGCGGGGCAGGCGCTCGATGAACTCCTCCGCTCCCGCCAGGCGCGCCGCCCGGATCACCTCCTCCAAGGAGGCGCTCTGGCGCGCGGCCATGATGTTCTCGCGGATCGTGCCCTGGAACAGGAAGTTGTCCTGGAGCACCACGCCGAGGCTGGAGCGCAGATGGCTGAGGTCGATCTCGCGCAGGTCGACGCCGTCGATCTTGATCAGGCCGTCGTACTGCTGGTGCAGGCCCTGCAGCAGGCGCGTGACCGTGGTCTTGCCGGAGCCGCTGCGTCCCATGATGCCGACCACGGTGCCCGGCTCGATCGTGAAGGACACGCCGTCGAGCGCGTAGTTCTGTGCCCCGGGGTAGCGGAAGTGGACGTCGTTGAAGGTGATTTCGCCCTTGATCTCCGGACGGACGCCGCGGCTGTTGGGCGGGCGTTCCGGCAGATGGTTGGCGATCAGCCCCACCTGGGCGATGGCGCCCCGGACTTCCTGGAGCTGCTGCATGATGCCGGCGATCTGCACGAAGGGCGCCACCGCACGCTGCGCGATCATGCTGAACGCCACGATCGTGCCGGCTTGGACGATCGAATTCTCCCCGATGGCGAGATAGGCGCCGAGCGACAGGGTGCCGATGTAGACCAGCTTTTCCAGCGGCTGCAGGATGGTCTGGGGCTGGTTGCTGAGCAGGTTCATCGCCCTGGTGGCGCGCACCGCCTCGGCGACACGGACGTCCCATTCGATCCGCTTGCGCCCTTCCAGCGCCAGCGACTTGACCGTGCGCATGCCGTGCAGGATCTCGATCATGAACGAGCCCTTGCGCTGCTCGGCCTCGATCACCCGGAAGTAGGCGCGCGACAGCGGCCCGATGTAGAGGAAGACGACGAGGAACATCAGCACCGCGATGCCGAGCACGAAGAAGGTCAGGTGCGGGCTGAGAACGAACATCACCGGGATCAGGATGAACAGCGTCACCGAGTCCAGCATCGTCCCGAACAGCTGTCCGGTCAGGAAATTGCGGATGCGCCAGACTTCGTTCAGACGGTAATTGATCACGCCGGTCGGCGTCCGCTCGAAGAAATCGATCGGCAGATTGATCATGCGCTCGAAGATGTACAGGCTGATCCGCGCGTCGATCTTGGCGGTGCCGATCGCGATCAGGTAGCGCCGCAAATACCCGAACATCGTTTCGAAGGCGAGCAGGATAACCATCGCCAGGGCGAGAACGACCAGAGTCGAGACGCGCTGATGGACCAGCACCCGGTCGACGATGATCATGAAGGCCAGCGGCGGGATCATCACGAGAATGCTCAGCATCACCGCCGAGACCGTCACGTCCCGAAAGATCCGCCGCTCCTTCATGAGCTGGCCGACCACCCACATGAAGCCGAACGGACGCTCCTCGTCCTTCAGCGTGTAGGTGCGCTTGAAAAGGATCGCCTCGCCGTCCCAGACCGAGTTCAGGCGGACCTCGTCGACGGCGACACAGGCTTCTTCGGGGCTCAGCGGGTCCTGGAGGACCGCCGCGGAGGCGGACCCGTTCTCCCGGAACCCGATGAGCAGCATGGCGCGCCCGTCACGCATGCGCAGCAGCGCCGGCAGGGCCTTGCCCAAGCGCGACAGGTGCTTCCAGCGCAGGGTCGTCGGGCGTGCGGTCAGGCCGTTCTCGGTGGCGATCTTGCTCAGCAGGCCAGGGCCGACCTCGGCAGAGCCGACCGCATAGTCGCGCAGCAACTGTGCGACGGACAGGTGCAGACCGTGATGGCGGGCCACGATGACGAGGCCGTGCAGGTTCGTGTGCATGGCCGTCCCGGGCGCTTCCCCGTGCGGATTATCGGCAATCTGGCTCTGCATCGCGGGTCTTCAATTCCAAAGCTCATCGGGCGGCTGGACTGTAATGTAGAAACTTCGGCGAATACAAGCGATTGTCTCCAAACGGGTAATTCGTCAGAGAAGGTCGAGAATTTTTTTCTATGATAATCAATGGCTTGCCCATGCATCACCCCATGCTTGTGCATGAAAGATCACGGCTGGAGCAGGAGCATCGGCCGGATTGCGGAAGGGAGACGGGTGGGATGGCGCTTAAAGAAGCGATGCAGCGCGGACTTGACCGTGCCTAGAGAAATAGGCTTCTCGGGGGCTGAGAAATTATGCACGCTTCATCCATTTTGTTTAATATTACCAATAAAGCAATACGCAATCCACGCCAGTCATAGCGTGGCCTCCATAAGATCGAATGCCTTCCGAACAAGGGGCGTGGACAGCAACACTTCTTTAGGGATATTCTCGTACATTCTATAGCTCTCATGAACAAAAGTGCAAATATCCATATAATTCCATAGCTCATTTTTATGATTTGGAGCTTTGAAGATATAAGACCCAGAGCACCCAAGACGATGAGAAATTTCCGGATAAACAGGCCAAATTGGTCCATTCATTTGATCATCAGGAACAATATCATGAAGATTAATTGTGTCGTCGAACGGTATATTTGCAATTCTTAAGGTTTCGCAAGCGATGCTGGCGGAAACAATTATTTTAGGATGATTGACGGAATGCATAAAGCTGCCCTGGCGCACCCAGCGATCGAACTCGGCAGAGAGGTCATAACCCATCGACCGGCATATTGAGAGCAGCCATTGCTTCGCTCGTTCGAATTCTTGGAAATATCCAAGCCGATTAAAAAACAGACTATTGTAAAGATCCAGCGCATCCTCGGCCGGAAGGGCCGCCGCGTATGCCGCAGCCGCAATGGTGGAATTATAATCCCCAAGGGGTGAGCCGACAAAACTGCCGTCTGGCATATAAATATAAGAAATGTCAGGGTGATACCCGCCAAACGCAATGGCTGGAAAGCGACGGACGCGGCCAGGAAACCGTATTGTCAGTTTTTCCGTAGCAAGAGGCCCCCATTCCGATCCCAATGGTATGGTTAAAATCAGGTCGCAGCTGCTGATCCATTCAATGAATTGCTCCTTTCCCTCATCGTTCTTAGCGTTGTATATTGATAAATAATAGACATCGTGATCAGGCAATAAAGCCCTAACGCAATTCGCAAACGCCAATCCCTGACAATGAGCCATGATGACAATTTTCATTTGATTTCCTTTTCAAAGAAAAGCCACTGAAGATATATTTTCAGCTAACTTCTGTGATTGATTTCTCAATGACTTCTTCGTCACATACAACAGCTGAAATTGCAGCATAACGGGCTGCAATAACAGGATCGATAGCGGAAGATTCAGCGGAATCGTGGTTCGAAAACTTAGGAATTAATACAGGGGAGGTGCTGCATGATTCATCAACAATCGGATCACTTGAAAGCAGGTGTCGCGCGAAGACCCTCATGACATGACCGACACCTTCCATCGTCACGCTGCGCAGGTCCGGTTCGAAATAAGCTCCGCGATTGTACGAACCAGTGATTATCTCATAAGATGGAAAATAAAGAACATTGCTACGATCCCTGCAGGCATATTCGGCCACGACACGTAGAGCTGATTTACTATAAGTATTTGACACGAGAACGTGACGGTCTTCATAGGTTGCAATAAGCGGCACAGGAGACACTGTTAAAATGACTTGAACCTCTGGATTAACTTCGTTCAGCAGGTCTAGGAAATTTGACAAATCGGACAACATGGAATCAACTGTAAAGTTATGAAATTGGTAGTCGTCAGGATCAGGGCCGCTGCCAACGACACCAGGCGCGACCGGATAAACGGCGCCATCAGTGCGTGACACCCAACCTTCGGTCAGGCCAAGAGTAAAAACGAAGACATCGCAACGTTCGAAGACTTGTCGGACGCAGCGTAAATGTTGCTTCCGATCCTGCTCCAGCGCTTGAAGCGTGGGAAAGCCCGCTGTCTCGACCTGTGGACGGAATGGATCCACGAAGGCACCATCCACGCGCTGCCAAGCCGGCTCTTTCGGGCGGAAAAGTCCATAAGCGCGTTGAAACAACTGAAGGAGCTGACGGACCGTATAAATATTTCCATAACGAGCAGAAAAAACATCATAAGAAGCAGGGTCCAGAGCATTTGCTGGAGGCTTCTCTGCAACGAAAAAATTAAAACCAGATCTCTTAAGCTCTCGCGAAATGTGCTGCGCAAAACAACTCCCTGCGGTTACAACTCGATCACTCTTTTTTATCGAAAAAGGAGATGAAACAACGGGATCAATGTCATCAACGCGCGGAGATGCTACGGATGACTTCCAAAAGTTATGCGTGGGGAGCTTAGCGTAAGGGTTTTTCATGAGAATTCTTATCTTGAGCAATAATGATCGACCAAGGTTATATCCTACGCCTTAAAAATTGTCTACATGCAAAGTTTTTAGATTAAACGCTCCGATAATACACGAAAAATACAAAGTATTTTTTGTTATTAGCAAATTTTTCATGTAATTGAAAATGGCAGTTCACGCATTCGGCGCCTCAGCAAGCGCCGGATCTACCGGCGCCTGTCTCATACCGCGCCTCGCTCCTCCAGCATGGTCATCACGCGGGCGGCCAGCCGGTCCGGAGGTTCCGCGCCGCCGGCATCCAGTCGCAATTCCGGCGCCTCGGGGGGTTCGTAGGGGCTGCCGATGCCGGTGAAGTTGGGGATCTGGCCGGTGCGGGCCTTCCGGTAGAGCCCCTTTGGATCGCGGGCCTCGCAGACGTCAAGCGGCGTGTCCAGGAAGATCTCCAGGAACTCCCCATCCTCCAGCAATCCTCGGGCCATGCGGCGCTCGCTGCGGAAGGGCGAGATGGCGCTGACCAGCACGATCAGGCCGGCGTCCACCATCAGCTTCGCCACCTCCGCGATGCGGCGGATGTTCTCCGTGCGGTCCGCGTCGGTGAAGCCCAGATCCCGGTTCAGCCCGTGGCGGACGTTGTCGCCGTCCAGGCTCATGGTGCGCAGACCGCGGCGGTGCAGCGCCTGCTCCACGAGGTCGGCGACGGTGGACTTGCCGGCCCCCGACAAGCCGGTGAACCACAGGACGAAAGGCTTCTGCCCGATGGCGGCGGCGCGTGCGGCCTTGTCCACCCGCATGGGCTGCCAGCGGATGTTCGATGCCCGCCGCAGTGGGAACTCGACCATTCCGCAGCCCATGGTCGCGTTGTTCATCCGGTCGATCAGCACGAAACCACCCATGGAACGGCTGTCCCGGTAGGGCTCGAAGGCGACCGGACGGTCCAGGGAGAGGTTGCAGGTCCCCACCTCGTTCAGGGCGAGCTGGCGTGCCGCAACATGCTGCAGCGTGTCGATGTCGAGCCGGTGGCTGATCCGGGTCACGGTGGCGGTCGCGGTGGCCGTGCCCAGCCGCAGGAGATAGGGGCGGCCGGGCAGCAGCGGCGGCTCGCCCATCCACAGGATGTTCGCGGTGAACTGGTCGGTGGTTTCCGGCGGTTGGCCGGGATCGGCCAGCACGTCGCCGCGCGAGACGTCCAGCTCTTCGGCCAGCACCAGCGTCACCGCCTGCCCGGCGACGGCCTCGGGCAGGTCGCCGTCCATGGTGACGATGCGGGACACCGTGGCGGTCCGCCCGCCCGGCAGGATCGCCACGGAAGCGCCCGGCCGGAGGGTGCCGTCCGCAACCGTGCCGGCAAGACCGCGAAAGTCCTGCCCCGCCCTGTTGACCCATTGGACTGGCATGCGGAAGGGCCGGCTGCGCCGGTCGCCGCTTCCCTCCAGGGCCTCCAGCCGGGCGAGCAGCGTCGGCCCCGCGTACCAGCCCATGGACGGTGACGGAAGGGAGACGTTGTCCCCGGTCAGGGCGGAGATCGGGACGGCGGTGACCCGGTCCAGGCCGAGCGAGGCGGCGAAGCCCTGATAGTCTCCGGCGATCCGTTCGAACACCGCCCGGTCCCAGTCCACCGCGTCCATCTTGTTGACCGCCAGCACCACCTGCCGGACGCCGAGCAGGGACAGGATGACGCTGTGGCGTCGGGTCTGGGGCAGCAGACCCTTGCGCGCGTCGACGAGAAGGACCGCGGCATCGGCGGTCGAGGCGCCGGTGGCCATGTTGCGCGTGTACTGCTCGTGCCCCGGCGTGTCCGCGATGAGAAAGCTGCGCCGGGCGGTGGCGAAGCGGCGGTAGGCGACGTCGATGGTGATGCCCTGCTCGCGCTCCGCCGCCAGCCCGTCGACCAGCAGGGCCAGATCCGGCTTGCCCGCCCCGCCGTTGCCGAACCGCAGGGAATCCGCCTCCAGGCTGGCGATCTGGTCCTGAAGCAGGTTGTTTCCGTCATACAGCAGGCGGCCGATCAGGGTGGACTTGCCGTCGTCCACCGAACCGCAGGTGATGAAGCGCAGGAGGTCCGGTTCCGCTTCGGCGGCGGTTTCGGCGGGGGCGGTCATCAGAAATAGCCTTCCTGCTTCTTGATCTCCATCGACGCGCCGTCCCGGTCAATGATGCGGCCCTGCCGTTCCGACACCGACGCCGCCTGAGTCTCCCGGATGATCTCCGCAACGGTCGCCGCCCGGCTTTCCACCGCACCGGTCAGCGGATAACAACCGAGCGTGCGAAAGCGCACCCACCTCATGGCGGGGGTCTCGCCGGGGTTCAGCGGCAGGCGATCGTCGTCCATCATGATGAGGGTGCCGTCGCGCTCGACCACCGGGCGCGGCTTGGCAAAGTAGAGCGGCACCACCGGGATGTTTTCCCGTTGGATGTAGCGCCAGACGTCCAGCTCGGTCCAGTTGGACAGCGGGAAGACGCGGATGCTCTCGCCCTTGGCGATCCGCCCGTTGTAGAGGTTCCACAGCTCCGGGCGCTGGTTCTTCGGGTCCCAGCGGTGGGCGGCGGTGCGGAAGGAGAAGACCCGCTCCTTGGCCCGGCTTTTCTCCTCGTCGCGCCGGGCGCCCCCGAAGGCGGCGTCGAAGCCGTGCCGGTCCAGGGCCTGCCGGAGCGCCTGCGTCTTCATCACGTCGGTGTGGACGCCCGAGCCGTGCGAGAAGGGGCCGATGCCCTGCCTGACCCCGTCCTCGTTGACATGGATGAGCAGCCTCAGCCCCAGCTCCGCCGCCCGCCGGTCGCGGAAGGCGATCATCTCGCGGAACTTCCAGGTGGTGTCCACGTGCAGCAGCGGAAAGGGCGGCGGCGACGGGTAAAACGCCTTCAGCGCCAGATGCACCATCACCGAGCTGTCCTTCCCGATGGAATAGAGCATCACCGGGTTGCGGAACTGCGCGGCGACCTCGCGCATGATGTGGATGCTTTCGGCTTCCAACTGCTCCAGATGGGACAGGGGCGGGCGGGCGGGCACGGCGGCTTCCATGGGCGGCATCGTCATTTTCCGTAAGCGCACCGGGCCAGATGAACAGAAATCAACCGGCCGATCCAGAGAGCATCGGGAGTGCGGGAGGGGAGCGCTCAGCCCGCCATCCAGGGGGCGATGCTACACGCTGCGGTTCTTCAAAGACAACTCCAGATGGCGCAGAATCAGCTCGGTGTCATAATCCGAAGACTGCTTCACCACCCGCTCCCAATAGCTGAGAAGCGGGATGCGCGCCGGGTTCTTCTGAAGCAATTCCCGCTTGAGGAATGGGAAATCCATCTGGGCGATCAGATAATCCCAGAAGAAATGCGTGGCGTTCAGGGGCTGGCCGGCGTCCACCGTGCGGAACACCTGCTGGATGAAGCTCTTCCGGACGGGGTCCGCATTCTCCATGACGCCGCGCTCCACGACCGCCTCGACCAGGGCGGCGGCGGCTTGGCGATAGGGAAAGGCGGCGCGGCAGCGCAGGCCGGCGCGGCGCATCGCGCGCGTCAGGCCCACCTCGTATTTCCGGATGATCCAGGTCTTGGACTGGACGTAGCGCAGGCGCGCCCAGAAATCCGCGAAGGCGCGCGAGGCCAGGGCGTTCCTGTGGAAGACCAGGAAGTAGCTTTGCAGATGGAAGGACACCTCCCAGCTGTCCGAGGCCCCCCAGACGTCGGCCCCGTCCGGCTCCATCCGGTCGAGCACCCCGGCGATGTGGTGCAGCGGCCCGTAGACGCTGTCGTTGGCGAGCAGCAGCGTGTCGAGCGCCGTCAGGTCGGGAATGGCGGCGATGCCTTCCTTGTAGGCGCCGAAATCATACCCGACATTGTCCCGCCGCAGGACGAGCGCGCAGTGCTTCCGCAACAGCGCCACCGCGGATTCCGGCAGGCTGGGCGCGTTGCTGACCAGCACGATGGCGAAGCCGGTGTCGGCCAGCTGGCGCAGGTAATGAAGAACGAAGTCGTGGATGGTGCCGTGCCGGTCGTAATGGACGAAGACCGCCACACGGCGCGCTCCGGCGAGCGGGCGCTGCCCGTCCCAGCGCTCGCGGACGTAGGAGCTTCCGCGCAGGAAGCTGGCCGCGTAGGCCAGATGGGCGACCATCACCCAGTAGAAGCGGATGGCCCAGCTTGCAGCCCCGCGCAGCCGCCGGGCAAGGATGACGAGGATGCCCATCGCGCTTCCTCACACAGGAAGCTTGTGGGTGCGGGCGAGGGACTGGGCGCGCTTGCCGAGTTCCGCCGGGATCGCCGGAAGGTTCTCTCCGGGCGTGGCCTGCAGCAGGGGGCGCAGGGCCGCGGCCGCCTCCGCCGCGCGGCCGGCCTGCACCAGGGCCTGCGCTTGGTGGTACAGCGCCGGCCACAGCAGGGCCTCGCCCTGTGCGGGCGCCGTGTCCAGCAGCGCCCGGCTCGCCTCATGGGCCTTTGCGAACCATTCCGCCGCCATCCTGGGGGCCTTGCGGTGATTGAGCCCGAGGATGCCCAGCGCGAAGGAGGCCGAAGCCGCCTGCGCCGGTCCCAGCGCCGCGAGGGTGCCCTCGACGCCCAACGCGAGATGGTCGGCCTGGGCATAATGCCCGAGATTGACCAGCGTGGTGAAGGTTCCCAGCCGGATATCGGCGATGATCGCCGGGGGGATGCGCTCCCCCAGCACGGGGCTGGCGGCGGCGGCCAGCCGCTCCACCCCGTCCACCGCGGCGGCGGGATCGCTCCAGGCCAGGATCTGCGCCACATAGCCGCGGGAGCGCCAGGTCAGGTCGTCGGTTTCGCCGTCGTCGGCGCCGGCCGCCTGCAACGCGGCGCGCGTGCGTTCACCGGCGGCGGCGGCGGCGCGGAAGAAGGAGCGGGCCCGATTGGGGTCCTTGTCGTGCAGCCAGGTCAGCATGCCCAGACAATAGAGGATGCCGCACAGGCTGAAGGGGGCGCGGTCGTGGAATCCGGCGATGTCGGGCGGCAATCCGTCGCACCATGCCGGCAGCGCGTCGGGATGGTCGAGGTCGATGCCCCAGCGCGACCGGCAGGCGTCGACCACCGGGCGGGCCGCCTCGCGGGCTTCCTCGAACCGCCCGGCGTGGGTCAGTTCCTTGAAGCGGCGGTAGCGGAAGCCGAAGCCGAGCGGCGTGTCGGCGGGAATGCTCCGCGCCCGCTCGCCGAGGTAATCGATGTAGCGGCCGCGGTCGAGACGGCGCGACAGATCCGCCGTCCCCTCCTGCATGGAGGCGGTGGCGCGCAGGGTCGGCCCATGCTCGGTCACCGAGACGGCGGTGAAGCCGGCCCGGCGCAGCAGGATCTCGAAGCCCTCGCGGCTGTAGAGCGTGGCGTGGTAGCCGGGGCTGAGGAGCGGCAGCATCACACCCGCCGGGGTGTCCGGCCCGATGGCCCCGGCGTTGGGGGTCGTCAGCAGCAGGGTGCCGCCCGGCGCCAGGACGCCGCGCAGGATGGCCAGGAACTCCAGCGGCTCGAAGACATGCTCGACCACTTCCGAGCAGAGGACCAGATCGAACGGATCGTCTCCCGCGTCGGCCGGGGTGCGCAGGTAGATCGATGCGATGTCGAGCCCGAGCAGGTCGCGCCCCGCGCGCGCCGCGAAACCGGGATCGATGCCGCGCACCGACCAACCGAACACCGTGCGCGCGAAGTCGAGCGAGAAGCCGAACCCGCAGCCGATCTCCATGTAGCGCCGGACCCGCGCGGGGTCGACGGCCGCAAGCGGCTCGGCCATCACGTCGATGCCGGCCCCCTGCTCCAGGTAGAAGGCGAGCGCCGCGTCGGTCGCGTGCGCCGTCTCGTACTCGGGGGGCGTCAGCGTCGGGAAGAAGGCGGTGCCGCAGCGGTCGCAGACGGCCAGCGGCAGCTCCGGATACGGAGGAACGGCGGAGCGGATCTGGAGGCGGATGGACTTCGGACCAAGCGCCGTGCAGGCGGGACACGCCGTCTCGACGGTGACGGTGTTGCTCGTAGCCCAGTCGATGTGCATCCTGGAGGCAGCCATGCAAAGTGGAAGGACGGGGTGGCAGACTATACCGCAGCCGCAATAGCAGAATAATCGCCGGACAGGCAACCGCGCTGACACGGCGCGCCAAGGCGCGCGCGCCGCAGAAGCGGGGGATTTCCCCGGCACCGCTCTCACCCAGTCCCCGAACCGCCACGCCCCATGCCATCACGTTTCGACATCGTCACCGTCAACTGGAACTCCGGCGATCTCTTGCGCCAATGCATCGGCTCCCTGCCGGCCGCTGTGCCCGCCGCGGCGGCGGCGGGCTTTGCGCTCGATCGCCTGGTGGTGGTCGACAACGCGTCCGCCGACGGTTCGTCCGATGCCCTTGATGGCGGGCCGCCGCCGACCCTCCTGAAAAACCGGGAGAACCGCGGCTTCGCGGCCGCCTGCAACCAGGGCGCGGCGGGTTCGCGGGCGGACTATCTGCTGTTCCTCAATCCCGACACCCGCCTCGGCCCGGCGTCCCTGGCGCCCGCCCTCGCCTTCCTCGACGCTCCGGAGAACGCCGGCATCGGCATCCTGGGCATCCGGCTGGTCGGCGCCGATGGGCTGTGCCAGCGGTCCTGCGCCCGGGCGCCCACGCCGGGCCGGCTGGCGGCCCAGGCGGTCGGACTGGACCGGATATGGCCGTCCCGCTTCGCGCCTCACTTCATGACCGAATGGGACCATGCGGACACCCGGCCGGTGGAGCAGGTGATGGGGGCCTTCCTGCTAATCCGCCGCCGGCTGTTCGAGGAGCTGGGCGGCTTCGACGAGCGCTTCTTCGTGTATTTCGACGATGTGGACCTCTGCCTGCGCGCCCGCCTCGCCGGCTGGGGCGTGGTGCATTTCGCCGGGGCTTCGGCTTATCACCGCGGCTGCGGAACGACCGACGGGGTCCGCGACCTGCGCCTGTTCTACGCGCTGCGCAGCCGCCTGCTGTACGCGGGCAAGCATTTCGGACCGGGCGGGCGCGCTCTGGCGGCGGCGGCCACCCTGCTGGCCGAACCTTTGGCCCGGATGGGTTTCGCCCTGCTGTCCCGCTCCGCGGCGGACGCGCGCGCGGTGTTGCGGGGAACGGCGCTCCTGTGGGCCGCCCTGCCGGAAATCGTGCCGGCCATGACGCCGGGCGCGGGGCGGATTGACCGGTCCGGACCCGGCTGATACGGACAAGTCTCCGCGCCGGCGCCGGATTTTCCGGTCCGGCTCCCGTCGACCACGCTCCGAGGCCCCATGCCCCACCCTGCCGGATCGCCGCCCGTACCGTCTTCGGCGGACGCCGTGTCGGCCTTGCGGGCCGGGCGGGGGGGCGACGCCGAACGGCTGAGCCACGCCGTGCTGGCAAACGGGCCGGCCGATCCCGACGCCCTTCAGGTGGCCGGGCTGGTCGCGTTCCAGCGTCGCGATTTCGCGCGCGGCCGGACGCTGCTGGAGCGGGCTTTCGCCTTACGGCCCGACGCGGCCTGTGCCTTGAACCTCGGCGCCGTTCGGATGGCCCAGGGGGATTTCGCCACCGCGGCGGACATCTTCCGCGCCGCGGCGGCGCGGGTGCCGACCATGCTGGAGGCATGGCTCAACCTGGGACTGGCGCAAGGGGCGATGGGACGGACGACGGCGGTCGACGCCTTGCGGCGCGCGGTGGCCCTCGCTCCCGATACGGCGGCCCCCCTGCTCGCTCTGGGCATGGCGCTGCGCGCGCTCGGCCGGCCGGGCACGGTGCCAACCCCGCTCCGCTGGGCGGTGATGGCCGACCCGCGGCTTCCCTCGGCGCATTCGACCTTGGCCACCGCCCGTTACGAGGCCGGGGAAAGCGCTGGAGCGGCGGCGGCGGCGCGCGCCGCGCTCGCCATGCAGCCGGACTCCGCCGAGGTGCTCTCAAACCTGTGCGTCCTGCTGGGGCCGGCGGAGGATGGAGCCGGCGGACGGGCCGCCGAGCGCGCCGCCCGCCGGGCCTTGCGGCTCGATCCCGGCCATGGCGGGGCCCTTTGCAATCTCGGGGCGGCGCTGACCGCCGGGGAGCGCCCGGAAGAGGCCGACCCGCTGCTGCGCCGTGCCGCGGCGCTCCGTCCCGATCTGCCCGACGCCTGGGGCAACCTGGGGGCCGCCCTGATCGGCCGGCGGCGGGCACGGGAGGCCGCCGTCGCGTTGCGGCGCGCGCTCCGCCTGGTTCCGGCTCATGCCGGGAACCGGTGCAACCTGGCCGCCGCGCTGCTGGCGGAGGACCGGCCGGACGCCGCCGCCGCCATGGCGCGCAGCGCGGTGGCGGTGGCTCCGGCCCACCCCAACGCCTTGTCCAACCTGGGTTCGGCCTGCCAGACGCTGGGCCGTCCGGCCGACGCGATTCGGGTGCTGCGCCGGGCCGTCGCCGCCGATCCCGGTTTCGTCGACGCCCGATGGAACCTCGCCTTGCCGCTTTTGCAGACGGGGCGTCTGGAAGAGGGGTGGGAGGCCTATGAATGGAGGTGGCACCGCCGGGGCTTCGGCGCGTCGGAGCTGAACCCGCCGCTGCCGCGCTGGACGGGCGAGCCATTGGAGGGGCGCCGCATCCTGCTCTATGGCGAGCAGGGCCTGGGCGACACCATTCAATTCGCGCGTTACATCCCCATGGTGGCGCAACGCGGGGCGACGGTGCATCTCCAGGTGCAGCGTCCCCTTTTGCGCCTGTTTGAGGGTCTGGCCGGGGCCTCTGCGCTGAGCGGGACCGACGCGCCGTCGCCCGCGGCCGATTTCTGCTGCCCGCTGATGAGCCTGCCCCGCCTCTTCGCCACCCGCCTGGACACGGTGCCGGGGACCTTTCCCTATCTGGCCGCCGATCCCCGGGCGGTCGCGGTGTGGCGCCGCCGCTTGGGGCCGAGCGACGGACGGCTTCGGGTGGGGCTGGTGTGGTCCGGCAATCCGCGTTACGAGATGGACCGCCTGCGTTCCGTGGCGCCCGGCCGGCTGACCCGGCTGCTGCGGGTGCCGGGCGTGCGCTTCTTCAGCCTTCAGAAGGACCGCCGGAGCGGCGACGGGGCAGAGCTGGAAGGGCTGATCGAAGACATCGCCCCGTTTCTGGACGACTTCTCCGATACGGCGGCCGCGCTCACGGCGCTGGACCTGCTGATCACCGTCGATACGTCGGCCGCCCATCTGGGAGGCGCGCTGGGAAGGCCGGTCTGGACGCTGTTGCGCGAACCGTCCGACTGGCGTTGGCTGACCGAAACCGGCTCCAGCCCATGGTATCCCGGCATGAGGCTGTTCCGGCAGGAGCGGCCGCGCGACTGGGAGCGGGTCCTCGAGCGGGTCGAGGAGGACCTGCGCCGGGCCGCGGCCGGCGAGCGCGGGCTGCTGCGGTCATGGTAGGCTGGATTCCGACGTCGCCGGCCGCGGCCCGGCGCCGACATCCGACGCCATGAGGCCCGGAGTGGCGGCATTTCCGGGCCCTGCCCGGTGCCTCGCGCCAAATGCCGGTTGAACAGCGTGAGCGAGCGCGGCTTTGAGTGATTGCGCGCCGCTCATTGTCCTGATAAGCCGGTCGAATTTGCTGGTCGGGTCAGGCGTTCAGACGAGGAAGGATCGGACATGGTCAAGCTTCGCGGCTATAGCCGTCGCGTGCTGGTAACGGGGGGCGCCGGATTCCTCGGATCGCACCTTTGCGAGCGCCTGGTCGAACGCGGTGACGAGGTGCTCTGCGTGGACAACTACTTCACGGGTGCGCGACGCAACGTCGCGCACCTGATGGGGAATCCGCAGTTCGAAATCCTCCGCCACGACGTGACCTTTCCGCTTTATGTGGAAACGGACGCGATCTTCAATCTGGCTTGCCCGGCCTCTCCCGTCCATTACCAGTATGATCCGGTCCAGACGACGAAGACGAGCGTGCACGGGGCGATCAATATGCTTGGCCTGGCCAAGCGGACGGGAGCGACCATCCTCCAGGCCTCGACCAGCGAGGTCTATGGCGATCCCTCGGTCCATCCCCAGCCCGAGGAATATTGGGGCAACGTCAACCCGATCGGTCCGCGCGCCTGCTACGACGAGGGCAAGCGCTGCGCCGAGACGCTGTTCTTCGATTACCACCGGCAGTTCAGCCTGCCCATCAAGGTCATCCGGATCTTCAACACCTACGGACCGCGCATGCACCCGAACGACGGGCGCGTGGTGTCCAACTTCATCGTCCAGGCGCTGAAGGGCGATCCGATCACGATCTACGGCGACGGGGCGCAGACGCGCTCCTTCTGTTACGTCGACGACCTGATCGAAGGCATGATCCGCTTCATGGACACGCCCCCGGACATCCCGGGCCCCCTCAACCTCGGCAACCCCGGCGAGTTCACCATCCTGGAACTGGCCGAGCTGGTGATCCAGCTGACCAAATCGCGCTCGGTCATCGAGCGCAAACCCTTGCCCCAGGACGATCCCAAGCAGCGCCGACCCGACATCGCCAAGGCCAAGGCGTTGCTCGACTGGGAGCCCAAGGTCCCCCTGCGCGACGGCCTGGAGCGCACCATCGCCTACTTCCGCAAGAGCTTCTTCGACTGAACCGGGAGCATCCATGGCGCAAGGCCGCTTGATCGCCCCGCGCCGATGTCTCTTCTCTTTCATTCCTTCCGGGTGGATAACCATCTGGGGATTTGCCGGATTGCCGGCCTTAAATGGAGCGTGTCTTGACTAAAGTTGCCTTGATCACCGGCGTCACTGGACAGGACGGTGCCTATCTGGCGGAGCTTCTGCTTTCCAAGGGTTATATCGTCCATGGGATCAAGCGGCGCTCGTCCTCCTTCAACACCGAGCGCATCGAGCATCTCTACCGTGACATCCACGAAGCCGATGTCCGCTTCAAGATGCATTACGGCGACCTGACCGATGCCACCAACCTGATCCGCATCGTGCAGGAGGTCCAGCCGGACGAGATCTACAATCTCGCCGCCCAGAGCCATGTGCAGGTGAGCTTCGAGACGCCGGAATACACCGCCAATTCCGACGGGCTCGGCACGCTGCGTCTGCTGGAGGCCATCCGCATCCTCGGGTTGGAGCAGAAGACCCGTTTCTATCAGGCTTCCACCTCGGAGCTGTACGGCAAGGTGCAGGAGACCCCGCAGAAGGAAACCACCCCCTTCTACCCGCGCAGCCCCTACGCCGCGGCCAAGCTCTACGCCTACTGGATCACGGTGAACTACCGTGAGGCCTATGGCATCCACGCCTCCAACGGCATCCTCTTCAACCATGAGGGTCCGACCCGCGGCGAAACCTTCGTGACGCGCAAGATCACCCGCGCCGTCGCCGCGATCCGGACCGGCCAGCAGGACAAGCTGTATCTCGGCAACCTGGACGCCAAGCGCGACTGGGGTCACGCCCGCGACTATGTCGAGGGCATGTGGCGCATCCTGCAGCAGGAGCAGGCCGACGACTATGTGCTGGCCACCGGCGAGACCCACTCGGTGCGCGAGTTCGTGGAGCTGGCCTTCTCCCATGTCGGCCGCAGCATCGTCTGGAAGGGCGAGGGCGTGGACGAGAAGGGCATCGACAAGGAGACCGGCGCCGTCCTGGTCGAGGTCGATTCCCGCTACTTCCGCCCGACCGAGGTGGACCTGCTGCTGGGCGACCCGAGCAAGGCCCGCGCGAAGCTCGGCTGGCACCACAGCACCTCCTTCCCCGATCTGGTCCGCGAGATGGTCGACAGCGACCTGAAGCGTCTCCAGGAGGCCCGTCGCGCCTGACGACGGGGGCCGGTCTTTTCTCCGACCCGCGGATGGACGGCCATGACAGGCCGTCCATCCGTCGTTCCACAGCGCCCCAAGCCGATGATCCGCCCGAAGCCCGGCCTGCCGCCGATCGTCCAAACCAGGGACCCGTCATGACCGATTCCGCCCCGCTGCCCCGTATCCACCCCGTCCTGCTGTCCGGGGGCTCCGGTGTCCGGCTTTGGCCGATGTCGCGCGAACAATATCCGAAGCAGCTTCTCCCCCTGTGTTCGGAACGGTCGATGCTGCAGGACACGGCGCGCCGGGTCGCCGGCACCGACCGCTTCGCCACGCCGCTGGTGATCTGCAACCAGGAGCACCGCTTCGTCATCGCCGAGCAGCTGCGCCAAATCGGGATCGCCGACCCCCGCATCGTGCTGGAGCCGTTCGGGCGCAACACCGCCGCCGCCGCCGCGCTCGCCGCCCTGATCGTCGCGCAGGAGGACCCCGAGGGCCTGCTGCTGCTGCTCCCGGCCGACCATGTGATCCGCGACGAGCCGGCCTTCCTGGAGGCGGTGGAACGGGCGGCCCGCGTGGCCGGGGCGGGGCGGCTGGCCACCTTCGGAATCGTTCCGACCGCGCCGGAGACGGGCTACGGCTACATCCGGTGCGGCGACCGCATCGAGGGGCACGTGGGCACGCACGAGGTGGCCGCCTTCGTCGAGAAGCCGGCGCGCGCCGTTGCCGAAGGCTATCTCGCGGAAGGCAGCTATTTCTGGAACAGCGGCATGTTCGTGCTGCCCGCCGGCCTCTACCTGGCCGAGTTGGAGCGGTACGAGCCGGAAGTCCTCGCCGCCTGCCGTGCGGCGCTCGACGCCAGCCGGACCGACATCGACTTCATCCGGCCGGACAGCGACGCGTTCGCCGCCGCGCCGTCGATTTCCATCGACTACGCGGTGATGGAGCGGACGGACCGCGCGGCCGTCGTTCCCTGCTCCATCGGCTGGACCGATGTGGGGGCCTGGTCGGCGTTGTGGGAGATCGGGGAGAAGGACGAGGCCGGCAACGTCTGCCAGGGCGACGCCGTCGCCTGGGACAGCCAGGGCTGCTACGCCCGGAGCGAGGACGGCGCCCTGGTCGCCCTGCTCGGCATGACCGACACGGTGGTCGTCGCCACCGAGGACGCGATCCTGGTCGCCGCCAAGGACAAGGCCCAGGACATCAAGCCCCTGGTCGAGCGCCTGAAGAAGGAAGGGCGCAGCGAGCCGCTCCAGCACCGCCGCGTCTACCGTCCCTGGGGGTTCTACCAGTCGCTGCACACCGGCGAGCGGTTCCAGGTCAAGCGGCTGACCGTCAAGCCCGGGGCGCAGCTGTCGCTTCAGATGCATTATCACCGTGCCGAGCATTGGGTCGTGGTGAACGGCACGGCCCTCGTCACCCGTGGCGAGGAGAAGATCCTGCTGCGCGAGAACGAATCGGTCTATCTTCCGCTGGGCACCGCGCACCGGCTGGAAAACCCCGGCAAGGTGCCGCTGAACCTGATCGAGGTGCAGTCCGGCTCCTATCTCGGGGAGGACGACATCGTGCGTTTCGACGACACCTACGGCCGGGTGTGACGCCTCCATGACGACCGCTCCCTCCGCTTTGGACAGCGCCCCTCCCGAGATCACCGACGCCCCGCTCAGCTTCGTCTGGCTGCTGCGTTCCGACGTACGCCAGGGTTTGCCGATCGGGGATCCGGCGGCCCGCCGCCTGTTTCTCGTCTGGTGGGCGCTGTTCGGGCGGGCGGAGTATCCGCATCTCGGCGATCCATTGCCGGCCGCCCACCGTTCCTGGCTGACCGGACCCAGCGGAGAGGTTCAGCAGGACACGCCCTTTCCCATCAGCCGCCTGATGGTGGAGATGTGGCGGTGGCGCAGCGACCTGCAGGAGCGTTATCCGATCGACCGGCCGGACGGGCGCATCGCCTTCGTGCGCTGGTTCCTCCTGGAGGGGATCGTCGCGCACGAACTCGCCGGCTTCCTGTCGGACGCGCAGTGGGCGGCCATCGCCACCCCCGGCGGGGGCGTCGCCGCCGGGTTCGAGCCTTTGGACGGGCTGCTGCTGGCGCTGTGGGAAAGCGAGCCCGACCTGAGGCAGCATTTCGCCATCGCCAACCCCCCGGAACGGGCGCGCCTGCGCCAGTGGTACGAGGCGAACGCCGCGACCCTGCATAGGGACGGGCGGCTGGCCCACGACCGCCTGCGTCGCGCCCGGGCTCCCCGTCCGCCGGCCCCCCCGCCCCTTCCGGCGGCGGCTCCGCGGGAACCGTTCGGCGTGAACCTGATCGGCTTCGCCCATGGCGAGCTGGGGATCGGCGAGGATGTGCGGATGGCCGCGCAAGCCTGTGCCTCCGCCGGCATTCCCTTCAGCGTCTTCGACGTGCCGGTCCGTATTTCCAACCATCGCTCGGCGGACCGCCGCCTGGACGGTCTGACCAGCGTCGACCGGCCCTATCCGGTGAACGTCTTCTGCCTGACCGGCTTCGACACCGCGGCCCTGCTGCTGGAGCATGGGGCGTCGCTGTTCCAGGACCGGATCAACATCGGCTATTGGCCGTGGGAGTTGCCGGACTGGCCCACGCCCTGGATCGGGGCCTTCGATCTGGTGGACGAGGTGTGGTCCTCCAGCCGCTACACGCAGGAGGCCATGGCGCTCAAGGCGCCGGTTCCGGTCGTGCACATGCCGATGGCGGTGGATGTCCGCATGTCCCGCCCGTACCGGCGGGCGGATTTCGCCCTCCCGGAGGAGCGCTTCCTCTTCCTGTACACATTCGACTGGAATTCCTATCCCGCGCGCAAGAATCCAGCGGCGGTGGTGGCCGCCTTCCAGGCCGCTTTCCCCGATCCCCGGACGCCGGTCGCGCTGGTGCTGAAGACCATGGGCGTGGCGGGAGGCGATCCCCGGTGGCAGGCGCTGACCCGGATGATCGAGAACGACCCCCGCATCGGCGTCATCAACACGGTGCTCGACCGCGATGCGGTGCTCGGCCTGTGTTCGGTGTGCGATGCGGTCGTGTCGCTCCATCGCAGCGAGGGCTATGGGCGCACGCTGGCCGAAGCGATGCTGCTGGGCAAACCGGTAATCGCCACCGGCTGGTCCGGCAACGCCGATTTCTGCACCTCCGACACCGCCGCCATCGTGCCGGCGCGTTTTGTGCCGATCGAGCCGGGGGACTATCCCTACAGCGACGGCATGGTGTGGGCCGATCCCGATCCGGAGGCGGCGGCGGCGGCGTTGCGCGTCGTCGTGACCGATGCCGCCTACCGCGAGCGGCTGGCCAACAACGGGCGCCGCTTCATGGAGCGGTGGGCCGATCCCGGCCACATCGGTCAACGCTACCGCGCACGCCTGACAACGCTGATGCGGGCGCATCGCCGTTCGTAAGGGCTGAGTTCCGTGTTATGGACATCAGACCTTTTCAAGGGAACAGTCCTGAACCATGACCGAGCCGCATCCGCCGTTCCATGCCGCCTTCCGCACCGGCGGCCGTGTCCTGGCCGTTCTTCTTCTGGGCGCCGCCGCGGTGCTCGCCTGGACGGGGCAGATGGGGATCGGCAGCGGGTTCGGCGCTTTCCAGGAGCTGCTCCGGCATCATCCGGCAGCCCCGTTGCTGTTCCTGCTGGCCCATGTCCTGGTCAGCCTGCTGTTCCTGCCGCGCACCGCGATGGCCATGCTGGCCGGGCTGGTCTTCGGGGTCTGGTGGGGCGGCGTCCTCGCGGCGGCCGGCAGCGTGCTCGGCGCCTGCACCGGTTTCCTGATCGCGCGCCACCTCGGTCCCGGCACGATTGACATCGATGGCATGGCACGGTGGGGCGAGGTGCTGCGCCGGATCGAGAACGGTGGCTGGCGCGCGGTCGCGACCTTGCGGCTGGTTCCGGTCCTGCCCCATTCCGCCGTGAACTACGCGCTCGGCCTGACCCGGCTGCGGCTTGGCAGCTACGCCTTCGGCTCGCTGGTCGGGCAGTTGCCGATGACCGTGGCCTTTGTCCAGTTCGGCGCCGCCGGGGATCATGCCCTGGCCGGTAAGCCGGGCTGGATCCTTCCGACGGCCATCGGGCTGTTTCTCCTGCTGCTGTCGGCCGCCCTGCCGAAACTCTGGGAAAAATGCGGGTCCGGCTGTGTCTGATCCTGCCCGTGCCTGGCAAGGAGCCACTCTGGAAACGCCATGAACATCGTCTTCATCCACCAGAACATGCCCGGCCAGTACAAGCATCTGGCCGCCCGGCTGGCCGAGGACCCCGCGAACAAGGTCGTCTTCATCACCAAACGCAACGACCGGGACATTCCGAACGTCCGGCGTCTGGTGTACCGGCCGAGCCGGCAGGCCAACGAGGCCACCCACTTCTACCTGCGCTCCACCGAGGACGCCGTCCTGCATGGCCAGGGCGTGGTCCGCCTTCTGATGGGGCTGCGCGCCGAGGGGTTCGTGCCGGACATCATCGTCGGGCATCCGGGCTGGGGCGAGACGCTGTTCGTCAAGGACGTGTTCCCCGCCGCCCCGTACCTGAACTACTGCGAGTTCTTCTACCGCTCGCAGGGGCAGGACGTGGGCTTCGATCCCACGGTGCCGGTCAACCCCGACGTCGCCTTGCGCCTGCGGATGCGCAGCACGCCCCTGCTGCTGGCGCTGGAAGCGTGCGACCGCGGAATCGCGCCGACCGAATGGCAGCGCAGCACCCATCCCGCCCACTTCCAGTCCAAGATCGAGGTCATCCACGACGGCATCGACACGGCCCGGCTGCGGGGCGACCCGCAGGCCCGCGTCACGCTGCCCGACGGCACGGTGCTGACGCGCGAGGACGAGGTCGTCACCTACGCGGTGCGCAACCTGGAACCCTACCGCGGCTTCCCGTCTTTCATGCGCGCGCTGCCCCGCATCCTGGAGGCACGATCCAACGCGCGGGTGCTGGTCGTCGGCGGCGACGAGGTCAGTTACGGGTCACCGCCCGCCAAGGACAAGACGTGGCGCGAGGTCATGCTGACCGAGGTTCCGGTCGATCCCGCGCGGGTGCACTTCCTCGGGCATCTGCCCTATGATCAATATTTGGCCGCGCTGAGGGTGTCGCGGGCGCATGTCTACCTGACCTACCCGTTCGTCCTGTCCTGGTCGATGGTCGAATCCATGTCGCTCGGCTGCGTCGTGATCGGGTCCGACACCGCTCCGGTGAGCGAGGTCATCCGTCACGGAGAGAACGGCCTTTTG
>NZ_CP159405.1:505000-617161 GCF_040500525.1 Azospirillum formosense | reverse complement strand
GCACCCCGTCTCCCCGGCCCCGCCGCTGGCGGTTACGGTATTGATTCCCGATACGCCCCGCATGTTCCACAGCGCAGGCGCCAACGTCGCCATTCTGCCGAAAGATTCCTCGCCGGCCGGAAACGTCGCTGTGACCCTGCGGACGAATGTCGCCGTTCTGCCAGTTCCTCCGGACGCTGTGCCCCGCCGGAGGGTCTCCCTGCCGAAAGCGTCCGCGTTCTGACGGTCCGGACTGCCGACGAGCCGCGAAATGGCGCTGAAAGGCTTGGATTCCCTGACTCTTTCCAGACTCCCCAGGGCCCCGGGGCCGCCGCGGGGGGAGCACATTGGCAGAACGGCGACACTCGGTTGCGCGAGTCGGAGTCCGATTCTCGGCCGATTCCCGGAGTCACCGATGGGCCACAGCCCAGATTATTCGGCAGAACGGCGACATCCGGCGGACTCCGACGCTCCGCCGCCGCCCTCCGTGCGCCGGAATCTTTCGGCAGAACGGCGACGTTTTCCGCCCGGTTTCTCGGCAGAACGGCGACACCCGGACATGGTCCGCCACCGCTCCAGGGGGCTCAACGCCTTGATTCCACTGACTCCACACCTCCGCATCGGCGCAACCGGAGCGATTCCGACGCACGCATTTGAATCGTGGACAGCCTGTCGGGGCCACGACAACATCTTGCGTAACGGGCTCACCAAAGCCCGAACCGATAGCTTTTGGGCCAGGATTTTCGGGCCAGGATTTTCAGTTGGCGGTTCCGAACCGCCGCGACACGCCGAAGGAGGCGACGATGACGTAACGGAGGACGCGACCTCCGGAAACACAAAGGGCACAGGTTTGGCGACCTGTGCCCTCGTGTACACCGAAGTGTCGTTAGCCGATGGAAGACCGGGAGAACCGGACCCCCGCATCAGCGGTTTGGCGACTTCATGATGCCAGGGTGATTCCGGAAAACCAAGTGGAATCGCGGATTCCGCTGACGCTCCCGCTTTGTCTTCCGCCGGAATCGAAGCGCTGGATCATGGGAAGACAATGACCCCGTACACGACCTTGTACCGGCGATGGATCGCTGCGCCCGGCGTCGGCGCCGCGGAGATCGCGGTGCTCTCCGGACTTTACGCGCGTGCGGACGCCGCCGGCGTCTGCGCCGGGCTGGTCCAGGACGAGCTGGCGGCCGAACTCGGCAAGAGCCGTCCCTGGCTGTCCGCCGTGCTGACGAAGCTGCAGACGCCGGACCTGTCCCTGGTGGAAGCCCGCCGCGAACGCGGTTTCCGCGGGATGGTCTACGCCCTGGTGGGCGCGCAGGACACCGACTCTTCCGGTCGGCCCGCCGACACCACCGGTCAGCCGGCTGACGGACTCCTAAGGACTGGGAATCCCCTGAATCCTGATTCTCAAAACTCTTCCTCCTTCCGGGTGGGGGGATCGGTCGGGCCATCGGGGGTCATGGGCCGGAACGCCCCGGCCAAGGACGCCCTGGCCGAGGACTGGCAGCCGGACGCCGCCGATCTGGCCTGGGCCACGGAAACCCGTCCCGAGGTCGATCCGGCCGCGGTGACCCGCAAGTTCGTGTCCTGGTGCCGCAAGGCCAACGCCCGCAACGGCTACAGTCCGGCCAACCCGTCCAGCGCTTGGCGCAAATGGGTGGCCCGCGAGCTGGTCGCCCCCGCCGCGCCGATGCCAGCGCCGGCACCGGAAGGCGATGCCCCCGCGAGCACCGTCGTCCCCTTTGCACCCGCCTCCCGCCGCCCCTCCAACCGGAGCGACCAGAATGACCGCCAGCCTGCCGAGCCTTCCCGTGAGCCTTCCCGTCAGCGCCGCCCCGCAGACGCCGGACATGGCGTGGCTGCCCGCAACGCCGGCGTCCTCTCTGCCTTGCGCGATCGCCTCGCTCGCCCGGCTTGAGCGCGCCGACCTGCGCTTCGAGATCGCCGATCGCGCGCCGGAGGAGATCGGGGCGCTGGCCGAGCGGGTGGAGGCGGCCCTTGAGACCGCCTGCCCGGCCATCGGCGTGGACAATGTGCTGACCGGCATCGAGAAGCTGGCGGCCCGCTTCGGCCTGGAGCTTCCGGACGCCGACATGCTGGAGGCCGACATCCTCGACATGGCCGGCTGGCCCGCCGAGGAATGGATCGCCGGGTTCCGCGGCGTCTGGTCCTCCTTCCGCTCGGGCTACCGGCGCTTCCCCACGGTCGGCGATTTCCGCGCCGCCGCCGGCCAGGCGTCGCGGACCGATGGAGCGGCGGCCCTGCGCCGGCTGGCCATGGCCCTGCGCCAGGAGCAGCAGCTCCGCGCCCGCGAGATCGCCCATCGCCGTCGGCAGAAGGAAAAGGAAGCGGAAACCGCCCGCCGCCAGCAGGCCGCCGCCCTGATCGCCGCGCCGGGACCGGCGCGTCCGGTTCCGGTTCCCGCACCAGAACCCGTCCTGTCGGACGACGCGCAAGTGGAACGGCCCACCCTCCCTGCCGCGGACCAGACGCCGCCGGCCGCGCCGAAAAGCTTCGCAAGGGATCGTTCGCACGATGCTCGTCATACCAGGGTATGCGAAGGCAAGAGATCGGCACGTTTCAGTAAGCCGTCGCGTACAAAAAGTTCAGTCCGAGAACCCAGTCGCTTCCATGACTGTCGATCTGGTCAAAGCGGTGGATCGGAGGCTTGGCAGCCCTATCATTATTCCGACAGTGTAGCGCCTATATAATCAGGCTCACCCCGTCGTTTCAGATTTCAGTGGCGGTCCACGAAAGGGCGGAGCAAGATGCGATAATCTGTTTGCGCAGCAAACCTTTCGGATTGTCCGTCCATGCCTCTGAAGACGGTGTCCCGTCAGAAACCGATGACTCTGCGCGGGTACCTGCTGAGGCTTGTGCTCGTGGCGCTGGTGCCGATGCTCCTGCTCGGCGGCATGCTCATCGGCTGGCTGGTGCAGCAGCAGCGGGAGGCCGTCGAGAACAACATGGCCGACACGGCGGAGGCGCTGGCGCTGATCGTGGACCGGGAATTGGCGGCGACCATCGAGGCGCTGCGGGCGCTGTCGCGCACGGATGCTCTGGCCGCCGACGATCCCGCCGGCTTTTATGAGCGTGCGACGCTGGTGCTGACCCAGCATCCGTCCTGGACCAACATCGCGCTGATCGAACCGTCGGGGCGGCAGATCGTCAACACCGCGGTCCGGCTCGGCGATCCGCTGCCGGACGTGCCGCAGCGCGACGCGCTGCGCCGGGTGACGGCGACGCGCCAGCCGGCGGTGTCTGATCTGGTGACCGCGACGGCGGGCGAGCGGCTGGCGATCGCCGTGATGGTGCCGGTGCTGCGCGACGGCGGGCTGCGCTACATCCTGTCGGCGGTGGTCGATCCGCAGACCTGGAGCAGCCTGCTGGAGGGGTTCGAGACGCGCTCCGGACTGATCGCCGCGATCATCGACGGCGAGAACCGCATCGCCGCCCGCTCGCGCGAGCACGCGGAGTATCTGGGGCGGGCGGTGCCGGGCTGGTTCCTGGCGGCGCGCGGGACGGCCGACACCGGCAACTACCGAGGCGCCACGCTGGACGGGGTGGAGATCATCGGCGCCTTCCACCGCACGCAGCGTGCCGATTGGACCCTGGTCGCCGCGACGCCGACCGAGGCCGTGCTCAACCCCCTGAACCGCACGGTGGTGCTGGCTCTGGGGCTTGGGCTGGTTCTGCTGGGGGTCTCGCTGGCCTCGGCGGCGGTCTTCGCGCGGCGGCTGGCCCACCCCGTCCGCGAGCTGGCCGCCCATGGCGGCAGCCTGATGGAGGGGCAGCCGATCCGCTACGACGGCGGCGTGCCGGTGCGCGAGATCGACGAGCTGCACCGCGTCCTGGCCGAGGCGAGCGCCGCTCTGGTCGGCGCCAGCGAATCCGCCGCCCATGCGGAGGCGCGCTACCGCGCCATCGTCGACACGGCGGTCGACGCCATCGTGGTCATCGACCGGGCCGGCACCCTGCACAGCTTCAACCGCGCCGCCGAACGCATCTTCGGCTACGCCGCGGAGGAGGTGATGGGCCGCAACGTCAGCATGCTGATGCCCGATCCCGACCGCAGCGCCCATGACGGCTATCTGGAGCGCTACCACCGCACGGGGGAACGGCGCATCATCGGCATCGGGCGCGAGGTGACGGGCCAGCGCAAGGACGGGTCGGTGTTTCCGCTGGAGCTGTCGGTCGCCGAATGGAAGGCCGACGGCGAGACGCGCTTCACCGGCATCGTGCGCGACATCACCGCCCGCAGGACGGCGGCGGAGGCCGTGCTCGCCGCCAAGGAGGCGGCGGAGCAGGCGATGGAGCGCGCCCTGACCGCGGCGGACGAGGCCCGGCGGGAGAAGACCCGCGCCGAGAAGGCGGAGCGGGCGAAGACCCAGTTCCTGGCGGCGGCCAGCCACGACCTGCGCCAGCCCGTGCAGTCGCTCTATTTCTTCGCGCAGGTGCTGGGCGACAAGCTGCACGGCCAACCCGGCCACGAGCTGGTGGCCAGCATGGGCCATTCGCTGGACGCGCTGAAGCTCCTGCTCGACGGGATGCTCGACGTGTCGCGGCTCGACGCCGGGGCGGTGGAGCCCAGCGTCACCGAATGCGCGGTGGGGCCGCTGCTCGACCGGCTGGCCGCGGAATACGGGCCGCAGGCCGACGGGCAGGGGCTGCGGCTGCGGGTCGTGCCGACCTCGCTGTGGGCGCGCACCGACCCGATGCTGCTGGAGCGCATCCTGCGCAACCTGATCGAGAACGCGTTGCGCTACACCGAGCGGGGCGGCGTCGTGGCCGGCTGCCGGCGCCGCAACGGCGCGCTGCGCATCGAGGTGGCCGACAGCGGCGTCGGCGTGCCGGAGGACCTGCAGCAGGCCGTCTTCGAGGAGTTCTTCCAGATCGGGAACCAGGAGCGCGACCGGGCCAAGGGGCTGGGTCTCGGCCTCGCCATCGTGAAGCGGCTGGCCGGGCTGCTCGGCCATACGGTCGCCCTGCGCTCGCGGCCCGGGCGGGGCAGCGTCTTCTCGGTGGAGCTTCCCGCCGTGCGCCCCCGCGCCATCCTGCGCCGCAACGGGCCGGACCGCGCCAACGACGATGGGCAGGGGCTGGTGGTGGTCATCGACGACGAGGCCATCGTGCTGCTCAGCCTGCGCACCCTGCTGGAGCAGTGGGGCTACGAGGTGGTGGCCGCCGTGTCGGCGGAGGAGGCGGTGGACGTCCTGCACGGGCTGGGCCGTCTGCCGGATCTCATCATCGCCGACTACCGCCTGCGCGAGGGGCGGACGGGGGTGGAGGCGATCCGCGACATCCACGGCGTCTGCGGCGTGCGCATTCCCGCCGTGGTGCTGACCGGCGACACCGCGCCCGAACGCATCACCGAAATCCGCGGCGCCGGCTTCCGCCTCGTCCACAAGCCGATCACCCCGCACATCCTGCGCGAATTGCTGAGGCCGGCGGCCTGATCGGCATGGCCCGATCGCGAAAGGCCGGTTTTTGACCCTGGCCGCTCCCCGGCGGGGTCTTTAGGTTTTCCGCCTCCTTGGGGAAGAGCCTCCTTGGGCAAGAGGGAGACGGGACATGAACTGGAGCAAGGGCCTGTGGCGGGGCTGGCTTGCCGCCGCCCTGCTGTGGGTGGCGGTGGTCGCCGCCTTCGCCGCCGCCGATCTGCGCGGGCGCCATCCTTTCGCCGGCCTTTACGCCTATTCGGACGCAAGGGACGCCTTCCTGCCGCAGCGCTACGCCGCCGACGAGGCGGTGGTGGAGGACGGGGTGAGGCGGGGCGCCGTGGTGCGGACGGACTTCCCCGACGGCACCAGCCTCGCCGCCCCGCCGGACCTTGGCGAGGAGCGGGTGCGGCGGATCGGCGAGCGCTTCTGGGCGGAGCGCTGGACGCGCCGGGCGGAGGTTCTGTGGCCCTGGGGCCTGCGCGCCGTCCTGCCCCCCTTGCTTCTTCTCTTGTCCGGCGCGCTTGCGCTGTGGATCGTCCGCGGGTTCCGCAAGCCGGTCGCACCTGCCCAAACGGAGTCTCAAGGGAAGACGGTGCCGGAGACGGCGGCCGGGGAGGAGGCGCCGAAGGCGGCCTTCAACACGCGGTCCGGCGGCGGGCTGCCGCCCTTCATCCGCTCGCTGGGTCCGGACCCCAAGCGCCGCCGCGTGCTGGGGGCGGGCCGGTGAAGGCGACGCAAGACATGGCCCTGCGTCGTTCGGTCGGCGAGCACCCAACATCGCGGTAACCCGCGGCGACGAGCAAGCATCCCTGACGGTCGGCATCCCGAAGGCGCAAAGGAACAGGAAACCCGGCATTGGGTTGATGGTAGCGGAGACGCGTCCACGGGGCGTGGATGTTCTCCGAAGGCTGCGCGTTTGTCCGTTCGTCCAGGCGTTCGGGCCGTTCACCATCACGGCGGCGTGCGGCGCAAGCGCTGCCAGCGGGCCAGACCAAGAGGAGACCTGGGTGTCGGAGCCGACCAAGACGGACAAGATCCTGACCGGAATTCCAGAGTTCGACCTGATTTTGAGGGGTGGGCTGCCGCGCGCGCGGCTTCATCTCCTGGAGGGCGCGCCGGGAACCGGCAAGACGACCATCGCGCTTCAGTTCCTTTTGAAAGGCCTGGGCGACGGCAGGCGCGGCCTGTACGTGACCCTGTCGGAAACCGAGACGGAGCTGCGCGCCTCGGCGAAAAGCCACGGCTGGTCGCTGGACGGCATCGGGATCTTCGAACTCGTCCCGCTGGAGGCGCAGCTCGACCGCCAGCAGAGCGTGCTCTACCCGTCCGAGGTGGAACTGGGCGAAACCATGCGCCTGATCACCGAGCGGATCGAGGCCGACGAGCCGGACCTCGTGGTGATCGACTCCCTGTCCGAGCTGCGCCTGCTCGCCCAGGACCAGCTGCGCTACCGCCGGCAGATCCTGGCGCTGAAGCAGTATCTGCAGGGTCGCCAGTGCACCACCCTGGTGCTGGACGACCTGACCAGCCAGACCGGCTCCATGGAACTGCACAGCCTGATGCACGGCGTGGTCAGCCTGGAGCAGATCGAACGCTCCTACGGCGCGGCGCGGCGGCGGCTGCGGATCGCCAAGATGCGCGGCTCCGAGTACCAGAGCGGTTGGCACGATTTCGCCATCACGCCGGGCAACGTGCTGATCTTCCCCAGCCTGATCGCCGACGAGCACAAGACGGAGTTCAAGCCGACCTCCGTGTCCAGCAACCTGAACGCGCTGGACGAGTTGATGGGCGGCGGGCTGACGCGCGGCACGACGACGATGCTCGTCGGCCCCTCGGGCGTCGGCAAGTCGTCCATCGCCCTGCAGTATGTCGCGGCGGCGGTGCGCCGCGGCGAGCACGCCGCCTATTTCTCCTTCGACGAGTCCTTCGAAACCCTGGGACTGCGCAGCACCGCGCTCGGCATCGACATCGAGGAGGCGGTTCGCAAGGGCGAGCTGGGCTGGGAGCGCGCGAACCCGTCGCGCCTGTCGCCGGGCCAGTTCGTCTGGCAGGTCCGCCGCCAGGTGGAGGACCAGAAGGCGCGCGTTGTGGTGATCGACAGCCTGAACTCCTACCTCAGCACCATGCCGGAGGAGCAGGCGCTCATCCTCCAGATGCACGAGCTGCTGTCCTACCTGAACAACCAGGGCGTCGTGACCATCCTCATCCTCGCCCAGCAGGGAATCGTCGGCGACATCCAGAATCCGGTGGACCTGTCCTTCATGAGCGACACGGTGGTCCTGCTGCGCTTCTTCGAGGCGGCGGGGGAGGTGCGCAAGGCGATCTCGGTGGTCAAGAAGCGCACCGGCGTCCATGAGCTGGCGATCCGCGAGTTCCGGCTGTTCCCCGACGGCATGCAGGTCGGCCCGCAGCTTCTGGAGTTCCAGGGCGTGCTGACCGGCGTGCCCAGCTATGGCGGGTCGGCGGACCCGTTGTTGCGCGGGCGGGGCGAGATGGGCTGACCCCGGCGCATGGACGCCCCGATCCTCGTGTTCGCCCCGCATGGCCGGGACGCGGAGGTCATCCGCCTCGTCCTGGACGAGGTCGGCATGACGACCCGGCCCTGCGCCGACCTTCCGGCCGTGTGCGACGGCCTGACGAGGGACGTCACGGCGCTGATCCTCGCCGAAGGCGCGTTGCGGGGGGCGGCGATGGACCCCCTGATCGCCTGTCTGGAGGCCCAGCCGCCCTGGTCGGACCTGCCGGTTCTGGTGCTCACCGCGCGCGGCAACCGCTCGGCCAGCAAGGCGCGCTGGGACCAGTTCCAGCGGCTCGGCAACGTCACGCTGCTGGACCCGCCCCTGCACGCCGAAGCCCTGCAGAGCGCGGCGCGGTCCGCGGCGCGGACCCGCCTGCGCCAGTACCGCACCCGGGCTCTTCTGGCCGACATCGAGCGGGCCAACGACGAGCTGGAAGGCCGGGTGGCGGAGCGCACCCAATCCCTGCAGACCGAGATGCGGGAACGCCGGAAGGCCGAGGAGGCGTTGCAGCAGGCCCAGAAGATGGAGGCGGTCGGCCAGCTCACCGGCGGCATCGCCCACGACTTCAACAACCTGCTGCAGGTCATGCTCGGCAACCTGCACATGCTGCAGGGCACGCTGCGCGCCGGTGATCCGCTGCTGCGGCACGTCGCCATGGCGGTCTCGGCGGGCGACCGCGCCGCGGCGCTCACCCGGCACCTTCTGGCCTTCGCCCGGCGCCAACCGCTGACTCCCCGCAGCCTGGACATGAACGCCCTCGTCGCCGCCATGAGCGGCCTGATCCAGCAATCCGTCGGCGAGTCGATCCGGGTGGAGACGGTGCTGGCCGACGGCCTCTGGCGGACCTGGGCGGACGCCAACCAAGTCGAAAGCGCCCTGCTCAACCTCACCATCAACGCCCGCGACGCCATGCCGGACGGCGGGCATCTCCGTGTCGAGACGAGCAACGCCGTCCTCGACGAGACCGTTTCCGACGCGCAGGGGGACATCCTTCCCGGGCGCTACGTGCTGCTCCGCATCACCGACACCGGAAGCGGCATGCCGCCGGACGTCCTGGAGCGGGCGTTCGAGCCCTTCTTCACGACGAAGCCGATCGGCCAGGGCACCGGCCTGGGGCTGAGCCAGCTCTACGGCTTCGCCCGTCAGTCGGGCGGCCACGCGGCCATCCGGTCGCAGCACGGCCAGGGCACCGCCGTCAGCCTGTATCTGCCGCAGCATGACGGTGTGGACGGCGCCGACGCCATGGTGCCCGTTGCGGAGCCGCAGCCGCAGGCCCCGTCGCGGAACGACGAAACGATCCTGGTGGTCGAGGACGAGGCCCTCGTCCTGATGCTGTGGGTCGAGGCGCTGGAAGGGCAGGGATACCACGTCCTGCAGGCCGCCGAACCCGAGGCGGCGATCGCGATCCTGGAGTCCGACGCGGCGATCGACCTGCTGGTCACCGACGTCGGGCTGCCCGGCATGACCGGCCGCGATCTGGCGGACCATGCGCGGGGCCTTCGCCCCGGGTTGAGGGTGCTGTTCGTGACCGGCTACGCGCATTACGCCGCACTCGAACCGGACAGCCTGGGAGCGGGGACCCGGATGCTCAGCAAGCCGGTCGGCGTGGACACCCTGCAATGCACCGTCCGCGTCCTGCTGGACGGGGATTCGGCCTGACGTTGCGCCGGTGGGCGGGAGGCGGAAACTCGACAAGCTCCCTGCACATCGCCTACAACCGGTCATCCGTCCTGTGGGTGGAATGGGCAGCGGTTGAACGGGGCAACGTCAGCACGGCCGTCGGCCTGCGGTCTTCCCTCAGGGAAGAAGGGCAGGGCGAGAGGGCATCGCGAGGGGAGCATCGCCGCGCCCGGCGCCTCGGCGCCCGCACCGCGCCGCTTCCGCTGGCGCTCCAGGCTGGCCGCGGCGATGGCCGCCGTCCTTCTGCTGATCCTGGTCCAAGTGCCGGGGCAAGCGGTCGCCATGCTGTCCGCCGGTCTGGCGCAGTCCTTCTGGGCGGCGTCGATGTGCGGCCCGGACGGGGCGTCGGACCGGATGCCCGACGCGCCCAATCGGCCGCAGCACGATCTGGAGCATTGCCTGGGCTGCCAGCTCGGCTGCGCGCCTCCGGCGATGCTCTCCCCGGCGGATGTCGCCGTTCCGCCGCCGCGCCTGTCCGGGGCGCTGCGCGCGCTTCCCCTCCGAACACGCAAGCTCCGCCGCCGGAGCGTTTTCCGTCCGAACGCCCGTGCCCCGCCGATGGCCGGTCCTGCCCCGATCGATTGACCACGCGATTCATCATTCTCTTCGCAGGACTTCGCCATCATGAAGAAGCACGCCCTCCTTCTCGCCGCGCTGGTCGCCCTGACCGCCGGCCCCGTCCTGGCCCATGGTTTCAAGGCCGGGCCGGTCGACATCGAGCATCCCTGGGCGCGCGCCACGGCGCCCTCGGCCCCGAACGGCTCGGCCTACATGGTGCTGAGCACCCACGGCCCGGACAGCGACCGCCTGCTGTCGGCCAGCACGCCCGTCGCCGACAAGGCGGAGCTGCACACCCACCTGATGGACAACGGCGTCATGAAGATGCGCCAGGTCGACGCCATCGAGGTGTCGCCCGGTTCGCCGACCGCGCTGCAGCCCGGCGGCCTGCACGTCATGCTGTTCGGCCTGAAGCAGCCGCTCGCTCCGGGCAAGGCCTTCCCGCTGACCCTGACCTTCGAGAAGGCGGGACCGGTCACCGTCCAGGTGGACGTGCAGAGCGCCGGGTCCGCCGCCCCGTCCCACGGCGGCGCCGGCGGGCCGCAGGCCGGCGGCACGCAGCACAAGCACTGAAGGACCGGTGCCGCGCCGGCCTGTCGTCAAGGGCCGGCGCGGCCGCAACCGGCGGTCGGCGCTGGCGGTCGGTACTGATATACCAGTATCGCATTTGACCGTCCGGCCCCATGGGCGCAGGGTGTGGCGCGCCGGTCCGGCACGAGGACGGCGCGCCACAGGAAGGAACGCCCCGCCCATGATTTTCCCCATGAGCGCCGCCCGATGACCGCCACGGAAAAGGCGCTGGCCGCCAGCTCCTCCGGGCGGGCCGGCATCGCCTGGATGCTGCTCACCACCCTTCTGTTCGTGACGCAGGACGCGACGCTTCGCGTCCTCGTGCAGACCTATCCCTTCGCCGAGGTCGCCTGGGCGCGCTTCGCGGTGCATCTGGCCATCGCCTTCGTCGTGGTGGCGCTGCGCTCCCCCAGCCACCTGATCGCCCAGCGTCCGGGGATGCAGATCCTCCGTTCCACCCTGCTGGCCGTGCTGACCCTGCTGGCGGCGGTGTCCTACAAGATCCTGCCCTTCGTCGACGTGGCGGCGATCGCCAACGTGGCGCCGGTCCTGGTCGCGGTCCTGTCCGTTCCGCTTCTGAAGGAGAAGGTCGGCTGGCGGCGTTCCATGGGGGTGCTGGGCGGCTTCATCGGGGCGATGATCATCATCGGCCCGGCCAGCCTCGTCTTCCAGTGGGCGATCCTGCTGCCGCTGGCCGCCGCGCTGTGCAACGCGCTCTACCAGATCGTCACCCGGCTGCTGCGCGGCGGCGATTCCACGCTGACGACCTTCTTCTACACCAGCATGGCCGGGACGGTGCTCTGCGGGCTGCTGCTGCCCTTCGGCTGGACGACGCCGGACCTGACGGGGGCGGGGCTGATGATCATGCTCGGCGCGCTGGGGGCGTGCAGCCATTACTGCCTGATCCGCGCCTATTCGGTGGCGGACGCGGCGACGGTGGCGCCCTTCGGCTACACGACGCTGATCTGGGCGGTGCTCTACGGCCTGCTGGTCTTCGGGGAGCCGCCCAGCGCCTCGACCCTCGCCGGCGGTCTGGTGATCGTCGCCGCCGGCATCTACATCTTCCACCGCGAGCAGGTGCGGGCGCGCGAGGCCGCCGTGAAGGAAGCGGCTAAGGACGTGGCGAAGGGGCCCTGAGCGGCCCCATTCCGCCAGGCGTTCCCTATGCCGGAGGCACGTACACAGGACGTTCAGGTACCCGAAATATCACGGGCCGTACGCGTCGAACTGTAACATCCTCCGCGTACCGTACGCCGGTCGGTGAGGGCCGGCGTTTTCTTCATCCACAAGCAACGAGAACAGCAATGAACGGACTGCCCAAGCAGACGTGGCGCTGCCGCGTTGCCGAACTGTTGAGCGATCCCGTGGTCCAGGCCGTGTTGCGTCGCGACCGCCTGACCCACGAGCAGGTTCTGGCACAGCTCACCCCCATTGCCGAGCACCTGCGCCGCAACACCTCCCCCGAACGACCCGCAAGGCGGCTTCCGCGCGAAGCCTTCTGACCTTTCCAACGAGAAAAGGCCGCCCGGTGAAACGGGCGGCCTTCTTCTTGGGTCCCGGCCGGATCAGCCGGCGATCTCGAACTTGATCCCCTGGGCCAGCGGCAGGGCGCGGGAGTAGTTCACCGTCGCCGTCTGGCGGCGCATGTAGCCCTTCCAGGCGTCGGACCCGGACTCGCGACCGCCGCCCGTCTCCTTCTCGCCGCCGAAGGCGCCGCCGATTTCCGCGCCCGACGGGCCGATGTTGACGTTGGCGATGCCGCAGTCGCTGCCCGACGCCGACAGGAAGCTCTCGGCCTCGCGGATGTCGGTGGTGAAGATGCAGGAGGACAGGCCCTGCGGCACCGCGTTCTGAAGCGCGATGGCCTCCTCCAGCGTCTCGTAGGTCAGGACGTAGAGGATCGGGGCGAAGGTCTCGTGGCGGACGATGTCGGTCTGGCCCGGCATTTCGACGATGGCCGGCTGCACGTACCAGGCGTCCGGATACTGATCGGCGAGCGCACGGCCGCCGCCGGTCACCACGCCGCCGTCGGCCTTGGCCTGCTCAAGCGCGCGCTGCATGCCCTCGAAGGCGGCCTTGTCGTTGAGCGGGCCGACCAGCACGCCGGACTCCAGCGGGTTGCCGATGGGAACCGAGGCGTAGGCGGCCTTGAGGCGCGGCAGCAGCGTGTCGCGCACGTCCTTGTGGACGATCAGGCGGCGCAGCGTGGTGCAGCGCTGGCCGCAGGTGCCCACCGCCGAGAAGACGATGGCGCGAACCGCCATGTCGAGGTCGGCCGACGGCGCGACGATCATCGCGTTGTTGCCGCCCAGCTCCAGGATCGGGCGGGCGAAGCGCTCCGCCACCTTCAGCGCGACCTCGCGGCCCATGCGGGTCGAGCCGGTGGCCGACACGATGGGGACCAGCGGGCTGGCGACCAGCGCCTCGCCGACGTCGCGGCCGCCGTTGACGACCTGGAGCAGGTCCGCCGGGGCGTCGCCGAAGCGGGCCACCGCGCGCTCGAAGATGCGCTGGCAGGCGAGCGCGGTCAGCGGGGTCTTCTCCGACGGCTTCCAGATCACCGGGTCGCCGCAGACCAGCGCCAGGGCGGCGTTCCAGGCCCAGACCGCGACCGGGAAGTTGAAGGCGGAGATCACCGCGCAGGGGCCCATCGGGTGCCAGGTCTCGCGCATCGCGTGGCCCGGACGCTCCGACGCGATGGTCAGACCGTAGAGCTGGCGGGACAGGCCGACCGCGAAGTCGCAGATGTCGATCATCTCCTGAACCTCGCCCAGGCCCTCCTGGACGATCTTGCCCATCTCCAGCGTGACGAGGCGGCCGAGGTCCTCCTTGGCGTCGCGCAGCTCCTCGCCCAGCAGGCGGACCAGTTCGCCGCGGCGCGGCGCCGGGACGGAGCGCCACGCCTCGAAAGCGCGCTGGGCGCGGGCGGCCACCTCCGGGATCTCCGACGCCGGGGTGACCGGCGCCACGCCCAGCGCAGCGCCGTCGATGGGCGAGTGGACGGACAGGCCGGCTCCGTCGGCGGGAAGCTCAAGGCCGAGGCGGGAGAGAAGGTCGCGGTGCTGCATGGAAAAGGTCCTCGGTGTAAGGCAACCGGTGGAGGTTAGCGCTGGCGCCCGGCGGCGCGGATGTCGGACAGGCTGCGGTTCGGCGTCAGGGCCTCGGGGTCGAGCTTGACGTGCAGGATGGCCGGCCGGCCGGCGGCGCGGGCGCGCTCGAAGGCCGGGGCGAACTCCTCCGTCCGCTCCACCGTCTCGCCGTGGCCGCCATAGGCGCGGGCCAGCGCGGCGAAGTCCGGGTTGGTCAGGGCGGTGCCGGACACGCGGCCCGGATACTCACGCTCCTGGTGCATGCGGATGGTGCCGTACATGCCGTTGTCAATGACCAGCACGATGAGGTTGGCGCCCTCCTGCACGGCGGTGCCGAACTCCAGACCGGTCATCTGGAAGCAGCCGTCGCCGGCGAAGCAGACCACGTCCCGCTCCGGGTGGAGCAGCTTGGCCGCGACGGCGGCGGGCAGGCCGTAGCCCATCGAGCCGCAGACGGGTGCGGCCTGCGTGGCGAAGCGGCGGAAGCGCCAGAAGCGGTGGATCCAGGTGGCGTAGTTGCCGGCGCCGTTGGTCAGGATGGCGTCGTCGGGCAGGGTGTCGCGCAGCCAGGACATGACGGCGCCCATCTGGACGGCGCCGGGGATGGTGGCCGGCGGCTCGCTCCAGGCGGTGTAGGCGGCGTGCGCGGCCTCGGCCTGTCCGGCCCAGGCGGGGGAAGCCGGCGGCTCCAGCCCGGTCACGGCGTCGAGGAAGCCCCCCGGCGTGGCGTTGATGGCGAGGTCCGGGTTGTAGACGCGGCCCAGCTCCTCCGGCCCCGGATGGACGTGGATCAGCGTCTTGCCGGTCTCCGGGATGCCGAGCAGCCCGTAGCTCTGCGACGGCACCTCGGAGAAGCGGCCGCCGAGCAGCAGGATCACGTCGGCGTCCTTCACCAGGGCGACCAACTTCGGGTTGATGCCCAGCCCGATGTCGCCCGCGTAGTTCGGGTGCGCGTGGTCGAACAGCATCTGGCGGCGGAAGGTGACGGCCACCGGCAGCGCGAAGGTCTCGGCGAAGACGTGCAGCGAGGCCACCGCGTCCTCGGTCCAGCGGGAGCCGCCGGCGATGACCAGCGGGCGCTGCGCCCCGGCGAGCAGCCGCCCGACCTCGGCGACCTGGGCGGGGGTGGGGGCGCTGTCCACCGGCCGGGCCGGGCGGGCGGCGGCCGCGTCCGCCGTCTCCACCAGCATGTCCTCCGGCAGCACCAGAACGACCGGGCCGGGGCGGCCGGCGAGCGCGGTGTGGAAGGCGCGGCTGACCATCTCCGGCACGCGGTCGGCGCTGTCGATCTCGGCCACCCACTTGGCCATGCCGCCGAACATGCGGGTGTAGTCGACCTCCTGGAAGGCGTCGCGCCCGCGCATGCCGCGCTCGATCTGGCCGATGAACAGGATCATCGGGGTGGAGTCCTGCTGCGCCACATGCACGCCCGGCGCGGCGTTGGTGGCGCCGGGGCCGCGGGTGACGAAGCAGATGCCCGGCCGGCCGGTCAGCTTGCCCTCGGCCTCCGCCATCATGGCCGCACCGCTCTCGTGGCGGGCGTTGACCGTGCGGATCGACGAGTCGTGCAGCGCGTCCAGCACGGCGAGGTAGCTTTCCCCCGGCACGCAGAACACGCGCTCGACGCCCTGCGCCTCCAGTGCGTCGACGATCAACTGGCCACCGGTCTTCATAGCGCGCTCGTTCCTCGGCTGGACGTTCAAATCCTCCTCAATCTGGCGGCAGGCCCCGCCCCGCGCAACCGACTTTCTTTCCCCCGGTCATGAGCTATAGTCATGACCCATGGGTCTGCAACGCCGTCTTCTCCCGTCCATGAGCGCGCTTTCCGCCTTCGAGGCGGCGGCGCGCACCGGCAGCTTCACCGCCGCGGCGCAGGAGCTGGCTCTGACCCAGGGCGCCGTCAGCCGGCAGATCAAGGCGCTGGAGGACCAGCTCGGCGTCCCGCTGTTCGCGCGGCGCGACCAGCGCGTGACCCTGACGCCGGCCGGCGAGTCCTACGCGGCGGAGGTGAGGGAGGCGCTGCACCGGGTGGGGGCGGCCACGCTCAGGGTCATGACCGCGCCGCAGGGCGGCGTGCTGAAGCTGGCGGTGCTGCCGACCTTCGGCACGCGCTGGCTGGTGCCGCGCCTGCCGGCCTTCCAGGCGGCGCACCCGCAGGTCATCATCCATTTCATGACGAAGATGGAACCCTTCGACTTCCGGTCGGAGGATCTGGACGCGGCCATCCATTTCGGCGCCGCCGACTGGCCCGGCGCCGTCTGCGAACGGCTGATGGAGGAGGAGGTCCTGCCGCTCTGCGCCCCGTCCTTCCTGGCCGCCCACCCGATCCGCGCGGCCGCGGACCTCGTGGCGCTGCCCCTGCTGCACACCACCAGCCGACCGGAGGCGTGGCGGGACTGGTTCGCCGCCCAGGGCATCGAGCGGCACGAGGGCGCCGGCATGTTCTTCGAGCAGTTCTCCACCACCGCCCAGGCGGCGATCACCGGGCTGGGGGTGGCGCTGCTGCCGACCCTCCTGGTGCAGGCGGAGATGCGGGACGGGTCGCTGGTCCCGGCGCTGGACCGGCCCTACCGGAACCCGGACCGCGCCTATCACCTCGTCCACCCGCCGTCGCGGGCGCATCACCCGCCGCTGGTGGCGTTCCGGGAGTGGTTGCTTGGGCAGTCCGTGAGCGACGAACGAAGCGCTTGAGAACGCAGCGAAAACTTCCTCTTGCAAGCCGAGGGGCGGAACGGGGGCCGGGACGGGGCGTCATCGTCAGGGCAGACAGGCCCTCTCCGTATGACGTTTTTGCTGCAAATTCATGACGCCCGGCGTTAAGAGGAAACGGCAGAACCGACCGAGAGAACCGTTTCCATGCTGCTGCTGCGCGCCATCCGCTCCATGATGCCCAAGGAAGAGCGGGTCATTGAGCAATTCATCGAGCAGGCCCGCCACATCGTCGACGCCGCGGCCGCCCTGGAAGCCGTCATGCAGGCCGGTCCGGAGGAGCGCGCCGACCGCACCGCGGCGCTGAAGCGGATCGAGAAGGACGCCGACCGCGTCGCCAAGGACGCCGGGCGCGGGCTGCACCGCGCCTTCATCACCCCCTTCGACCGGTCGGAGATCCAGGCGCTGATCAACGCGCTGGACGACTGCATTGACCTGATGGACGAGGTGCCGCGCCTCGCCGCGCTCTACGGCATCGAGACCTTCGACGACCGGATGATGCGCATGGCGGCGATCGGCCGCAAGCAGGCCGCCCTGCTGTCGGAGGTCATGCCGCTGCTGACCAAGATCTCCGTCCACGCCGACCGCATCCTGCACATCTGCGGCCAGATCTCCGACCTGGAGGACGAGGCCGACGAGATCCTGCGCGACGCCATGAAGTCGCTGATCGCCGAGCGTCCGGAGATGATCGACTTCCTGGGCCGCCGCGAGGTCTACGAGCTGCTGGAGGCCGTCACCGACCGCTGCGACGACGTGGGCGACCTCATCGAGGGCATCACCCTGGATCAGGCGTAAGGGCCGGTCTCATTGCCGGGCGGGGGGCGGAAGCCGCTCTTCCGGCCCCCCGTCCGGCTTCGGCGTCAAACCTGGGCCATGCCGCCGTCGGCGAACAGCTCCACGCCGTTGACGAAGCTGCTGTCGTCGGACGCCAGGAAGACGGCGGCCTTGGCGATTTCGTCGGGATCGCCGACGCGGCCCAGCGGCACCTGCGCCGCCAGATAATCCACCAAGCCCTGCTGCTGCGCCGCGTCCGGACCGGCCAGCTCGACCAGACCCGGCGTGCGGATCGGACCGGGGCTGAGCGTGTTGACGCGGATGCCGCGGTCCTTCAGGTCCAGGATCCAGCTGCGGGCGAAGTTGCGCACCGCCGCCTTGCTGGCGCTGTAGACGCTGAAGGCCGCCGTGCCCATGCTGCCGGCGGTGGACCCGGCGAGGATCACCGACGCGCCCCGGCCGAGCAGCGGCAGCGCCTTCTGCACGGTGAACAGCACGCCCTTCACATTGCGGTTGAAGGTGTCCTCATACTGCTCCTCGGTGATCGCGCCGAGCGGCAGCATGCCGCCGCCGCCGGCGTTGGCGTACAGCACGTCGAGGCGGCCCGCCTCGCTTTCGATGCGCTCATAGAGCCGGTCGAGGTCGGCCAGATTGGACGAGTCGGCCTGGACCCCCGTCGCCGTGCCGCCAGCGTCCCGGATCGCCGCGACCGCGGCCTCCAGTTCGGACGGGCGGCGGCCGGTGAGATAGACGGTGGCCCCTTCGGCGGCGAAGCGCTTGGCCGCGGCGAGGCCGATGCCGCTGGTGGCGCCGGTGACGAGGGCGATCTTGCCGTCGAGCTTGCGTGACATCGGTAGCTTCCTTGATTGGGTTGTTCGCTGGAGAGAAAGCTATCGACGGCGGAGACCCATCGAAATAGAAACGACTGAAAACCATCGTTGCAGGATTGGCGATGTCGAGGCTGCCGGATTTCGAAGGCTTGGCGATGTTCGCCAAGGTGGTGGAGGAGCGTTCCTTCGCCGGTGCGGCCCGCGCCATGGGCGTGTCGGTCGCCACGGTGTCGCGCGCCGTCGGCCGGCTGGAGGAGCGGTTGGGGGGACGGTTGTTCAACCGCACCTCGCGCCGGCTGGCCTTGACCGATTTCGGCCATTCCCTGGCCGAGCGTGCGATGCGCCTCTATGACGAGGCGGAGGCGGCCGAGAACGCGGCGCGCGAGCTGTCCAGCCGCCCGCGCGGCCTGATCCGGCTGGCGGTGCCGATGTCGTTCGGGCTGCGCTGGGTGGCGCCCCTGCTGCCGGACTTCTTCCGCCTCTATCCGGAGATTTCCATCGACCTGCATCTGAGCGACGCGACCGTCGATCTGGTGGGCGAAGGCTTCGACGCCGCGCTGCGGATCGCCGTGCTGCCGGACAGCTCGCTGGTGGCCCGGCGGCTGTGCCCCATCGCTCCCGTCGTCCTTGCCGCTCCCAGCTATATTGCCCGCCATGGCCTGCCCCGGCATCCCCGTGACCTGAAGGACCACCATTGCCTGGGCTATGCCTACCGGCGGCGCCAGGACATCTGGCGCTTCACCAACGGCGCCGGCGAAGAGGAGAGCGTGATGCCGTCCGGCCCGCTGCGCGTCACCAACGCCGACGCCTTGGTGCCGATGCTCCTGGAGGGGCTGGCGATCGCCGAACTGCCGGAGTTCATGGCGGCGGAGCATCTGGCGGACGGGCGGCTGACCGCCATCCTGACCGACTGGTCGCTGCCGAAAGGCGGGCTCTACTTCGTCACGCCATCGGCCCGCACGCGCCCGGCGAAGGTCGGCGTCCTGGCCGACTTCCTGGTCGAGCGCCTGTCCGAACCGGTGTGGCGGCGGTCCATCGACGCGGACAAGGTCTGACACGTTCCGGTTATGGTTAACGGTACATAAACCAATTCACCGCTAATTTCGAAGCATCGCCGCTCCGATCCCGAGAGATTGCCGCCGTGAAGCTGCGCCTCGTCACCGCCGCCGCCCTTTGCGCCTTCCTCGCGATCCCGGGGGCCATGACCACCGGACGGAGCGCGCAGGCCGCAGGCGACTCCACTCCCTACGGCCACAGCACGGAAGCGGAGGAGATCGACCGCTTCGTCCGGGCGTTGCGCACCATCCGCGGCCAGTATGTGGAGCCGCTGACCGACCATGAGCTGGTCGACATCGCCATCAAGGCGATGGCCGGACGGGATCGCTATTCCGCCTATCTCGACGACGGCGAATACCGGCAGTTGCAGGCGTCGAACGACGGCGCCTTCGCCGGGCTGGGCATCCGCTACGAAGCCCACGGCACCCGAGTCCGCATCGCCGAGACCGTTCCCGACTCCCCCGCGGAGGCCGCCGGCCTGCGCTCCGGCGACGTGATCCTGGCGGTGGACCAGCAGCCGGTGGGCGGGGCGGAGCTGGCGACCGTCAAGCAGATGCTGAGCGGGCCGGAAGGGGCGGCGGTGTCGCTGACCGTCCTGCGCGCCGGCACGCCCGACCCCTTCGAGGTCAGTGTGGTCCGCGGCAAGCTGCGCATCCCCTCGGTCCGGCTGGCCGCCGTCGGTACGGTGGGCTACATCCGCATCACCCGCTTCGACCGCCAGACCGCCACCGGGGTCAGCACGGCCATCCGCTCGCTGCGCGACCGCATCGGGCCGGACATGGGCGGCTTCATCATCGATCTGCGCGACAATCCCGGCGGGCTGGTGCAGGCGAGCGTCCGCGTCGCCGACGCCTTCCTCGACAAGGGGACGATCCTGACCGCCCGCGGCCCCGGGCGCGGGGCGGACAAGACCTACACCGCCACACCGGGCGACGAGACGGACGGCCTGCCGCTGGTGGTGCTGGTCAACGCGAAGTCGGCCTCGGCCGCGGAAATCCTGACCGGGGCGCTGAAGGACCACCGGCGCGCGACGGTGATCGGCACGACGACCTTCGGCAAGGGGATCATCCAGAGCGTCATCCCCTTCGACAGCGGGGCGCTGAAGCTGACCACGGCGCGCTACTACACGCCGTCGGGCCAGTCGATCCACCAGATCGGCATCCAGCCCGACGAGACCATCGCGGAGCCGGCCGCGGAGGACGGGCAATCCGCCGCGCCCTCCGGCGGCATCCCCAGCGCGGCCAACGATCAGGCCTTCGCCCGCGCGCTGTCCATTCTCCGTCCCCAGTCAGCGGCGCTCCGCTGACGGATCAGAAAATCACCTCGCCGGCCAGCAGGGCGAGGACCAGGAAGACCAGGAAGATGATCAGAGCGATCCCGAAGAGGATCTTCGCGACGCCCGCCGTGGCCGACGACACGTTGGTGAAGCCGAGCGCGCCGGCGACCAGGGACACCACGAAAAAGATCAACGCCCATTTCAGCATGGACCGCTCCTGCGCGTTCTGAAACCCAGCCGGCATGTCCGGCAGGGTAGGAACCTCGCGAACCGCCGCGGGTTCCCGCGGCGGCCGGCCCGGCTCCCCTATTCGTCCGGGTCCGGAATTCCGCAGGATGGCCGTGCCGTTGCGGGTTACCACCCGGTGCCGGAGCGGTTCGGCAGGGATTGGCGGGTCATGCCCTGGTCCATGCCGGACTCGTTGGGCGACCGCGTGCGGCTTTGCGGCTCGCTCACCCCGGACCCGCTGTAGGAGCCGGGGCTGGAACTGGTCCCGTTCGGGTTGACGTTCGGCTCGTCCACGCCCTGGCTGCCGGACATGCCGCCGCCCGTGAGGCCGCTGCCGGGGCCGCCGCTGTTCATCCCGCTGCTGCCCGTTCCGCCGCCGTCCATGCCCGAACAGGCGGCCAGAAGCATCGCGGCCGACGCCGCGATCATCAGATTGCGCATGTCGCACTCCCTACGCTGATGTCTTGAAGGTACAGCCCTTTTCAACGGACGCCCGCCCGGGAGGGTTCCGATTCTCGGGAGGTCCGTGCGGCAACGGGCGTTTCAGCGTCCGGCCGCCTGACGGCGCAGCGCCTTCAGTTCGTCGAACCGGGCCGTGACGTCGCGCATGACCGCCGCCATCCCCTGCATCGCCCCGTCGGCGTCCTTCAGCGGCACGATGGTGAACTCCACCGAGATGCGGGTCCCGTCCTTGCGCGTCGCCGGCACCGACAGCAGATCGCCGCTGCCGTAGCGGCTCTCCCCCGTCTTCATCACCTGATCGTAGCCGTCCCAATGGCGCTGGCGCTGGCGGTCGGGAATGATGATGTCCAGCGACTGGCCGAGCGCCTCGTCGGCGGTGAAGCCGAAGACGCGCTCCGCCCCCGCGTTCCAGAAGCGGATGATGCCCTTGCGGTCGGAATAGGCGATGGCCTCGGCCGGGCTGTTCAGCAGCGCCAGCCCCAGCCGTTGCAGGTCGTTCTCGGTCATAGGCTCCCCCTCGTCCCTGTGTTGCGGTCAAACGTCCAGAACCAGGCGTGCGCTGCGGGCGCGCGACACGCAGATCATCATGCTCTTCCCGGCGGCGCGCTCAGCGTCGGACAGGACGCTGTCGCGATGGTCGGGCTCCCCCTCCAGCACCGCCGTCTCGCAGGTCCCGCAGATGCCCTGCTCGCACGACGAGGCGACGGGAACCCCCGCGGCGTCGAGCGCGTCCAGCACGCTCGTTCCTTCCTTCACCGCGACGGTCACGCCGGAGCGGGCGCAGACGACCTCGAAGCGACCGTCCGGCGCCGCGTCACGCCCCGCGTCCGCGCGCGGCGTGAACCATTCGAAACGCACGTCCTGCGACGGCCGCGCCGCGGCCGCGACGGCGTCCATCAGGCGCTGCGGACCGCAGCAATAGATCAGCGCATCGTCGGGCGTCGCCGCGAGCAGGTCGGTGACCGCCAGCCGCCGACCCTCGTCCGCGGCGTGCACCGTCACCCGGCCATTTCCCAACTCGCGAAGCTCGGCGAGGAACGGCGCCTCGGCCGCGCTGCGCACGCAATAATGCAGGACCCAGTCGGCTCCCCGGCGCGCCGCCGCGCGGATCATCGGCAGCAGGGGCGTGATTCCGATGCCTCCGGCGATGAAGCGGTAGCGTGGGGCGTCGTCGAAGCGGAAATTGTTGCGGGGCGGAGCGACGGCGACCGTGGTGCCGAGCCGCAATTCCCCGTGGATGAAGCGCGATCCCCGCCCGCCCGGCTGGTTGAGGACGGCGATCCGGTAGGCGGAGCGATCCGCCGGGTCGCCGCACAACGAATAGGAGCGCACCGCCCCGTCCGGCAGATGCACGTCGATGTGCGCGCCGGGGTCGTAGGGCGGCAGGGCCTCGCCCTCCGGATCGCGCAGTTCCACCAGCAACACATGCGGAGCCACCCGCTCCAGATGATGAACGCGCAGCGGGCGTGTCGTCGCCGGTGGCCGCTGCGCATTCTCCCCGAGACCGGTTGTCGTCATTCCTTCGCCCACCAGGATGGTTGTACGGACCTGCATCCCGGCCTGCGTTCGGACGCCCAGGGTGAGCGGGGCATCTCTGGCATGCCAGATACATTGCAGCCACTCTAAAACCTCAACTTAACTTGAGGTCAAGAGCCAATCACCTCCTGCCGTCCGGGGAACCGTCCCGGCTCCGTTCGGTTGCCGATGGATCGAGCGACTTCATCACGACCGTTTGCGACGGAGACTCCCGCATGGCGAGCACGGCTTCCGACATCCTGGTGGATGTTCTGGTGGATTGGGGTGTGGACACGATCTTCGGCATGCCCGGCGACGGCATCAACGGCATCGTCGAGGCGCTGCGCCGCCGCCAGGACGAGATCCGCTTCATCCAGGTCCGGCACGAGGAGGCGGCGGCCTTCGCCGCCTGCGGCTACGCCAAGTTCACCGGGCGGCTTGGCGTGTGCATCGCCACCTCCGGCCCCGGCGGGCTGCATCTGCTGAACGGTCTCTACGACGCCAAGCTCGACCACCAGCCGGTGCTGGCGATCACCGGGCTGCAATACCACGACCTCGTCGGCACCTACACCCAGCAGGACGTGGAGCTGGACAAGGTGTTCCAGGACGCCGCGCTCTACAACCAGCGCATCATGGGGGCGGCGCACGTCCGCAACATCGCCAATCTGGCTTGCCGCACCGCGCTCGCCCACCGCGGCGTGTCGCACATCACCATCCCCGTCGACCTGCAGGAGCAGGGCATCGGCGCCGACATGCGCGCGCCGCGCAACGTGAAGGGCCACAACACCGCCCTGTTCGCTCCCCAGCTTCCCGTCCCGTCGGAGGCGCAGACCCGCCGCGCCGTGGAAATCCTCGACGCCGGCAAGCGCGTCGTCATCCTGGCCGGCCAGGGCGCGCTGCGGGCGACCGACCAGCTCGAACGGCTGGCCGACAAGCTCGGGGCGGTGATCGTCAAGGCGCTGCTGGGCAAGGCCGCGGTGCCGGACGACAGTCCCTTCACGACGGGACAGGTCGGGCTGCTCGGCACCGCCCCCTCGCAGGAGGCGCTGGAGACCTGCGACACGCTGCTGATCGCCGGCTCGACCTTCCCCTACATCGAGTATTACCCGAAGCCGGGGCAGGCCCGCGCCATCCAGATCGACATCGACGCGGCGCGCATCGGCCTGCGCTACCCGGTGGAGGCCGGGCTGGTCGGCGATTGCGGGCTGGCGCTGGACATCCTGACCGAGCGGGTGCGGCGGCACGAGGACCGCTCCTTCCTGCAGACCGCGCAGGCGGGCAAGGCGGAGTGGATGAAACTGATGGAGGAGCGCGGCACCCGCCCCGACCTGCCGATGAAACCGCAGGTCGTCGCGTGGGAGCTGGGCAAGCGCCTGTCCGACACGGCCATCGTCGCCTGCGACAGCGGCACCATCGCCACCTGGTGGGCGCGGCAGATCCCGGCGCGGCGCGGCCAGATGCATTCGCTGTCCGGCAACCTCGCCACCATGGCGCCCGGCGTTCCCTACGCCATCGCGGCGCAGCTCGCCCATCCCGGCCGACAGGTGGTGGCCTATGTCGGGGACGGCGGCTTCTCCATGCTGATGGCCGATTTCGCCACGGCGGTGAAGTACAAGCTGCCGATCAAGGTCATCATCAACAACAACAACTCGCTCGGCCAGATCAAGTGGGAGCAGATCGCCATGCTCGGCAACCCCGAGTATGTCTGCGACCTCCAGCCCATCGACTTCGCCAAGGTGGCCGAAGCCTGCGGCGGCCGGGGCTTCACCATCACCGACCCGAAGGATTGCGGCGCCACGCTGGACGCCGCCCTTGCCCATCCGGGGCCGGTGGTGGTGGATTGCCTCGTCGACACCAACGAGCCGCCGATGCCGCCGAAGGTGCAGGCCAAGCAAGCCCTGCACTTCACCGAGGCGCTGGCCCGCGGCACCCCCGACGCTCTGAAGATCGCCGCCACCGTCTTCAAGGGCCGCGCCCGCGAGGTGATCTGAGGCGCGGCCCGTTGGGGGTGAGGCGCCCGCTCAGGCGGCGCGCCCCACCCCCTGCTGCGATCCCTGTTGGGGCGCCGCGTCGGTCATCGCGTAGTTGCGCCCGAAGCGGTTGGCGATGAAGTCGGCGTAGCGCACCTCCTCCTGCTTGACGAAGCCCCGCTGCGGCAGCGTGCCGTCGGCCAGCAGGTCGAGCACGGCGCACATCCCCGACGCGGTGGTGATCTGGATGCCGTTGTAGAAGGTGCCGCCGATCTCCCGCCCGTAGATCTTGTTGGCGTAGGTCTCCTGGAGCAGCCGACCCCGCTTCGTCCCGGTCACCGTCACGAAGATCAGAACGACGTCCTGGAGGGTGGCCGGGATCGAGTGCTCCAGAATGTCCTTCAGCAACTCCCGCCGGCTGCCCAGCCGCAGGTCGTGCAGCAGCGCCTTCATCAGGTCGCGGTGCCCCGGATAGCGGACGGAGCGGTAGTTGAGCGTCCGCACCTTGCCCGCCAGCGTCTCGCACAGCGTGCCCAGCCCGCCGGAGGTGTTGAACGCCTCGTACAGCACGCCGTCGAGGGAGAACTCCTCGCGCTCCTCCAGCGGCGGGACGGAGACGAGGCGGCCTTCCACGATGGCCTCGCAGGGCTCCAGATACTCGTTGATGACGCCCTCGGTGCTCCAGGTGAGGTTGTAGTTCAGGGCGTTGGACGGGTATTTCGGCAGGGCGCCGACGCGCATCCGCACCGTGTCCAGCGTGTCGAAGCGCGAGGCCACGTCGTTGGCGACGATGGAGATGAAGCCCGGCGCCAGCCCGCATTGCGGGATGAAGGCCGAGCGCGCGCCGTCGGCCAGCTCCTTGACGCGCCGCGTGCTCGCCACGTCCTCGGTCAGGTCGAGGTAATGGGTGCCGGCGTCCCGCGCCGCCTCCGCCACGCCGACGGTCAGGTGGTAGGGCAGCGCGCTCAGCACCGCGAACTTGCCGCGCATCGCCTCGGCGAGACCGGCGGGGTCGGCGGCGTCCACCACGCGCGTCTCCATGCGCGGGTGGACGGGCAGCCGCTCCAGCGCCTCCGCCGAACGGTCGGCGACGGTCACCCGGTAATCGCCCGTGGCCTTCAGGAAGTCGCCGATGGTCTCGCCGATCTTGCCGCCGCCCATCAGAAGAATGTCGCGCATCGTCCCGAACTCCCTGCTTCTTGGTTTGCGTCGTTGTGACGCAATCTTGACCGGACGGCCTGTCGATGTGCAGGGTGCAGGGCGCCGAAACGCCGAAAATCGGTCGGCATAATGACGGAAAGGCCGGCGATATGATGGACGAGCTGGATCAGCAGCTTCTCGACGCGCTTCAGGACAACGCGCGGGAGCCCACCGCCGCGCTGGCCCGCCGCCTGCGCGTGTCGCGCAGCACGGTGCAGAGCCGCATCCAGCGGCTGGAGGAGCGCGGCGTGATCGCCGGCTACACGGTGCGGCTGTCGGACGAGACGGCGCGCCGGATGATCCGCGCCCACGTCTCCATCAACCTGTCGCCCAAGCTGACCGCCGCCGTGGTCCAGGCGCTGAAGCGGATTCCGGAGGTGCGGGCGCTTCACGCCATCAGCGGCGCCCACGACCTGATCGCCGTAGTGCGGACCGGAACGATGGAGGAGATGGACGCGCTGATCGACCGCATCGGCGCCATCGACGGCATCGAGCGGACGACCTCGTCGATCATCATGGCGACCAAATTCGAGCGCTGACCGACCCAAGCTCAAAAAGAAAGCCCCTCTCCCTGAACGGGAAGAGGGGCTTTCTCCAACGTGACGGAGCGTTACACCATGCCCGAGCGGGTGAAGGGCAGGTGGTGCAGGCGCTTGCCGGTGGCGGCGAAGACCGCGTTGGCGACCGCCGGGGCGGCGGTCGGTACGCCGGGCTCGCCGACGCCGGTCGGACGGGCGGTGGAGGGGAGGATGTGCACCTCGACCGGCGGCATCTCCGAATTGCGGAGCGGCTGGTAGGTGTCGAAGTTGCTCTGGTCCACCAGCCCGCCGGTGAGCGTGATCTCGTCGCGCAGCGCGTGGCCGATGGCCCAGCCGGTGCCGCCGGAGATCTGCGCCTCGACGATGTTCGGGTTCACGACCTGCCCGCAATCCACCGCGCAGACCACGCGGTCGATGGTCACGCGGCCCTGCTCGTCCACCGAGACCTCGGCGACGTGGGCGACGAAGCTGCTGAAGCTCTCATGGACGGCGATTCCGCGGCCCTTCCCCTTGGGCAGAGGCTGGCCCCAGCCGGCCTTCTCGGCCGCCAGCTTCAGCACGCCCTGGAGGCGCGGGTGGCCCTTCAGCATCTCCAGCCGGAAGGCCACAGGGTCCTTGCCCGCCGCCGCGGCCAGCTCGTCGATCATCACCTCCTTGGCGTAGGCGGTGTGGGTGTGGCCGACCGAGCGCCACCACAGGGTGGTGACCGGGGACTTCGGCGAATGCAGGTCGACGTACAGGTTCGGCACGGCGTAGGCCATGTCCGAGGACCCTTCGACCGAGGTGGCGTCCACGCCGTTCTTGACCATCACGGCTTCGAACGGGGTGCCCTCCATGAAGCTCTGCCCCACGATGTTCTGCCGCCACGCCACCAGATTGCCGGAGGCGTCCAGGCCGGCCTTCACCTTGTGCAGGAACAGCGGGCGGTAACGGCCGCCGCGGATGTCGTCCTCGCGCGTCCACACCAGATGGACCGGCGCCTTGCCATAGGCCTTGGCGATGGACACCGCCTCCGCGATGTAGTCGGCGTCGGTGGTGGCGCGGCGGCCGAAGCTGCCGCCCGCCCAGACGGTGTTGATGACCACCTGCTCCGGCTTGCAGCCCAGCATGGCGGCGGCGACCTTCTGCTCGACCCCCTGGAACTGCGAGCCGGCCCAGATGGTGCAGCCGCCGTCGGGGTTCAGCTCGACGGTCGCGTTCAGCGGCTCCATCGGGGCGTGGGCGAGGTAGGGGAAGACGAACTCCGCCTCCACCACCTTGGCGGCGCCGGCCAGCGCCTTCGCCGCGTCGCCGGTGTCGGTGGCCACGTTGCCCGGCTGGTCGGCCAGCTTGCGGTAGTCGGCGAGCATTTCCTCGGTGCCGCGCATCTCCGCCTTGGCGTCGTCCCACTCCACCGTCAGCGCCTCGCGGCCCTTCATGGCGGCCCAGGTGTTCTTGGCGACGACGGCGACGCCCCTCGGCAGGGTCAGCACCTCCAGGACGCCCGGCACCCGCTTCGCCGCGGCGGCGTCCACCGACTTCACCGTGCCGCCGAAGCGGGGGGAGCGGGCCATCACCGCCGTCACCTGGCCGGGGCGGCGGATGTCCATGGCGAAGATCGCCGTGCCGTCGGTCTTGGACACATGGTCCAGCCGGTGCAGCGACGGGTTGCCGATCAGCGTGTAATCCTTGGCGTCCTTCAGCGCGACGTTCTGCGGGACGGGCAGCTTCGCCGCGTCCTCCGCCAGCTCGCCGAAGCGGACGCTGCGGTTGGAGGCGGCGTGGCGGACGACGCCCTTCTCCACCGTGACGGACGAGGCCGGGACCGACCAGCGCGCCGCGGCGGTGGCGACCAGCATGGCGCGGGCGGCGGCGCCGGCCATGCGCAGTTCGTCCCAGCTGTTGGCGACGGCGGTGGAGCCGCCGGTGCCCTGGATGCCGAAGAAGTGGTTGGCGTAGAGCGCGCCGTCCGCCGGGGCGAAGGCGCCGCGCATCTGCGCCCAGTCGGCGTCAAGCTCCTCGCCGACGATGGTGGTCAGGCCGGTCATGATGCCCTGGCCCTTGTCCAGATGCTTGACCAGAACGGTGACCGTGTCGTCGGCGGCGATGCGGATGAAGGCCTGCGGGCGCGGGTCCGCCGGGCCGACGACCTTGGGGGCGGCGGCCTCGCCGGCGAAGCCGGGCCCAGACATCATGGGGGGGAGCATGGCGCCGAGGACCAGGGCGCCGCTGGCCCCCTTCAGGAAACCGCGGCGCGAGGGCGCGGCGACATCGGCCGCCGCCTGCTTGATGAGCTGGTTCAGCATGGCTCAGGCCCCCATCGCCTTGGCGGCGTCCTTGATGGCCGCGCGGATGCGCGGGTAGGTGGCGCAGCGGCAGACGTTGCCGTCCATCGCCGCGTCGATGTCGTCGTCGGTGGGGTTGCGGTTGTCGGTCAGCAGGGCGACGGCGCTCATGATCTGGCCGGACTGGCAGTAGCCGCACTGCACCACGTCCAGCTTCTGCCAAGCGGCCTGGACCGCCTGGGCGACCGTGCCGGACACGCCCTCGATCGTGGTGATCTTCGTGCCCGCGGCGGATTCCGCCGGGGTCTGGCAGGCGCGGATCGGCGTGCCGTCCATATGGACGGTGCAGGCGCCGCACTGGGCGATGCCGCAGCCGAACTTGGTGCCGGTCAGGTTCAATTCGTCCCGCAGGACCCACAGAAGCGGCATGTCGCCGGGCACGTCGACGTCCCGGTCCTGCCCGTTGATGTTCAAACGAATCATCGGATGATCCCTGTCTCTCGACTCTGCCTGTCGGGTATTATGGTGCGGGCCTTCGGCGGGCAATTCCTGCGTGAATCCCAGCTTCGAAAAGACCGTGTGCAGTGTGGTCCCGTTCGGTGGGCGCGGCAAACATCCCAGTGTGGGAGTTGGTCTTCCGCGGAAGCGCTTGACCTATCCGTTCGTTCGGCCCGCAAACGTGACCACGATCATCCTAACCGCTTCGCTGCGAGCCGAATAGCCGATACAATCCGCTTGGGCTTATGAATTTGGTGCATGAATGAATCGGAACGACCTCAGCGATCTGGCGGCCTTCGCCGTCGTGGCGGAGGAGGGAAGTTTCACGCGGGCGGCGGCCCGGCTGGGCATGTCCCAATCCGCGCTCAGCCACGCCATGAAGGCGCTGGAGGACCGGCTGGGCCTGCGCCTGCTGGCCCGCACCACCCGCAGCGTGTCCACGACGGAGGCTGGCCAGCGGCTGCTCCGCACGCTGCGGCCGGCGCTGGACGACATCGCCGCCGGTCTGGCCGCGGTGGGGGAACTGCGCGAGAAGCCCGCCGGCACGCTGCGCATCACCACCGGCAAGCACGCGGCGGTGCGGTTGCTGTGGCCCGTGCTGTCGCGCTTCCTCGCCGACTATCCGGAGGTGCAGGTGGAGTTGTCCATCGACAGCAGCCTGACCGACATCGTGGCCAGCCGATTCGATGCCGGTGTGCGGCTGGGCGAGCAGGTCGAAAAGGACATGATCGCGGTGCGCATCGGCCCGGACATCCGGGCGGCGATCGTCGGCGCGCCCGCCTACTTCGCAAAGCATCCGGTGCCCTGCGCCCCACAGGATCTGGCCGGGCACGACTGCATCAACTACCGCTTCACCTCGTCGGGCGCCGTCTATGTCTGGGAGTTCGAGGAGGACGGCCACCCGGTGAATGTCCGGGTGTCGGGTTCGCTGGTGTCCAACGACATGGACGTCATCATGGCCGCCGTCCTGGACGGGCGGGGACTGGCCTACATCTTCGAGGACGAGGTGGCGGAGCACATCGCCGCCGGGCGTCTGGTCCGCGTGCTGGACGACTGGTGCAAGCCCTTCCCCGGCTATTACCTCTACTACCCCAGCCGCCGGCAGATCCCCCCGGCCCTGGCCGCCCTGGTGGATGCGCTGCGTTACCGACTGTAGCGCCCGTGCAACTTGCGCATGCCGATTCCGCACTCCGGACGGATCCGAAAAAGGATTATTAACGTACCAAAAGATTAAGGTAATCGGATCAAGCGGCACCGAGCCGCCGGAACGGGATGAACGCCGGATGATGCGTGTGTATGCCTGCATAACCCAGCAGCACGATCTGTGGCTCGTGCTGCTGGCGGGGGCGGTGTGTGGATTCGGTGCCTGGGTGTCCCTGAACCTCGCCCGCCGCGCCGCGGCGGCGGCCGGACGGGCGCGCTGGGGCTGGCTGGCCGGTGCCGCGACGGCGACCGGCGGCGGCGTGTGGGCGACCCATTTCATCGCCATGCTGGCCTTCCAGACGAGCCTGCCCACGGGCTACGACGTCGGCCTGACGGTCCTGTCGAGCCTGATCGCCATCGGCGGCGCCGCGCTGGGCATCCGCCACGCCATCGGCGGCGGTCGGCTGGCCGCCCCGCTCGGCGGCGCCATCGCCGGGGCCGCGGCGACCGCCATGCATTTCACCGGGATGGCGGCGCTCCAGGTGCCGGCCAACCTGCATTACGACCCGGCTTACGTCGCGGTGGCGCTGGGCCTGGGCGTCCTGCTGGGCGGGGCGGGCTTCGCCGCCGCGCTGCGGATCGGGTCGCTGAAGGGGCTGGCCTCCGGTGCCGCCCTGCTGGCGCTGGGCATCTGCGGGCTGCATTTCACCGGCATGGCCGGAGTCACGCTGGTCCCCGACCCGCTGCACGACATGTCCGAGCAGATCATGGAGCCGGGCCTGCTGGCGGTCGCCATCGCGGTGACGGCGACGGTGGTGATGGCGCTGGGCCTCGCCGGGGCCATCATGGACCAGCGGCTCGCCGCCAGGACGGCGCACGAGGCGGCCCGGCTGCGCGCCAGCGAGGAGCGGTTCCGCCAGCTCGCCGACGCCACGACGGAAGGCATCGTCATCCACCGCGACGGCGTGGTCCTCGACGTCAACCGCGCCATGGCGGAGCTGCTGGGCAAGCCGCCGGCCGCGTTCATCGGCCAATCCATGCTGCGCTTCGTGGTGCAGAACCGCCGCTCCGACATCGAGCGCAAGCTGGCCCAGCCGACCTCCGAGCGGGTCGAGCTGGACCTGCTGCACGACGACGGCACGCTGGTGATGGTCGAGGCGCACGGGCAGGACATCACGCACGAGGGCCGCCCCGCCCGCGTCGTCGCCGTCCGCGACATCCGCGAGCGCAAGCGGGCGGAGGAGCGCATCCGCCACATGGCGCACCACGACCTGCTGACCGGCCTGCCCAACCGCTCCCTGTTCCTCGACCGGTTGAACGGTGCGCTGACCAGCGCGGGGCGGGCGCGCACCGGGGTGGCGGTGCTCTATCTGGACCTCGACCGCTTCAAGGCGGTGAACGACCTGCTGGGCCACCCGGCGGGCGACCGGCTGCTGCAGGAGATGGCGCGCCGCATGCTGGAGGCGGTGCCCAGCCACGACACGGTGGCGCGGCTGAGCGGCGACGAGTTCGCCGTGCTGCACCGCATCGCGCAGCCGGGCGAGGCGCTGGCCCTGGCCGACCGGCTGGTCAAGACGCTGAGCCTGCCGGCCGAGCTGGACGGCCAGCGCATGGTGGTCGGGGCGAGCGTCGGCATCGCCCTGTTCCCGCAGGACGGCAGCGGGGCGGAAACGCTGCTCCAGCACGCCGACACCGCGCTCTACCGCGCCAAGTCGGAGGGACGGGGCACCTTCCGCTTCTTCGAGGCGGCGATGAACGAGCGCCTGCAGGCCCGCCGCGGACTGGAGCGCGACCTGCGCCAGGCGCTGGCCGACGGCGCGCTCAGCGTCCATTACCAGCCGCTGGAGGATTGCCGGACGCACCGCGTGCTGGGGTTCGAGGCGCTGGTGCGCTGGAAGCACCCGGAGCGCGGCATGATCCCGCCGTCGGAGTTCGTGCCGCTGGCCGAGGAAAGCGGGCTGGTCATGCAGCTCGGCGAATTCGTGCTGCGCACCGCCTGCCGGGACGCCCGGAGCTGGCCCGATCCGGTCAAGGTGGCGGTGAACCTGTCGCCGGTCCAGTTCCGCCATTCCGACCTGCCGGCCACCATCCTCGGCATCCTGGAGGAGGAGGGGATGGCGCCGCACCGGCTGGAGATCGAGGTGACCGAGGGGGTGATGATCGACGACACCGAGCGCGCCCTGGCCGCGCTAAGCGCGCTGAAGTCCGCTGGGGTGCGCATCGCCCTGGACGATTTCGGCACCGGCTATTCCAGCCTCAGCTATCTCCAGAAATTCACCTTCGACAAGCTGAAGATCGACCGCTCCTTCGTCCAGCTGATGGCGGAGAACCGCGAGTCCCTGTCGATCATCCGCACCATCCTGGCGCTCGCCAAGAGCCTGGACATCGCCGTCACGGCGGAGGGCGTGGAGACGGAGGAGCAGCGCACCCTGCTGAAGAACGAGTCCTGCAACCAGCTCCAGGGCTATCTGATCGGGCGCCCGGTCCCGGCGTCGGAGCTGGCGCGCTTCTACGAGCCGGCGTGAGGCCGGGCCGGCCGCGGCGGTCCGGCCCGCTGTGAGTCTGGCCCGCTATGAGTCTGGCACGATGTGACGGAACCGTTGGACAAACGGACGAAGGCCACCGCACAGTGGCCCCCGCCATGACTGGATTGCGTGCCTTCGCCGGGCGTCTCCTCGCCGCTCTTCTTCTGTTTCCCGTCCTGCCGGAGATCGCGGCCGGACGGGAGACCCGCAGCGCCGTCACGGTGCTGACGTCCTTCCCCGCCGGCTTCTACGAGCCGGTGCGCGAGGCGTTCGAGGCGGCGCACCCCGACTGGCGCCTGCGCATCGTCAACACCAAGACCACCGCCGCGATCAGCCAGCTTCAGGAGCGGGCGGACGATGGGGTGGACGTCTTCTGGGCGTCCGCTCCCGACGCCTTCGAGGTGCTGAAGGCGGCCAAGCGTCTGCAGCCGCTCGCCGCCCGCCCGACGGGGGCGCCGCCGACCGTCGGGAACCAGCCGATCAACGATCCGGACGGCGCCTATCTCGGCTTCGCGCTGTCGGGCTACGGGCTGCTGTGGAACCAGCGCTACCTGGACCGCCACGGCCTGCCGGCGCCCAAGCGGTGGGAGGATCTGAGCCGCCCCGTCTACGCCCGGCATCTCGGCATCACCGCCCCGTCGCGCTCCGGCACCATGCATCTGATGGTCGAGACCGTCCTGCAGACGCAGGGGTGGGAGCGCGGCTGGGCGACGTGGCTGGAGATCGCCGGAAACCTCGCCACCGTGACCGCGCGCAGCTACGGCGTGGTCGACGGCGTCGCCAAGGGGCGCTTCGGCGTCGGGCTGAGCATCGACTTCCTCGGGCAGTCCGCCGGCTCGGAGGAGGAGAACCTGCGCTTCGCCTATCCCGCCGACAGCCTGTTCCTTCCCGCCAGCGTGGCGCTGCTGCGCGGCGCGCCGAACCCGGACGGGGCCGGGGCCTTCATCGACTTCCTGCTGTCCCCGGCCGGTCAGGCGCTGCTGGTCCGCCCGGACATCCAGCGCCTGCCGGTGCGGCCCGACGCCTACGCGGCGGCTCCCGCCGGCTACCCCGACCCCTACCGGACGGAGACCGGCGACGACCGGTTCCTGTTCGACCGCGCCCTGTCCGGCGCCCGCTACGAGCTGGTGAACCTGCTGTTCGACGAGCTGGTGACCTTCCGGGTCAAGACGCTGAACCGGGTTTGGCAGCTGATCCACGAGGGCGAGGCGCGCCTGTCGACCCTCTATGGGTCAGCCACCCATGATCCGGTCGCGGCCGACCTGCTGCGCGCCGCGCGGGCGGCGGCCACCGCCGTTCCGGTCACCGCGGCGGAGGCCGCCGACCCCGCCTTCTCCATGGCGCTGCGCCGCCCGGCGCGCGGGCTCCCCGTGTCCAGCCGGCAGGCGGAGCTGGAAGCCGCGTGGCGGGCCTTCTCCCAGGAGCGGCTGGACGAGGCCCTGGCCCTGGCCGAACGCGCGCTGATCATCCTGCGCGTGGCCGGCGGCGAGGGGGTCTGGCCGTGACCGCGGAGACGGTGTCCGGGCAGCCTTCCGGTCCCGTGCGGTTCGGCATCCGGGCGCGGCTGCTGCTGGCCTTCGTCGCGGTGGCGGCGCTGTCGGTGGTCGCCTGCGGGCTGGGCTGGCTGTCCTACGACCGGCTGGGCGGCACGCTGGACGAGTTCGCGGAGAGTCATCTGCCCGCCCTCGGCCTCGCCGCGCGTCTGGCGGAGGAGGGGGGCGGCATCATCGCGACCGCGCCGATCCTCGCCAACGCCCAGACCGAGCAGGAACTGGGGGCCATCCGCGACGCGCTGGGCCGCCGGCTCGCCGCGCTGCGCGCGTTGGCGGCGGAGGGGGAGCGCGGCGTCCCCGGGCTGCGCCCGTTGGTGGACGCGCTCGGCCGCAACCTGACCGACCTCGACACCACCGTGCGGCACCGGCTGGCGCTGGCCCGCCGCAACCAGGAAGGCATCGAGCGGCTGCGCTGGCTGCACGCCGACTTCCTCGACGAGATCGAACCTCTGGTCACCGACGCCCGCTTCAACATTCACAGCGCGTTGGACCTCGTCGAGGCCGGCACCCGCTCCGCCGAGGCCGTCCGCACCCTGCGCGCGGAGAGCCGGCGCAGCGAGGCGGTGCTCCAGATCGGGGCGAACGGCAACCTCGCGGTCGGCCTGATCGCGCGCGCCGCGACGCTGGCCACCGCCGAGGCCCTGGACGACAACGCGGGCTTTCTGGAGGAAACCGCCGACCGGCTGCAGCGCGACATCGCCACGCTGGCGGACTGGGCGGACGGCGTGTCGCTGGGGCAGGTGGTCGCCCGCCTGCTGGAGCTGGCCCGCGGCGAGGGCAGCATCCCGGAGCTGCGCCGCGCGGAGCTGGCGGAGGCGGACCGCGGGCTGGCGCTGCTCGCCGACAACCGCGACCTCGTGGCCCGGCTGAACGGCCTGATCGCCCGGCAAGTGCAGGCGGTGGAAAGCACCTCGCGCGCCGCCGCGGCGCGGTCGGCCCAGGCCATCGCCGAGGGGCGCTCCGCCCTGCTGGCGAGCGCCCTGGTCAGCCTGCTGGTGGCGGTGCTGGTGGCCTGGCTGTACGTCAACCGCAGCATCATCTCGCGCCTGACGCGGCTGGGCAGCGCGGCGCACGAGATCGCCGCCGGCAACCTCCAGGCCGACATTCCGCTGGGCGGCAACGACGAGCTGTCGCAGATGGCCGCGGCGCTTCTGGTCTTCCGCGACACCGCCATCGCGGTGGAGGAGGCCAACGCCCAGGCCATCATCGACAACGCCCAGGCCGGGCTGGCGACCACCGACGCCGACGGGGTGATCGAGTTCGTCAACCCGCTGGCCGCCGCGCTCATCGCCGCGCCCGACGGCTCCGCGGACCGGCGGCTGGCCGACCGGCTGGATCCCGCCGGCGCGCGGCGCGTCGAGGACTTCTTCCGCGAGGCCGGCGCCGCGCCCGACGACGCGGCGCCGGCCTTGTCCATCCTGACCGCCGGGCGGCGGCCGGACGGGCGCCCGGTGCCGGTCCAGGTGGGCATCCGCCCCTTCCGGCGGCGCCAGCAGCAGCGCTTCATCGTCACCCTGACCGACATGACGGAGCGGGTGGAGGCGCAGCAGCTCCTGGAACGCACGGTGGCGGAGCGCACCGCCGACCTGCGCACCACCAACGCGCGGTTGGAGCGGTCCATCGCCGAACACCAGCGCGCCGAGCGTGATCTGCGCGACGCCCAGGCGGAGCTGGTGCAGGCCGGCAAGCTGGCGGCGCTGGGCCAGCTCGCCGCCGGGGTGGGGCACGAGCTGAACCAGCCGCTGTCGGCCATCCGCTCCTACGCCCACAACGGGCGCAAGCTGATCGCGCTCGGCCGGGTTGCGGAGGCGGAGAACAACCTCGGCAAGATCGCCGATCTGACCGCCCGCATGGCCAACATCACCAACCATCTGAAGCGATTCGCCCGCCGTCCCGACACCCGGCTGGGGGCGGTGGAGCTGGCCCCGGTGGTTCAGGGCGCGCTCTCGCTGTTCGGCGACCGGCTGCGCGAGGAGGCCGTGGAGCTGGCGGTGGATCTGCCGGAGGAGCGGCCCGGCGCGCCGTTGCGCGTCCGCGCCGAGGAGGTGCGGCTGGAACAGGTGCTGGTCAACCTGCTGAGCAACGCGCTGGACGCCGTGGCCGGCGCCCCCAAGCGCCGCGTCGCCATAGCCGCGGAGGCGGTGGAGGGAACCGTCCGCATCACCGTGCGCGACAGCGGCCCCGGCATTCCCGACGCGGTGGCCGGGCAGGTGTTCGATCCCTTCTTCACGACCAAGCCGGTGGGCGCCGGGCTGGGCCTCGGCCTCTCGATCTCCTACAACATCGTGCGGGACTTCGGCGGTGCCCTGTCGGTGGCCGAGAGCGGCCCCGGCGGAACCGCCTTCCTGCTGACCCTGACCCGTGCCTGAGCGACACCGCATGACCGTTCTTCTGATCGACGACGACCACGAGGTGCTGGACGCCAGCCGCCAGACGCTGGAGCTGGAGGGCTTCGCGGTGGAGGCGACGACCCGGCCCGAAGACGCCCTGGACCGGCTCGGCCCGTCCTGGCCGGGCGTGGTGGTGACCGACGTGCGCATGCCGGGGATGGACGGCTTCGCCCTGCTGGAGCGGGTGCGCGCCGCCGACCCGGAGGTGCCGGTGGTTCTGGTGACGGGGCACGGCGACATCGCCATGGCGATGCGGGCGGTGCGCGGCGGCGCCTACGACTTCATCGAGAAGCCGGCCGAGCCCGGCCATCTGGTGGAGGTGGTGCGCCGCGCGCTGGAGCACCGGCGGCTGGTGCTGGAGAACCGCAGCCTGCGGGCGCAGCTCGCCGCCGGCGGCTCGCTGGAGGCCCGCATCATCGGCCGGTCCGCCGCCATCGAGCGGCTGCGCGCCGCCGTGGCCGGGCTGGCCGACGCGGAGGTGGACGTCCTGCTGTTCGGCGAGACCGGAACCGGCAAGGAGCTGGTCGCCCGCAGCCTGCACGACGCCGGGCGGCGGCGGGCCGGCAACTTCGTCGCCCTGAACTGCGGCGCGCTGCCCGACACCATCATCGAGAGCGAGCTGTTCGGCCACGAGCCCGGCGCCTTCACCGGCGCCCAGGGGCGGCGCATCGGCAAGCTGGAGCACGCCGACGCCGGCACGCTGTTCCTCGACGAGATCGAGAGCATGCCGATGCACCTCCAGGTCAAGTTGCTGCGCGTGCTGCAGGAGCGGGTGATCGAGCGCGTCGGCGGCAACCGGCCGATCCCGCTGGACCTCCGCGTGGTCGCCGCCACCAAGGTCGATCTGCTGCGGCTGGCCGGGGAGGGCAAGTTCCGCGAGGACCTCTACTACCGCCTGAACGTGGTGACCGTGCCGCTTCCGCCCCTGCGCGAGCGGCGGGAGGACGTGCCGCTGCTGCTGCGCCATTTCCTCGACGCCGCAGCAGCCCGCTCCGCCGCCCGGCGCCGCCGGTGGACGCGGCGGCGCTGGCCCGCCTCGCCGCCCACGGCTGGCCGGGCAACGTCCGCGAGCTGCGCAACGTCGCCGAGCGCATGGCCCTGGGGCTGGGCGACGGGCTGGGCGACGGTCCGGCGGGCGGATCGGTCACCGGGGCGGGGGGCGGCGGGATCGCCCCCCTGGCCGAGCAGATGGACCGCATCGAGAAGCAGCTCGTCGAGGACGCTCTGGCCCGCTGCGGCGGGCGGGTCGGCGAGACGGCGGACAAGCTGGGCATCACCCGCAAGACCCTGTACCTGAAGATGCGCCACCACGGCCTCCACCGCGGCGACTTTGCCGAGGAGTGAGCGCCTGTGTTGCCGGTCAGCCGGGCTTCGTCTGGCCGTTCGGCGCCTTCCCGTTCGGCCGCTGTTTTTTGAACTCCTCGTAGGACTGGTCGGCCATTCCGCGCAGCGAGCGCCCGATCGCCGCGTATTCGTACTCGTTCAGATTGGCCAGCGAGACGCGGGCGGCCGGCTGCAGGGTGCCGAAGCCCTTGCCCGGCAGCAGGACGATGCCGGTCTCCGCGGCGATGCGGAACAGCAGGTCGTTCGGAACGAAGTTCGCCTTCACCCAGGCCGCGTACTCCGGGCCGTAGAGCTTCAGCGCGATGTCCTCCAGGTCGAGAAGCGTGTAGTAGTCCACCGCGTTCGGGTCGGACTGCGTCGGCAGGCCCAGCTCGCGGTACAGGGCGGCCTCGCGCCGGCGGATGACCTTCTTCAGCTCGGCCTTGTAGCCGTCCTGCTCGTCCATCAGGGCGAACAGCGAGAACAGCACCATCTGCACCTGCTGCGGCGTGGACAGACCGGCGGTGTGGTTCAGCGCCACGGTGCGGCTGTCGGCGACCAGCCGGTCGATGAAGCGCAGGGCGCGCACGTCCGGCGCCAGCGAGCCGTAGCGACGGTCGAGCGCCGCCTTCCGCTCCTCCGGCAGGCCGGCGATCCGCTGGTCGCAGATGTTCTGCTTGTGGGTGGCGATCACCCCCAGCCGCCATCCCGTCGCCCCGAAATACTTCGAGAAGGAATAGACCAGCATGGTGTTCCCGGGGCAGACGGCGAACAACGACCGGAAATCGTCCGCGAAGGTCCCGTACACGTCGTCGGTCAGGATGATCAGGTCCTTCCGCTCGTTCTTCACGATGGCCGCGATGCGGTCGAGGCTGCGGTCGTCCATCTTGACCGAGGGCGGGTTGCTGGGGTTGACGCAGAAGAACACCTTGACCGCCGGGTCCTTCAGCTTGTCCAGCTCGGAGTCCGGGTACTGCCAGCCCTTGGCCGGGTCGGCGTTGATGCCGACCTCCGTCAGCCCGTACTCGTCGAGTTCCGGGATCTCGATGTAGGGGGTGAAGACGGGCAGGCCGATGGCGACCTTGTCGCCGCGCTCGATCAGCCCGTTCTGCTTCATGGTGTTGAAGATGTAGGTCATCGCCGCGGTGCCGCCCTCGACCGCGAACAGATCGACGCTGCCGGGCGGCAGGAAGCCGCCGACCATCTCCTTCACCAGATAGTGCCGGACGATGTCCTCGCTGATCGCCAGCATGCGCGGCGGCACCGGGTAGTTCGCTCCCAGCACCCCCTCCACCACCTCGTGCAGGAAGCCGGAGCCCGACAGGCCGAGCTGGTCGCGCACGTAGCTCAGCGCGCGGCCGAGAAACACGACCCCCTCCTGGTCGCGATGCTCCGAGACGTAGCGTTCGAACCGGCCCTCGATGCCCTCGATCCGCGGCAGGCCGCCGACGCCGTTCGGCATGTAGGAGAAGGACAGTTCGGCCTCGGCGACCGCGAACAGGCCCAGCCGGAAGAAGGCCCGGCGCGGCAGCGTCGCCAGGAAGTTCGGGTTGCCGCGCCCCGCGTTCAGCATCAGCCGGTTTTCGCGGCCGGAGGCGAGCTTGATCAATTCGTCCTTCAGTTCGAAGGGACTGAGCTTCGCGTATCGGCTGTAATCGATCGAGTCCATCAGGGGAACTCCTCGTCTGGATTACACGAAGGCCACCACCAGCGGCCCCAGCAGGGTCAGGAAGACGTTCGCCAGCGCGTAGGTGATGGCGAAGGGAACGGTCGGGATGGAGTTGCCGGCCTTGTCGAGCACCTCGCCGAAGGCGGGGTTGGCGCTGCGCGACCCGGAGAGCGCGCCGGCGAAGATGGCCGCGTTGTCGTAGCGCAGCAGATAGCGGCCGACGAGCAGGGTGATGATCATCGGCACCAGCGTCACGACCACGCCGACCAGGAAGATGCTCAGCCCGCTCTCGACCACGGTGCTCACGGCCTGCCGGCCCGATTGGAGGCCGACCACGGCGACGAAGCCGGCCAGACCCAGGTCGCGCAGCAGCGTGGAGGCCGGCGTCGGCATGTTCCCGATGGCGAGGTTGCGGGTGCGGTACCAGCCGAACAGCAGACCGGCCAGCAGGGCGCCGCCGCCGCTGCCCAGCGTCAGCGGGATGTCGCCGATGCGGATGACGGCCAGACCGACGAGCAGGCCGAGCGCCAGCCCCAGCCCGTGGTAGATGAAGTCGGTCTTGTCGCTCGCGATGACCTCCGTCCCCACCGACGCGGCGACGCGCTGCACATCCTCCGCGGTGCCGTAGAGCGTGGCGACGTCGCCGGCTTCGATCACCGTGTCGGGAGCGAGCGGCAGCGGCCGGTCGCTCCGCTTGATGCCGGTCACATAGACGCCGTGGTACAGATTGGCCGAGGACGCTTTGCGGATCTCGGCGACACTGCGGTGCACGAAGGCGGGGTTGGTGATGGCCACATCGCGCACCAGCATGATGAGGTCCATGCCCTGCGAGGACTGAAGCTCCGGGCCGAGCCGGTCGGCAAGACCGACCACCCCGGCCCGTCGTCCGACCAGCAGCACGACGTCCCCGGCCTCCAGCCGCAAGTCCGGCTGCAACCCGATCAGCGCGTTGTTGCGCTTCACCCGTTCCACGCTGACCGGACCGTCGGCGGAGTCCGCCTCGATCTGCGCCACCGTCCGCCCGGCCGCCCGCTCGATCTGGTAGAGGCGCCCGACCAGGGGCGGCATGGCGTATTCCTCGCCCCGCGCCAGGAAATGGGCGCCGGCCAGCATCGCGGTTTCCGCCTTGATGGCGTCGTCGCGGATGCTGCGCTTCATGATCCAGGGCAGCAGGTTGACGCAGACCAGGATGGCGCCGAAGGACCCGAAGATGTAGGTGACGGCGTAGCCGACCGCGACGTTGCCCTGGAGGCGCTGCACCTCCTCCGCCGGCAGCCCGAGCTTGCCGATGGCCGAGCTGGCCGTGCCGATGATGGCCGACTGGGTCAGCCCGCCGGATGCGATGCCCGCCGCCAGACCTTTGTCGAGGCCGGTCAGGCGGGCCATGATCACGACGGTGACCAGACCGCTGACCGCCAGGACCACCGCCAGGATGATTTCGCGGATCGACTGCCGTCCCAGCGATTGAAAAAACTTCGGACCGCTTTCAAAGCCGACCGCGTAAATGAACAAAGCGAAGAGAATCGCTTTGACGCCGTTGTCGATCGAAACGCCGATTTGGCTGATCACCACGGCGACCAGCAGTGATCCGGCAACCCCGCCGAGCTGGAACTTGCCGAATTGAAACTTACCGACCCAGTAGCCGCCCGCCAGGGAAAGAAATAACGCAATTTCCGGGGCTTGGTTGACGATCGAGTGAAGCCATGACATGGGGAATCCTTTGAAAGGTTTCTTCCTGCGTGCATCGCCGATCGGGGAGATGTTCAAGTGAAATAGCAATGCCGGTTGGTGGTCAAGGTGTGTTGTTTTGTCCAATAAACGACAATGTTTTTCAGAATGTGGTGATGTTTGTGCGGAGATGGCGGCTGTTTTGTTTTTTGTCAGGGGTTTACGGAGTTCGTTTGGTCGGTTGTTGTTTTAAATATTTCGGGCGAATCGCCGATGCGCCGGGTCAACCCATTCAAGGAGAGGTTGGATACTTGGAATGGCGGTAACGCTTTTGACCGCGGCGTCACCTTCTTTGTGGCCGGGGGTGTGGACTGCCGATCCGCCGTGGCGCGCGGCGATGGCCGGAGCCTGGACCGCCCCTGTTCCCGCCGTTACCCATCGCTCCCGGCCGATGTTACCGGTCTTACCCATCCTCCCGCCGCAACCCCAGTGAATTCGCCCGCGAACGGTCTGGCACGCGGATTGCTGAAAGAGCGGCAGAAAAACATTGGGAGGAACCATTCCATGTCTCGCACGCTGCACGGCGTCGCGGCCGCCCTGGCCGTCCTGCTCGCTTCCAGCACCGCCGCCTTCGCCCAGGACCCGTCGGGCAAGCTGGTCGTCGTCACGTCCTTCCCGAAGGACCTGACCAGTGCCTTCCAGCAGGCCTTCCAGAAGGCCTATCCGAAGGTCACGCTGGAGGTTCTGAACCGCAACACCAACGCGGGCGTGAAGTACCTCCAGGAGACGGCGTCGAACAACGGCACCGACCTGTTCTGGGCTTCCGCCCCCGACGCCTTCGAGGTCCTGAAGGGCGCCAACCTGCTGCAGGCCTACAAGCCGAAGGTCGAGGGCATTCCCGAGAAGGTCGGCGCCTACCCGATCAACGATCCGGAGGGCATGTACGCCGGCTTCGCCGCCTCGGGCTACGGCATCATGTGGAACAGCCGCTACATGAAGGCCAACGAGCTGCCGGCCCCCAAGGAGTGGTCGGACCTCGCCAAGCCGGTCTATTACGACCATGTCGCCATCTCCGCCCCGTCGCGCTCCGGCACCACGCACCTGACCATCGAGACCATCCTCCAGGGCGAGGGCTGGGAGAAGGGCTGGCGGACCAACAAGGAGATCGCCGGCAACTACCGCACCATCACCGAGCGCAGCTTCGGCGTGCCGGACGGCGTCAACTCCGGCAGCTTCGGTATCGGCATCGTGATCGACTTCTTCGCGCTGTCGTCCCAGGCGTCGGGCTTCCCGGTTGAGTTCGCCTACCCGACGGTCACCACCATCGTGCCGGCCAACATCGGCATCGTGAAGAACGCCCCCAACAAGGCGGCCGCCGAGACCTTCGTCGACTTCATCCTGTCGCCGCAGGGCCAGGAGGTTCTGCTGCAGCCGGCGATCCGCCGCCTGCCGGTCAACCCGGCGACCTACGCCAAGGCCCCGGCCGACTACCCGAACCCGTTCAAGGACACCTCGCTGGGCTCGCAGGTGAACTTCGACGTCGAGGTGTCGCAGGCCCGCTACAACGTGGTGGACGCGCTGTTCGACCAGCTCATCACCTTCCAGCTCGACGGGCTGAAGGCGGCGACCCGCGCCATCCATCAGGCCGACGCCGCCCTGGCCAAGAAGCCCAACGACAAGGCCAAGGCGCTGCTGGCCGAGGCGCGCGACCTCGTCGCCGCCATGCCGGTGACCGCCCAGGAGGCCGCCGACCCGCAGCTCGCCGGAGCCTTCACGGTGGAGCGCAAGAGCGCCACCGACGCCGTGCCGGAGCGCCAGGCGCAGGTGGAGCAGAAGTGGGCCGCCTTCGCCAAGGAGAACTACGCCGCCGCCCGCAAGAAGGCCGAAGAGGCCCTGGCGCTGGCCCGCTGACCCGAGCGTGACGGACGGGGCGCCCCGCGCGGGCGCCCCGCCTCGCCTTCTCCCCCGATACCATTGGGCTGAACCATGACGTCTCTTGCGCTCACGCGCGAAAGCATCGCGCGCGTGCGGCCGGGGCCGGCGGTGGCGGCTGTGCTGATCGCGCTGTTCCTGCTGCTGTTCCTCGTCGTGCCGGTCGTCCAGGTCATCTTCGTCGCCTTCCAGGACAAGACGACCGGGGCCTTCACCCTGATCAACTTCGCCGACTTCTTCCAGAACGACCTGTTCATGCGGTCCTTCTGGAACTCCTTCTACGTCTCCGCCATGTCGGTGGTGGTGGCGAGCGCGCTGGCCCTGCCGCTGGCCTATCTGACGACGCGCTTCGAGTTCCGCGGCGCCGTGCTGATCCAGAGCCTGGGCATCATCCCGCTGATCATGCCGCCCTTCATCGGCGCCGTGGCGATGCAGCTCCTGTTCGGGCGCAACGGCACGGTCAACCTGCTGCTGCGCGACCATTTCGGCATCTCCATTCCCTTCATGGAGGGGCTGAACGGCGTCATCTTCGTGCAGAGCATCCACTATTTCCCGTTCATCCTCATCAACCTGTCGGCCAGCCTGAAGAACATCGACCGGGCGATGGAGGAATCGGCGCAGAACCTCGGCTGCCACGGCTTCCGGCTGTTCCGCCGCATCGTCTTCCCGCTGGCCATGCCGGGCTACGTCGCCGGCGCGTCGCTGGTCTTCATCAAGGTGTTCGACGATCTGGGCACGCCGCTGCTGCTCAACGTCAACGACATGCTGGCGCCGCAGGCGTATCTGCGCATCTCCTCCATCGGCATCGCCGACCCGATGGGCTACGTGATCTCGGTGGTGCTGATCGTCTGCTCGCTGCTGGCCCTGTGGGTGTCGGCGCTGGCGATGAAGGGCAAGGACTACGCGACCGTCCAGCGCGGCGGCGGCGGTCTGGCGCGGCGGCGCATGAAGCCGCTGGAGCAGGTCGCGGCCTACGCGGTCGTGCTGCTGATCCTGGTGCTGGTGCTGGCGCCGCACATCGGCCTGACGCTGCTGTCCTTCGCGACGATCTGGTCCTTCAGCCCGTTCCCCGACGCCTTCACGATGAAGCATTACGGGACCGTCTTCCTGGAGAGCGGCCAGTACATCACCAACACGCTGCTCTACGCCTCGCTGGCGGCGCTGCTCGACGTGGTGATCGGCACGGCCATCGCCTATCTGGTGCTGCGCAGCAAGCTGCCGGGCCGGCAATGGCTGGACTACATCGCCATGGCGGCGCTGGCGGTGCCGGGCGTGGTGCTGGGCATCGGCTATCTGCGCAGCTTCTACGACGTGCCCATGCCCTTCACCGGGCAGCCGCTGTCCGGCTTCTGGCTGATCCTGGTCTTCGCGCTGGCGATCCGCCGCCTGCCCTACGCGCTGCGCGCCTGCACCGCGGCCCTGCAGCAGGTCAGCAACTCGCTGGAGGAGGCGGCCGAGAATCTGGGCGCCACCAAGCTGCGCACCATCAGCCGCGTGGTCGTGCCGCTGATGTCCGGCGGCATCCTGGCCGGTTTCGTCACCAGCTTCGCCACCGCGGCGGTCGAGCTGTCGGCGACCATCATGCTGGTCCATTCGCAGAGCGACGCGCCGCTGGCCTACGGCCTCTACGTCTACATGCAGTCGGCGGCCGGGCGCGGGCCGGGGGCGGCGCTGGGCGTCTTCGCCGTCGTCATCGTCGGGCTGGGCACCTACCTGTCGCATGTCATCATCGAGCGGGGCCGGCGCGAGCGCGGCCAGGACCATTGAGGGGAACCGCCACCATGAACCATCAATTCTCCCCCGCCTCCCTGGCCGCCGGCATGCAGAGCGTCGGCGTCCGCATCGACGGCGTGGACCTGTCCTACGGCAGCCACCGCGTGCTGAAGGACATCCACCTCGACATCAAGCCGGGCGAGTTCTTCGCCTTCCTCGGCCCGTCGGGCTGCGGCAAGACCACGCTGCTTCGCCTGATCGCCGGCTTCAACATCGCGCAGCGCGGGCAGGTGACGATCGGCGGGCGCGACATCTCGGGCCTGCCGGCGCACAAGCGCGACGTCGGCATGGTGTTCCAGAGCTACGCGCTGTGGCCGCACATGACGGTGCGCCGCAACGTCGCCTTCGGACTGGAGGAGCGGCGCGTGCCGCGCGCGGAGATCGAGCGGCGGGTGGACGCGGCGCTCGACCTCGTCGGGCTGAAGCATCTGGCCGACCGCCGGCCGTCGCAGCTGTCCGGCGGCCAGCAGCAGCGCGTCGCGCTGGCCCGCACCATCGTGATCGAGCCGAAGGTGCTGCTGCTGGACGAGCCGCTGTCGAACCTGGACGCCAAGCTGCGCGTGCAGATGCGCCAGGAGCTGCTGAGCCTGCAGCGCAAGCTGGGTCTGACCACCATCTTCGTCACCCACGACCAGGAGGAGGCCAACACCATCTGCGACCGCATCGCGGTGATGGAGGACGGCATCGTCCAGCAGGTGGGCACCCCGCAGGAGCTGTACGACCACCCGGCCAACCTGTTCGTCGCCGGCTTCCTCGGCACCGCCAACGTGCTGGAGGGGCAGGTGCGCGCCGTGGACGGCGGCGGCACGGCCTTCGTCATTGGCGGCGGCGTGCCGATCCCGCTGCCGCACGGCGTGGAGCCGGGGGCCGAGGGCAAGCTGATGTTCCGGCCGCAGAACCTGTCTATTCGTCAGGACGGAGGGCCGCCGCGTCATGGCCATGTCCGGCTGATGGGCGTGGTGCGGCACCGCGAGTTCCTGGGCGCCTCGATCCGCTACGCGGTGGACATCGGGGGGCAGCAGGTGCAGGTTGACGCCCCGCACCAGGCCGGCGACGCGCTGCTGCCGACCGACACCCCGATCACCCTCGACCTCGCGGCCGACAAGGCCCGCTTCCTGCGCCGATAGGAGTCGCACTCCGGTGACCAGCCTTCCCAACCGCAAGTCCTTGCGCGCCGTCGCCTTCGACCTCGACGGCACGCTGGTGGACAGCGCCGCCGACCTGATGCACGCCTCCAACGCCCTGCTCGCCGAGCTGGGCCGCCCGCCGGTCGATCTGCCGGCGGTGCGCTCCTTCATCGGCGACGGGGTGGCCAAGCTGGTGGAGCGGGTCCTGACCGCCACCGGCGGCCTGCCCGGAGCGGAGGAGACGGCGGCCCACACCCGCCGCTTCCTCGCCATCTACGAGGCCGACCCCAGCGCCCACAGCGCGCTCTATCCCGGCGTGGCGGAGACGCTGACGGCGCTGTCCGCGGCCGGGCTGAAACTGGGGGTGTGCACCAACAAGCCGATGGCGGCGACCCGGCGGCTGCTCGCCGACCTCGGCATCGCCGACCGCTTCACCGCGGTCGTCGGCGGGGACAGCTTCCCCAGCCGCAAGCCCTCGCCGGAGCCGGTGCTCGGCCTGCTCGCCCTGATGGATGTCCGGCCCGAGGAGACCGTCTTCGTCGGCGACAACGAGCATGACGTGGCCGCCGCCCGTGCCGCCGGGGTGGCGCGGGTGCTGGTGCTGCGCTACGGCTACGCGCGGGTGCCGCTCGACAGCCTTCCCCACGACGGCATCCTGGAGCGCTTCGGCGACCTGACGGGGGCGCTGCCGGCGGCCTCGGCGTGTTGAACCGCCTCGTCTTCTGCCGGCATGGCGAGACGGAGAGCAACGTCGGCGGCTGGCTGGCCGGGTCGCGCGACGTGTCTCTGACCGAGCGCGGGCTGGCGCAGGCCCACGCCGCCGCCGCGGCGCTGGCCGCCCAGGGCAGCCCGGTCGCCGCCATCCATTCCAGCCCGCAGCGGCGCGCGCGGGAAACCGCCGGCGTCATCGGCACGGCGCTGGGCCTGCCGGTGACCGTCGTCCCCGGTCTGGAAGAAAGGCGCTGGGGCGATCTGGAGGGCGGCGCCGTGCCGGCGGACCTTCTGCGCGAGGAGGTTCCGGGCGGTGAAAGCCTCACCGCCTTCCAGGCCCGCGTCGCCGCCGCGCTGGACGGCTTGCCGGTTCCGGCGGACGGGCGGCCGCCGCTGGTGGTGGCGCACGCCGGCACGTGGCACGCGCTGTGCCGCTGGCTCGGCCTCGCCCCGGACACGCTGTGGCCACCCAACGCGATGCCCGTGACGCTGGAGCGCGCCGGGGTTCACGAAGGCATCGGGGCGCCGGTCAGCGGATCTCGATGAGGTCCGTCAACTCGCGCACGACCAGTTCTAGGCTGTCGGCCACCGCCTCGCAGGACACCCGTTCCTCCGGGGTGGTGAAGTCGGCGGAGCGCAGCGTGGCGATCTGCTCCTTCAACCGGCCGATGTAGGCGATCAGCTTTTCTTCCATGCCCGGACCCCGTGGCGCGAGAGGCTTCCCGCAAGGATAACAGGCGAGGGGGGCCTTTGGCGCCGGGATTCTCCGCCGAAGGGCGGATGGCGGCGCCAAAGTTCGCTCGGCGGTGCCGTCACAACGGCTTGATGCCCTGCCGGTAGGTGAACAGATCGGTCTTGTCGTAGGCGGTCTTCACCCGCCGCAGCCGGGCGTAGTTGCCGCCGTAATAGGCGCCCGACCAGTCCTTCAAGGACGGGTCGGGGAAGTTCTGGAAGGCGCCCGCCGCCTTGGTGGCTGTGTTGACGGTGGCGTAGAACCGCTCCTGCCACGCCAGATTCTCGTCCACCAGCGACTTCGGGTCCTTCCGGTTCCACCAGTTCACCTCGGAGGAGAACAGCCAGTCGTAGCCGCGGTGGACGTAGGCGGTGGCGTCCGCCGCCGTGGCGTTGATCCGGCCGCCGACCTGGAAGAACTTGAAGGCGTTGGCCATGCTGGTGCCCGGCATGCGCTCGGCGAGCCGGATCATGGCGGCGACGGACTCGGGCGTGATGTCCGCCGCCCTCATGTAGGAGGATTTCTCCTGATAGAAGTAGGGGTAGGTGAACTCGCTCAGAAGATCCTGCGCCGGCCAATAGGCGATGTCGCGGTCGATCCGCGTCTTCGACGCCTTCTCCAGGACCGGTCCGATGATGGCCTCGACCGTCGTGCCGCACTTGTGCAATTGGCCGAGGATGGAGACGGTGAGCCGCGGATCGCCGCTGCCGCGCGCCGGCTTGGTGACGTTGATCTTGCTGCCGAACTCCGGCGGCGCCTCCGCCAGACGGGTCAGCAGGGTGTGGAGCACCTCGCCCACGTCCGTGGTCCAGGTGATGTCGAAGAAGGTGACCGTCTCCACCGGGAAGGTGCGCAGGGTGAAGGACGTGTTGATGCCGAAATTCCCGCCGGCACCGCCGCGGCAGGCCCAGAAGAGGTCGCTGCCGTCGCCGCTGTCCTGGATGTCCGAATGCAGCGCGCCGTCCGCCGTGACGATGCTCGTGGCGTGCAGCAGGTCCGACCCCATGCCGAACATGCGCATGTTGAAGCCGATGCCGCCGCCCAGCAGGAAGCCCGCCGCTCCCACCGTGGTGCAGCGGCCGTGGGTGACGTTGCGGTTTAGCCGTTCGAGCGCCTGATAGACCATGCCGTTCAAGGCGCCGCCGCCCACCTTGACCAGCCCGTCCCCGCCGGGCAGGGGGGTGATGGCGCTGAGCGGCGTCATGTCGATGAGCAGGCCGGGGGTGGTTGAGAAGCCCGCGTAGTTGTGCCCGCCGCTGCGCACGGCGAACCGGGCGCCGTGCTTCTTCACCCAGGCGACGCAGGCCTGCACGTCCGCCTCGCTCGCGCAGCGCGCGATGGCGGTCGGAAGCGTCTGGAAACGCAGGTTGTTCGGTCGGGCGTAGTCGCCGAAGAACGGATCGTCGGGCAGCACGACACCGCCCTGAACCGCCCCGGCCAAATCCTTGAGCGCCGAGGCGGCGATCCGGTGGGAACCCGGCTCCGCGAGGGCGGGGAAGGGGGCGACGCTGGTGAGCGCCGACGCGGCGGCGAAACGACCCGCCCCGACCAGAAACGTGCGGCGACTCGGTTGGCCGGCATCGAACATCGGATTCCCCTCCCATGGATTCTGATGGGAATATGTACAACTTTTCGGGAATGTCGGGAAGATGCCTGCTTCCTATCGGCGATCGGGGCGCGCGAGCCCATCGCAACGGATGTGGTCCGCCGGGCCCGTCCGGTCGAGCCGGCAGAGAATTTCTTGCGCGAAAGACGGTCGCAGCGCGCCTTCGGCACGCCGGATCGAAGCAAAGGCAGGGAAGGAGGATGCGCAGTGTCCGGTTTCGGCCGGTGTGGCCGGAACACCATCTCCTCGATGCTGATCTTGAGGAAAATGGTGCCCAGGGACGGAGTCGAACCGCCGACACGGGGATTTTCAGTCCCCTGCTCTACCAACTGAGCTACCTGGGCGCCGCTGCGTGCGGGGGCGTCTTATAGGAAGAACCGGAGCGCTTGTCCAGCGCAATTCGTCACCCGTTCGGAAGAGATTTTTCCAGACCGGTCGGGCGGGTTGGGGGTGGCCCTACCCCGAAAGTGGTCATACCAGTTTTGACATGAGTCATGGTCCCTCATCCATGATCGGGGGATAGTTTTCTTGCCGCGCGGACAGGACCGAAGCGCCGCCCGGCCATGACCGATTTTCCGTGCGTGCCCTGGATGCCGGTGCCTGAAGGGCCTCAACCCGCCCGCATCCGCCATCCAGCACCGGCCCGAAGGGGCCGGCGGCGCGCCAACCGCAGAGGCGACACGATATGCCCGTCACCACCCTTGCAGACCTCAACGACCTCGTCCTCCGCGTCCGGGAGGCGCAGAAAGTCTACGCCGGCTTCCCGCAGGAGACCGTTGACCGCATCTTCCGCAGCGCCGCCCTGGCCGCTGCCAACGCGCGCATCCCGCTGGCGAAGCTGGCGGTCGCCGAGACTCGCATGGGCGTGATGGAGGACAAGGTCGTCAAGAACCACTTCGCCTCCGAGTACATCTACAACAAGTACAAGGACGAGAAGACCTGCGGCATCCTCGAGGAGGACCCGGAATACGGCATCATGACGATCGCCGAGCCGGTGGGCCTGATCTGCGCCATCGTGCCGACCACCAACCCGACCTCGACCGCCATCTTCAAGGCGCTGATCAGCCTGAAGACGCGCAACGGCATCGTCTTCTCGCCGCACCCCCGCGCCCGCAAGGCGACCTGCGAGGCCGCGCGGATCGTCCTCCAGGCGGCGGTGGAGGCCGGCGCGCCCCCGGACATCATCGGCTGGATCGACGAGCCCTCGGTGGAGCTGTCGAACGCGGTGATGCACCACCCCGACATCAACCTGATCCTGGCGACCGGCGGGCCGGGCATGGTCAAGGCGGCCTATTCCTCGGGCAAGCCGGCCATCGGCGTCGGCGCCGGCAACACCCCGGCGGTGATCGACGAGTTCGCCGACATCAAGCGGGCCGTCGCCTCCATCCTGATGTCCAAGACCTTCGACAACGGCGTGGTCTGCGCGTCGGAGCAGTCGGCCATCGTCGTGGAGTCCGCCTATGACGCTGTGCGCGACCGCTTCGCCCACCATGGCGGCCACATCCTGTCGGCGGCAGACGCCGACGCGGTGCGCAAGGTGCTGCTGAAGAACGGCGCGCTGAACGCCGACATCGTCGGCCAGTCGGCCGGCACCATCGCCGCCATGGCCGGGGTGAGCGTTCCCGCCCACACCAAGGTGCTGATCGCCGAGGTCGAGGCGGTGACCGAGGACGAGCCCTTCGCCCACGAGAAGCTGTCGCCGACCCTGGCGCTCTACCGCGCCCGCGACTTCATGGACGCCTGCGAGAAGGCGGCGGCGCTGGTCGCGCTGGGCGGCATCGGCCACACCTCCGCCCTCTACACCGACCAGGACCAGCAGCCGGAGCGCATCCGCCATTTCGGGCAGGCGATGAAGACGGCGCGCATCCTGATCAACACGCCCTCCTCGCAGGGCGGCATCGGCGACCTCTACAATTTCCGGCTGGCGCCGTCGCTGACGCTCGGCTGCGGTTCCTGGGGCGGCAACTCGATCTCCGAGAATGTCGGGCCGCAGCACCTCATCAACCGCAAGACCGTGGCGAAGCGGGCCGAGAACATGCTGTGGCACAAGCTGCCGAAATCCATTTATTTCCGCCGCGGCTGCCTGCCCTTCGCGCTGGAGGAGCTGCGCGGCAAGAAGCGCTGCCTGATCGTCACAGACCGCTTCCTGTTCGAGAACGGCCACGTCGACGAGACCGTGCGCATCCTCAAGGGGCTGGGCCTCGCGGTGGAGACCTTCTTCGAGGTCGCCGCCGACCCCACCCTGGCGGTGGTGCGGCGCGGGCTGGCGCTCGCCAACGCCTTCCAGCCGGACGTCATCCTGGCGCTGGGCGGCGGCTCGCCGATGGACGCGGCCAAGATCATGTGGGTGATGTACGAGGCCCCGGACGTCGCCTTCGAGGATCTGGCCCTGCGCTTCATGGACATCCGCAAGCGCATCTACACCTTCCCCAAGCTGGGGGTGAAGGCGCAGTTCGTCGCCGTCCCGACCACGTCCGGCACCGGGTCGGAGGTCACGCCCTTCGCCGTGGTGACCGACGAGCGCACCGGCATCAAGTACCCGATCGCCGACTATGAACTGACGCCGACCCTGGCGATCATCGACGCCAATCTGGTGATGGACATGCCGAAGGGCCTGACCGCCGCCGGGGGCATCGACGCGGTGACCCACGCGCTGGAGGCCTATGTTTCGGTCTTGGCGAACGAGTACACCGACGGGCAGGCGCTCCAGGCGCTGAAGCTGCTGAAGGAGCATCTGCCCTCCGCCTACGCCAACGGCGCCAAGGACCCCAAGGCGCGGGAGCAGGTGCACAGCGCCGCCACGCTGGCCGGCATCGCCTTCGCCAACGCCTTCCTCGGCGTCTGCCATTCGATGGCGCACAAGCTGGGGGCGGAGTTCCACCTGCCGCACGGCGTCGCCAACGCGCTGCTGATCGCCAACGTCATCCGCTACAACGCCGCCGACATCCCGACCAAGCAGACCGCCTTCAGCCAGTACGACCGGCCCAAGGGCGTCGCCCGCTACGCCGAGATCACCCGTCACCTCGGCCTCGGCGGCAGCCGCGACCATGAGCGGGTGGAAAAGCTGGTGGCCTGGGTGGAGGAGCTGAAGCGGACGCTGGACATCCCGGCCTCGATCCAGGCCGCCGGGGTGCCGGAGGCGGAGTTCCTGGCCCGGCTGGACGCCATCGCCGAGGCCGCCTTCGACGACCAGTGCACCGGCGCCAACCCGCGCTTTCCGCTGGTTGCCGAGATCCGGCAGCTCCTGCTCGACAGCTACTACGGCCGCGCCTACGCCGAAGGGGCGGAACCCGCGCCGGAACCCGCGGCTGAGCGCAAGCCGGTGGCGCTGGTCCGTTCGCGCTGATCCGCTCACGGCGATGCGTTCACTGTGATTGAGGCCTGACGGGCCGCCCGACGCCGGGGAACCGGACGCCGGGCGGCCCTTTCTTTTGTCCGGAAAAAAAGCCGGTCTGCCGAAGACTTCACGCCCTGACGCCATGAAGCGTCGATTGGCTGTGAGCCTATTGTCTGAAACGGCGGCAGGAGATTCCGGTCATGATTCGCTCCTATCAATCCGATTACCGCCATCGCGGCTCCGCGATGCATGCCTTCGTCTTCACGGTCCGGCGCGCGCGGAAGACGCGGCACGGTTTCTCCAAGGAGGCGGCGCGATGACTCCGTCGGTTGGTGGCGCGCTGGACGAGATCCTGCACCCGGCCCCGGCCGATTTCCGCAGCCTGCCGGATCTGATCGGCGGGCTGATGGGCCGGCTGGCCGACCGCGCGCCGCTGCGCGGCGGGGCGTTGTGGCTTCAGGACATGGGCACGCTGGTGCTCGCCCAGGACCGGGCGGGCGGCCGCCTCTGCTGGACGGCGGACGGCGATCCCAACGACGCCGCGGCCGATCCGGAGGCGGTGGTGGTGCCCATCACCTACGCCGACGCGCCGGTCGGCGAGATGCGGCTGGTCCTCGACCGCGCGCCGGACGGCGCCGCGCCCGAGGCGCCCATCCTGCAGGACGTCGCCCGGCAGTGCGGCTATCTGGCCAAGCGCTACGAGGTCCGGCGCTGGGCGGAGCGGCGGTTCGGGCGGCCGCTGATGATGGTCGGCATGAGCCGGGCGTTGCGCGAGCTGGACGCCTTCCTGGAGCAGGCCGCCCACAGCGCGCTGCCCGTCCTGCTGGCCGGGGAGTTCGGAACGGAGAAGGCGCAGCTCGCCGCGGCGATCCACGGCTGCGGGCCGCGGCGCGACGGCCCCTTCGTCCAGGTCAACGGGGCGGACCCGGCGGGAACGCCGGCCGACTGGTTCGCGCGGGCCGCCGGCGGCACCCTGTTCCTCAGCGGGGTCGACGAGATGACGCCGGCCCTTCAGGGGCAGATCGTTCAGCACATGCCGTCCCAGCTCGGCCAATGGCTCGACGCGTCGGGCGGCTTGACGCCCGCGGCCAGCGGGGCGGCCGGCGGAAGGGCGGAGCCGCGCGTGATCGCCTCGACCACCGCCGACCTGCGGCGGCTGGCGGAGGAGGGGCGCTTCTCCCGCCCGCTGCTGGCGGAGCTGGATTTCCTGTGCGCCACCGTGCCGCCGCTGCGCGATCGGCCGGCGGACATCGAGCCGCTGGTCGTCGCCGCCCTGGAGCGCCACGGCGGGCGCGCCGACGAGACGCGGACCGACGAGCTGATCGCCCTGTGCAAGGCCCATTCCTGGCCGGAGAACCTGTTCGAGCTGGAGCGGGTGATCGCCCGGCTGGCGGTGATGACCGGCGGCCGGCCGATCCGCCACGGCGACGTGCGCCGCCACGCCCCCTGGATGGTCGACGGCGCCATGCCGGCGGACCCGGAGTCCGCGGCTCATCCGGCCGGATATCCGGAGACCGCGCCGCCCGCCCCGCGGGCTTCCTCACCCGCCGACCACTGGGTGCGCTGCGCGCTGACCCGCGACCAGGACGCTCTGGCCCGGCTGCACGGCGGCCTGCGCAAGGCGCTGGTGTTTCTGGGCGAGCGCTTCGCCGATCCGATCACGCTGAACGAGCTGTCGCGGCAGGCCCATGTCAGCCCGTCCCACCTCAGCTACCTGTTCCGAACCGAGCTTCAGACCTCCTTCAAGGGTCTGCTCGGCCGCATACGCATCCACAAGGCGTGCGAACTGCTGGCCGCCGAGCGCCGGCTGCCGATCACCGAGGTGGCGATGAGCGTCGGGTACGGCGACCTCAGCCATTTCGAAAAGAGCTTCCGTCGCCTCGTCGGGGAAAGCCCCCGCGAGTATCGGCGCAACCTGACCGCCGCGCGCGGGTGAATCGGCCGGCGTGTGCCGGTGTCCAGGAACCATGGCCGTCCTTCACGATGGCTGGCGGACGGCGGCTGGCGGCTGGCTTGAGCGCTTCCGCACTCCCGCCAGCCGCCTCGCGGACCTTGACCGCCGGACCTTGCCTAACCGCGCCGTGCGGCGAGCTGGAGCGTGGTGGCCAGGGCGGCGACGGCGACGCCCAGCCCGGTCACGGCGGTCCAGCCGCCGGCGTTCCAGGCCAGCGTCGCCGCGCTCGACCCCACGGCGCCGCCCAGGAACATGCCGCCCATGAAGATGGTGTTCAGCCGGGCGCGGGCCTCGGGGCGCAGGGCGTAGACGAGGTGCTGGTTCGACACCAGCGCCGCCTGGACCGCGAAGTCGAGCAGGATCACCCCGGCGACCAGACCGACAACCGACGTCCACAGCCCGAACAGCAGCCAGGAGGCGAGCGTCAGCAGCGTGCCCAGCAGGATCACCCGGTGCGGCCCGCTGCGGTCGGCGATCCGTCCGGCCAGCGGGGCGGCCAGGATGCCGACCGCGCCGACGATGCCGAACAGCCCTGCCGCGTCAGCGCCCAAGCCGAAGCGCGGCTCGGCCAGCCGCAGCGCCAGGATGGTCCAGAAGGCGGTGAAGGCGGCGAACAGCAGCCCCTGGGTGACCGCGGCCAGCCGCAGGGCCGGGAACTCCCGCCACAGATGGACCAGCGAGCGCATCAGCGCCGGGTAGCGCAAGGTCGCGTTCGGGTGGCTGCGCGGCAGCATGACGGCCATCAGCGCGGCCGCGCCCAGCGCCAGCGGCACGGCCAGCCAGAACATGGCGCGCCAGCCCTCGTGCGTGCCGACGAAGCCGGCCAGCGTGCGGCTGAGCAGGATGCCGGTCAGGACTCCCGACATGACGGTTCCCACCGCCGCCCCGCGCCGTTGCGGCGGGGCGAGATGCGCGGCGAAGGGGACGATCTGCTGCGCCACCGTCGCCGAGACGCCGAGCAGCAGCGAGGCGGCGACCAGCAGGGCGGGGCCCTGCGCCAGCGCCGTCGCGACCAGCGCCGCGGCCAGCAGCAGGAACTGCCCGACAATCAGCCGCCGCCGCTCCACCAGATCGCCCAGCGGCACCAGCAGGAGCAGTCCGGCGGCGTAGCCGAGCTGCGTGGCGGTCGGGATCATGCCGGTCAGCGGACCGGGCAGGTCGCCCTCGATCAGGCCCAGCATGGGCTGGTTGTAGTAGATGTTCGCGACGGCCAGCCCCGCGGCGGTCGCCATCGCGAAGGTCAGCCCGCGCCCGAGCCGGGTCTGTTCCGGTGTGTGGGTCGAAGCGTGGGGCATTGTGTCGGTGATGCTCATGACAGGGGTCCTTTCCGAAACCCCCTCTCCCGCCCCGGAAAAGAGGGTCTCAACGTGCGAAAACCTTGAAACCGACCCTATCGCACTTTCACAAACCGCATCAGTCATGCAGAATGAACGGCCTGTGCATCGGAATATGAAGCAATGGACCTCGCCGGACTCGCCGTTCTGGTGGAAGCCGCCCAGGCCGGCAGCCTGGCCGGGGCGGGGCGGCGGCTGGGCATCTCGCCGCTGATGGCGACCCGGCGGCTGGCCGCGCTGGAGGACGCTCTGGGGACGCGGCTGATGCAGCGGACCACCCGCTCCCTCGCCCTGACGCCGGAGGGGGAGGCGATGCTGCCCTTCGCCCAGGCGATGCTGGAGAACGAGGCGGCGGCGCGGGCCAGCGTCCGCCCGTCCTCCGCCGGGGCGTCGGGGCTGCTGCGGCTGACCGCCTCCGCCGCCTTCGGGCGCAAGGTGGTGGTGCCGGTGGTCGCCGACTTCCTGAAGGACAACCCGCAGGTCGCGGTCGATCTGCTGCTGACCGACACGGTGGTGGACATCGTCGGGCAGGGCATCGACCTCGCCATCCGCATCGCGCGTCTGAAGGACAGCGCGCTGATCGCGCGGCGGCTCGCCGACAACCCGCGGGGCCTCTACGCCACGCCCGGCTATCTGGCGGCCCGCGGCACGCCCGCCGCCGTCGCCGATCTGGCGGGGCACGAGTGCCTGTGCCTGTCCGGAACGACCCATTGGAGCTTCGCGGGCGACGGGCGGGAGCGGCGCATCCGGGTGCGAGGCCGCTTCACCGCGAACTCCATCGAGGGGTTGCGGGACATCTGCCTCGCCGGGCTCGGCATCGCCGTCCTGTCCGAGTGGGACGTGCGCGACGAGGTGGCGCGCGGCGCGCTGATGGCGCTCACCCTGTCCGACGGGGCGTTGGAGCCGCTGGCGGTGTGGGGCGTCCACCCATCGGCGCGCTTCGTGCCGCCGAAGGTGCGGCTGTTCATGGACGCGCTGGCGAAGGCGCTGCGCTGAGCGGAAGCCTCAGAGCCGGACCGCCGGGCGGTCCGCCGGCTGGGTGGCGTGCAGTTCGTAGAGCTTCGCCAGGATTTGCGGGGCGGGCTGCTCCGCCTTGGGCACAGGCACCTCCGCCGTGGTGTCGCTGCCCGGCGTCTTGCGGGCGAGCGCCTCCGCCAGCACGGCGGGGGACGGGCGATGGTCCGGCGGCGGCTCCGTCTGCGGCTCCCGCGCCGGGCCGGCGAGGAAGGGCAGGGGCGGGGCGGCGGCGGGCGTTTCCTTCGCCGGAGCCTTCGTCTCGTCCGCGCCGCCCTCCGCCAGCGTGACGAGGTGGCCCAGCGGGTCGTCGCCGGTCACCGCCTCGAAGGCGGCCATGGCGGCGCTGCCCAGCAGGCCGATGGGGCCGCCGAACAGGAAGCCGCCGGCGAGCCGCGCCGGCAGGCCGATCCCGTCGCCGGTGGCGTGGCGGTAGACCTGCGACACCCCCGGCAGATGCTGCAGGGGATTGACCGCGTCCAGCAGGTCGCCGAAATCCAGGCTGAGGTCCGCCGTTTCCTGTTTGGTCGGGGCCTTCACGGCGTCCCGTGCTGTGGTGGTCGGGGCAAGCGCGCGGGCGGCGAGCGCGTTGGCGTTGGTCATGGCGTGGCTCCGGCGGGAACGGCGAGGATGCGGTCGAGGATTCGGAAGGACTCGGGGGACGGCGTGGCGTCATCCTTGCCCTGGCGCAGGAACTCCTCCAGCGCCGGGTTCAGCGCGACGGCGCCGTCAACCTCCGCGTCGGTGCCCTGCTTGTAGGCGCCGATGCGCACCAGCTCCCGCATGTTGTCGTAGGTGGCGGCGAGGCTCCGCGCGCGGCGCAGCAGGGCGTTCTGCTCCGCCGTGTGGCAGCCGGGGAGCAGGCGCGACACGCTGCGCAGCACGTTGACGGCGGGATACCGCCCCTGCTCGGCGATGCGGCGGTCCAGAACGACGTGGCCGTCGAGGATGCCGCGCACCGCGTCGGCGATGGGCTCGTCATGGTCGTCGCCGTCGACCAGCACGGTGAAGATGCCGGTGATGTCGCCCTGGCCCTCCGATCCCGGCCCGGCGCGCTCCATCAGCTTGGGCAGTTCGGAAAAGACGCTGGGCGGGTAGCTCTTGGCGGTCGGCGGCTCCCCGGCGGCCAGCCCGATCTCGCGCTGGGCCATGGCGAAGCGCGTCACGCTGTCGATCAGGCAGAGGACATGCAGGCCGCGGTCGCGCAACTCCTCGGCCACGGTCAGGCAGAGATAGGCGGCCTGCCGGCGCATCAGCGGCGGCTCGTCCGAGGTGGCGACGACGACGACGGAGCGGGCGAGGCCGTCCGCGCCCAGATCGTCCTGGATGAACTCCTGCACCTCGCGCCCGCGCTCGCCGACCAGCCCGATCACGATGGCGTCGGCCCCGGCGTGGCGGGCGAACATGGACAGCAGCGTCGATTTGCCGACGCCCGACCCGGCGAAGACGCCCATGCGCTGGCCGCGGCAAATGGGCGTGAAGACGTCGATGGCGCGCACGCCGGTGTCCATCTTCGCCCCCACCCGGCGGCGCGCGTAGGCCGGTGGCGGGGCGGCGCGCAGCGGGCGGGCGTGATGGCCGTTGCGCAGCGGGCCATGCCCGTCGATCGGCTCCCCCAGCGCGTTGACCACGCGGCCCAGCCAGCCGGGGCCGGGGCGTAGCGTGAAGGCGGTGTCGTCGGTGACGGCGGCGCAGCCCTCCGCCACGCCGTCGAGAGTGTCGAAGGCCATCAGCAGCGTGCGGCCCTGGCGGAAACCGATGGTCTCGCACAGCAGGCGCTGGCCGCGCGCCGTCTCCGCCCAGCATTTGTCGCCCACCGCCAGGACACGGCGCAGCCCCTCCACCTCCAGCGTCATGCCGGTGGCGCTGCGGATCTCGCCGCGCCAGGATCGGGTCGGCATCCGCTCGATCTCGGACAGAAGGTTGGAAAGCACGCGCATCGCCGGGACGTCTCCGCCGTGTCGGAATACGGTGATCCTGCCACGAGGATTTTAAATCCGGTTTTAAACGGCGGGAGTCATCTTGGCCCTGCCTTGCTTTCCGGCTTTGCGATAGGGCTGTTCCAATGGATTTTAGCAATATTTCGGTGTTTCGGCTGACCGGCGCGCGCCTCGATTACTTGGCGGAGCGGCAAAAGCTGATCGCCGCCAACGTCGTGAACGCCAACACGCCCGGCTACCAGCCGAAGGACCTGAAACCCTTCGCGGCGCTGATGGAGGGTCCGCAGACGGTGGCGCCGGCGCTCACCTCGCCCATGCACCTGACGGGCTTCAACCCGTCCGGCGCGGTGCAGGAGGCGCGCAAGCCCGAGCAGTGGGAAACCACGCCGGACGGCAACGCCGTGTCGTTGGAGCAGGAAATGACCAAGGGCAGCGAGACGCGCGACGCCTTCGCCCTGACCGCCGGCCTGTTCCAGCGCAACCTGCAGATCCTGCGCGCCGCCTGGCGCGCCGGCTGACGCCTTCGGAGACCCCTTCCATGCTCACCGATCCTCTGGCCGCGACGATGCGGATCGCCAGTTCGGGCCTGCAGGCGCAGGGCACCCGGCTGCGCGTGGTTGCCGAGAACATCGCCAATTCCGACTCCACCGCCATGACGGCGGGCGGCGATCCCTACCGCCGCAAGACCGTCTCCTTCGCGACCACGATGGACCGCGCCGCCGGGTCGGAACTCGTGAAGGTCAAGCAGATCGGACGCGACCGCAGCGACTTCCAGCTCGTCTACGAGCCCTCGCACCCGGCCGCCGACGAGAAGGGCTACGTCAAGCGCCCGAACGTCCAGCCGCTGATCGAGATGATGGACATGCGCGAGGCCAGCCGGTCCTTCGAGGCGAGCGTCAACGTCATCGAGCAGTCGCGCAGCATGATGAGCCGCATGATCGACCTTCTGCGCGGCTGAGGAGACCCAAAAGCATGATCGAACCCATCGGCCGCGCCGCCGCCGCCTACGGCCTCCACCGCGCGCCCCTGGCCCAGCCGGCGCCCGCCGCCTCGCTCGCCACCCCGCCCAACGCGGCGGCTGCGGCATCACCGTCCGCCGATATGGCGGCGTCGGCGTCGGCGGCGGAGAGCAGCTTCGGCGCCTTCCTCGACCGTCAGGTGTCGCAGGCGGTGGAGACGCTGAACGAGGGCGAGCGCATGTCCGTCGCCGCCGTCACCGGCAAGGCCGGCACGCACGAGGTCGTGCGCTCCGTGCTTGCCGCCGAGATGACCGTGCAAACGGTCGTGTCGATCCGCGACCGCATGGTGCAGGCGTATCAGGACGTCATGCGGATGGCGATTTGAGTGCAGTCGTCGGGACGTATTGCCCCCACCCCGGCCCTCCCCCGCTGGGCGGGGGAGGGAGGTTTCCGCGAAGCGGCGGCAGTCCCCTCCCCCGCCCAGCGGGGGAGGGTTAGGGTGGGGGCAACCGCTCCCCCAGGAGAACCCCCATGAACGAAGCCGACGTGCTGGAAGTCCTGCGCACGGGCATCTGGACGATGCTGCTGATCGCCGCCCCGCCGCTGGTCGTCGCGGTTCTGGTCGGCGTTGCGATCTCGCTCGTCCAGGCGCTGACCCAGGTGCAGGAGATGACGCTGACCTTCGTGCCGAAGATCGTCGCCATCCTGGTCACCACCGTGCTGGCGCTGCCCTTCATGTACGGCGCGCTCACCACCTACGCCGACCGGCTGGGCAGCCTGATCGTCTCGGTGCGGTGATATGCGCCGGCTTGCCGGACTGGCGATGCTGCTCTTGGCCGGGCTCCTGGCCGGAACCGCGACCGCCGCGGAGGTGAAGCCGCCCGCCGCCCAGATCGGTACCTGGTCCACCGCCCTCTACGCGCCGCGCGTCCTGCCCACACGCAGCCTGCCGCCGGAGGCCGTCTGCATCGACGCCATCCTGACGGCGGAGCGCGAGGCGGGGGTGACCGACCACATGCTGCTCGCCATGGGCTTCACCGAGGCCGGGCGGATGACCGCCGACCGGCTGTTCACCGTCTGGCCCTGGACCGTCAACACCGAAGGCGCCTCCCGCTACTTCCCGACGCGGGAGGAGGCCATCGCCTTCGTGCGCGCCGCGCAGGCGCGGGGCACGCGCTCCATCGACGTCGGCTGTCTCCAGGTCAATCTGAAATGGCACCCCGACGCCTTCCCCGACCTGGAGACCGCTTTCGATCCGCGCGCCAACGCCCGCTACGCCGCGCGCTTCCTGGGCGACCTGCACCGCGCGCAGGGATCGCTGGACGCCGCCATCGCCCGCTACCACTCCGCCCAGTCGGAGCGCGGAGCGGCCTACCGCGAGCGCGTCGGCGGCAACCGGCGCTGGGTGGCCGGCGCCATGGATTACCTGAAGACGCTGGCCGCCGGCCCCCAAGCGGCCACTTCCCAAGCCGCCCCCGGCGCGCTGCCCGCCTGGGGCCGGGCCGAGCTGGGCCGCTTGTCCTTCCTGTCCAGCCTCTACGCCAACGCGGCGGTGAAACCCCTTCTGCCGGGCGCGGACTGATCCCGACGTAAAAGCCGGTTTTACCGCGGGGCGCTAGCGTACCAACGGTGCCGCACCCTGGAGTTCCCGCATGGCTTTCACGGACACCCTTCGGAACCGGATGACCAGCCTCGGCGATGCCGGGCTGGCGAACCGCGACGTGCTGTTCGCGCTGGGCATCCTGCTGGTGCTGGCGGTGCTGTTCCTGCCGGTGCCGACCTGGTTCCTCGACCTCGGGCTGGCGCTGTCGCTGGCGGTCAGCGTGCTGATCCTGATGGTCTCGCTGTGGATCGGCAAGCCGCTGGACTTCTCCTCCTTCCCGACCGTGCTGCTGGTCGTCACGGTGCTGCGGCTGGCGCTGAACATCGCGTCCACCCGCCTGATCCTCAGCCACGGGCACACCGGCCCGTCCGCCGCCGGCCATGTGATCGAGGGCTTCAGCCAGTTCATCATGGGCGGCAACTTCGTGATCGGCGTGGTGATCTTCGCCATCCTGATCGTCATCAACTTCGTCGTCATCACCAAGGGCGCCTCCCGCATCGCCGAGGTCGGCGCGCGCTTCACGCTGGACGCGATCCCCGGCAAGCAGATGGCCATCGACGCCGACCTGTCCGCCGGCATGATCGACGACGTCGAGGCCCGCCGCCGCCGCAAGGAGCTGGAGGACGAGAGCACCTTCTTCGGCGCCATGGACGGCGCGTCGAAATTCGTGCGCGGCGACGCGGTGGCCGGGCTGGTCATCACCGCCATCAACGTGCTGGGCGGCATGGCCATCGGCATGGCCCAGCAGGGCATGTCCTTCGAATCCGCGGCGTCGGTCTACACCATCCTGACGGTTGGCGACGGTCTGGCGACGCAGATCCCGGCGCTGGTCGTCTCGCTGGCCGCCGGCCTGCTGGTGACCAAGGGCGGCAACGTCGGCTCCGCCGACCAGGCGGTGCTCGCCCAGCTCGGCGGCTACCCCAAGGCGCTGATGGTAGCGGGCGGGCTGCTCTGCACGCTGGGCGTGACGCCGGGCCTGCCCGCCGCGCCCTTCATCCTGCTGGGCGGCGGCTTCGGAACGGCGGGCTGGTACGCGATGCGCGGCAAGATGCGCCGCGCCGCACTCGCCCGGCTGGAGGAAAGCCGCAAGGCGCCCACCGCCCCGGCCGAGGAAGCGGTGGAGGACATGCTGAAGGTCGACGAGGTGAAGGTGGAGGTCGGCAACCACCTCGTCCCGCTGATCCTCAACAAGAACGGGCCGCTGACCGGCAAGGTGAAGACGCTGCGCAAGCGCTTCGCCAAGGAGTTCGGCTTCATCCTGCCGTCGGTGCGCATCAAGGACAGCAGCTTCCTGCCCCCCAAGGGCTATGTGGTCAGCGTCATGGGCGTCGAGGTGGCGAGCGGCGAGGTGCGGCCCAAGCAGTTGCTCGCCATCGACCCGTCCGGCGGCGCGGCCCCCGACCTGCCCGGCGAGGCGACGCGGGAACCGACCTTCAACCTCCAGGCCCGCTGGATCGACCCGGCGCGCCACGAGGAGGCCATCGCCAAGGGCTACACGGTGGTCGACCCGGAAAGCGTCATCACCACCCACCTGACCGAGGTCATCAAGGACCATCTCTCGACCCTGCTGACCTTCGCCGCCATGCAGAAGCTGCTGGACGGGCTGGGGCGGGAGTACCAGAAGCTGATTTCCGACATGGTGCCGTCGCGCATCACGCTGGTGGTGGTGCAGCGCGTGCTCCAGGCGCTGCTGGCGGAGCGGGTGTCGATCCGCAACCTGCCGGCCATCGTCGAGGCCATCGCCGAGGCGGTGAACTGGACGCGCAACATCACGCTGGTCACCGAGCATGTGCGGGCGCGTCTGGGCCAGCAGATCTGCCAGTCGCTGACGGCGCCCGACGGCTTCGTCCCGGTCATCGTCCTGACCCCGCGCTGGGAGCAAGCGCTCCAGCAGAGCATCGTCGCCGAGGGCGAGGACCGCCGCTTCGCCATGCCGCCGACCCAGGTGCAGGAATTTCTGACCGCGCTGCGCATCACCATCCAGAAGCACGCCACGCCGCAGGTCTGGCCGGCGCTGCTGGTCGGGGCGGAGGTGCGGCCCTTCGTGCGCTCCCTGCTGGAGCGGGTCAGCCCGATGACCCCGGTCATCAGCCATGCCGAACTGCACCGCAAGGTGTCCGTCAAGACGATCGATCAGGTCTGAGGGAACGGTGATGGACACGCTCGCTGACCTGCTCAGCCTGGAGGTCTACCGCGCCTTCCTGGTCTTCGCGCGCGTCGCGGCGGCGGTCAGCCTGCTGCCGGGCTTCGGCGAGCTGGCGGTGCCGCCGCGCGTCCGGCTGTGCATCGCGATTCCGGTGGCGCTGGCGCTGACCCCGACGGTGCCCGGCCTGCCGGACCGGCTGCCGCCCGACGCCGCGGTGATGTTGGAGCAGATCTTCGCGGAGACGGTGGCCGGCGCCTTCCTCGGGCTGGGGGCCAAGCTGTTCCTGGCCTCGCTCCAGGTCGCCGGCAACATCGCCGCCCAGGCAATGGGCCTCGCCAATCCCTTCGGCACCGACGCGGCGGGGTTCGAGAGCGGGTCGATCCTGTCGGGCACGCTGGTCATCGCCGGGCTGGCTTTGCTGTTCGCGCTCGACCTGCATTACCTGATGATCGACGCGCTGGTGCGCTCCTACGGAAGCTGGCCGGCGGCGACGCTGCCCGATCCCGGCATGGTGGCGGGGCGCTACGCCCAGCTCGTCGGCGTCACCTTCCGGCTGGGGGTGCAGATGGCGGCGCCGTTCCTGGTGTTCGGCATGATCGCCAACATGGCGCTGGCCCTGGTCAACCGGGTGATGCCCTCCATGCCCGTCTACTTCGTCGCCACCCCGGCGATGGTCGGCGGCGGGATGCTGGTCTTCCTGGTGACGGCGGGCGCCATGGTCACCGCCACGCTGGCGGCGCTGGCCGGCTGGCTCGGCGGGCGATGAGAAGGGGGCGGTGAGGGGGCGGCGATGTCGGACAGCCAGGACGAGGACCAGAAAACCGAGGAGCCGACCGAGAAACGGTTGCGCGAGGCGATGGACAAGGGCGACGTCCCCCGCGCCCGCGACGTCGGTCTGGCCGCCACCATGGCGGCGGCTTGGCTGATCGCCGCGGCCGGCGGACCGCTCGCCGCCTCGCGCATCGCCGAGGTGCTGCTGCCGCTGATCGAGAATCCGAACGACATCCGGCTCGACGGCGGTCCCTACGACGTGATGAACAGCCTGCGCTGGCTGATCGGCGGGGTGGCGGTGGCGATGCTGCCGGTGTTCGGCCTGCTGGTCGGCGGGGCGGTGGTGTCGGCGGTGGGGCAGGGGCCGCTTCTGGCGGCCGGCGACCGCATCCGGCCCAAGCTGTCGCACCTGTCGCCGCTCAGCGGCTGGCGCCGCATCTTCGCGCGCCACGCGCTGGTCGAGTTCGTGAAGAGTCTCGTGAAACTGGCGATCATCGCCTGCGCCGTCTGGTTCGCCGTGGCGCCCTACATCGATTGGACGGAGGGGATCGTGGGCATGGACGTTGCGGCGCTTCCCGACCTGCTGCGGGATCTGACCCTGCGGCTGCTGCTGGCCGTCCTTCTGGCGACGGTGGTGATGGCCGCCGTGGACGTGCTGTGGAACCGGCTGGAATGGCGGCGGCGCCTGCGCATGACCTTCCAGGAATTGAAGGACGAGTTCAAGCAGACCGAGGGCGACCCCCATCTGAAGGCGAAGCTGCGCGAGATCCGGCGCGACCGCTCGAAGCGCCGCATGATGGCGAACGTGCCGCGCGCCACGGTGGTCATCGCCAACCCGACCCACTTCGCGGTGGCCCTGGAATACGACCGCGCCAAGATGCCGGCGCCGGTCTGCCTCGCCAAGGGGGCCGACCTCGTGGCGCTGCGCATCCGCGCGGTGGCCGAGGAGAACGGCGTGCCGGTGATCGAGAACCCGCCGCTGGCCCGCGCCCTCTATGCCGCGTCGGAGGTCGACGCGGTGATTCCGCTCCAGCATTACCAGGCGGTGGCCGAGGTGATGATGTATGTGCTGCGCCTGAAGAACGGAGGGGCCGCGCCGCCGGCGCAACGGGCGTAGGAGGGCGGGCATGACGGGGGCGCCGGATGGTTTGGAAGTCCGCTTAATGTCTTCTCAACGGGTTTGGCGGTAGACGAAGGAACTCCTTCCCTTCCGCGGCGCATCACGGCCATGAGCGACAGCGACGATCTGTTCGAGATGTACCGCTCCGACCGCGCCGCCTCCGGCGCGCTGAAGGGGGAGGCGCTGGCGACCGCGCTGGCCGACAACGTGCGGCGCAGCTTCGCCGAGATGGATCGGCTGATCGCCGAGGTGACCCAGGCGCTCGCCCAGGCGCGCTACACGCTGCGCCTTGCCCCGGCGGTGGTGGACCGGGGCGCTTACGTTCAGCACGACCGCTCCTCCGAGAGTTTCCGGGATTACCTGCGCCTGTGGAGCCACCGCCGCGCCGAGGCGGGCAGCGGCGGCATGCATTGGGAGGCGAAGATCCTGGTCACCGACAGCCGCCGCCGCACGGCGGAAATCGGGTTGGGCGTGGCCGTCGAGTGGCCGACCGCGGACCGCGCGGCCGATTGCGCCTTCGTGGAGTTCTGGACGACCGGCCAGGGCGTAAACCTGCCCTCTGAGGGCCGCAACTTCCAGCGCGCCCTGGTCGCCTGCCTGCGGCGGCTGGAAGAGGCGGGGGAGATCACCCCCGCCGTGAAGCGGTGAAGGTTTGAGGCACGGATCCGGGTGCCGGTCCCCTCTCCCCGGAGGGTGGCCCGAAGGTGTTTGCCGGATTACGAACGGACCAGCGCCTCAACCGCGCGGATCGCCGCATCGGCGGGAATGCGCTCCATCTCGCGGCCGCCGAAGGATGACGCCGTCAGCACGGCGCCCCGCGTCACCTTGGGGCGCAGCTTCTCCGCGATGGTCGGGCCGTAGAGGGTCAGCAGCGGCACGTCGGCGAGGCCGAACAGGTGGCTGGTCCCGCTGTCGTTGGCGACCGCAGCGGCGCAGCGCCGGGTCAGCGCGATGGTGCGGATCGGGGAGTAGCGCGGCTCCGCCAGCGCGGCGTCCTGGAGCGGGAACAGCGCCTGCGGCACGGCGGCGCGCAGCTCCGGCAGCCAGTCCAGCTCCGCCGGGCCGAGGATGAAGACGGGCACCCGGCCATTCGCCGCCTGGGAACGGGCCAGTTCCACGAAGCGGTCCAGCGGCCAGCATTTCACCCGCTTGCCCGCCCCCGGCGCGATGGCGACGTAGCTTGGCCCGTCGGGCAGGACGGCGCGCGCCTCCGCCTCGGCGTCGGCCGGGATGGGGACGGCCATGTCCAGCGGCGGCCGGCGGCCGGCGGCCACCTCCAGCAGATCGAAGAGGCGGTCGAGCACATGCCGCGGCTCCGTGTAGCCGGGCGGTGGGCGGCGGTCCGACAGACGGTAGCCGGCGCAGGCCGAGACGAACAGGTCGTGCTTCAGCCGCCGTGCCAGCAGCGTCCGCCAGGGCAGGGACTGGGTGTCCAGCACCAGGGAGAAGCGATCCTTGATGGGCATGGGCTTCAGCAGGCCGAGCGGGCTGCGCCCGATGCCGGTGTCGGCGCGGAACTCGTCGATCAGCCCATCCATCATCGGGCGCAGCGTGGTCGCCAGATGGGTGCCTTCGGTGGTGATCCAGGTGATCCGGTGGTCCGGGAACAGCCCGCGCAGGGCGCGCACGAAGGGAATCTTGATGAGCGCGTCGCCGATCAGCTCGCCATGGGTGAAGACGGCGAGCGACGGGGAGCCGGCGCGGTCGGTTGCGGGCATGCGGAAGCCTTGGGAAGATGCGGCCAAGCGGACGCCGGACTATAGCGGCCCGCATCCGGCGGCGGAACCCTCCGCAAGGCGCTTCCAGTCCCTCTCCTGTCCCGGGAGAGGGAAAGTCCGGCCTACAGCTCGGCGTTCAGGCCCGACGCCGACAGCTCGACCGGGCGCACGGCGTGGCCGGAGGGGGCGTAGAGGCCGTCGCTGGCCGCCTTCTCCAACGCCACCAGGAGGCTGCGGTTGATCGACAGCACAGCCTTGCGCATGGCGACCAGCCCGGCCGCGTTGTCGTTGATGGCGCGGTCGAGCCGCTCCACCCGCTCCAGGATCATCGCGCGCAGGTCGTCGTTCAGCCGCAGCGTGCCCGACTGCGCCTGGGTCATGATGCCGCCCAGCCGGTCGGCCATAGCCTGCTTGCGCCGGGCGTAAACCTCCAGCCCCTCCAGTTCGCCGGCGGCGAGCGCCGCCGTCTCCTCGTCGAGCAGGATGCTCAGTTCCGCCACCGTGTCGAGGAACTCCATCATCACGACGGCGGTCAGTCCGTCGGCCAGCGCGGGCATCTCGGGCTCCGGCGCGGCGATGGCGATGGTGTCCTCGACCGGCTTGGCGTCGGGGGCGAATTCGCGGATCAGGTCTTTGAAACGGCGGCTCATCCCTTGGTTCCTTCGCTCGTCTGGCCGTAGAGGCGGGCCACATCGGCCTCGACCATGCGGCCGATCCCCAGCGTGCCGGCCTCGGCGATGGCCTTGCCGTATTCCTGGAGCATGAAGCCGCGCCATGTCCGCTCGCCCTGGCCCCCGCCGAAGGCGCTGCCGGTCTCCACCCCGGCGAACATGGATTCAAGCATCTGCCCGACCATCAGCGCCTCGAACTCCTGCCCGGCCTTCCGGGCGGCCGCGGGGTCGAGGGCGGCGGGTTTCGTGGTGGGGGCGGTCGTGGAAAGGGGAGGGATGTCCATCGCGTCGTCGTCCAGCCGGAGGGGATCAGATGATTTCCAGATCGGCGTGCAGGGCGCCCGCCGCCTTGATCGCCTGGAGGATGGCGACCATGTCGCGCGGCCCGACGCCCAGCGCGTTCAGCCCGTTGACGAGCTGCTGCAGGCTGACGTTGCCGCCGATGGTGACGAACTGGCGGCCGTTGCCCTCCTGCACCTGCACGTCGGTGCGCGGAACCACCACCGTCTGCCCGTCGGAGAAGGGCTGCGGCTGCGACACCTGGGGCGTCTCGACCACGCGGACCGTCAGGTTGCCCTGGGTGATGGCGACGCGGCTGATGCGCACGTCGTCGCCGATGACCACGGTGCCGCTGCGTTCGTCCACGACCACCCGCGCGATTCCGTCCGGGCGCACGGTGAGCTGCTCGATGTCGCCGATCAGCCGGGCGACCGCGCCGGTGTAGCGGGGCGGGATGCGCACGTCGACGGTGGTCGCGTCCAGCACATGGACGGCGCTGCCGCCCAGCCGCGCCGCCACCGCGTCGGCGATGCGGTTGGCGGTGGTGAAGTCGGGGTTGCGCAGCGCCATGCGGACCGCGGTCGTCTCGTCCAGCGCGAATTTCAGCTCGCGCTCGACGATGGCGCCGTTGGCGATGCGGGCGCTCGTCGGCACGCCCTTGGTCACGTTGGCGGCCACCCCGCCGGCCGAGAAACCGCTGACCGACAGCGACCCCTGGGCCACGGCGTAGGCCTGCCCGTCGGCGCCCAGCAGCGGCGTGACCAGCAGCGTCCCGCCGAGCAGGCTGGTGGCGTCGCCCAGCGCCGACACGGTGATGTCGATGGTCGTGCCCTGGCGGGCGAAGGGCGGCAGCGAGGCCGTGACCATCACCGCCGCGGCGTTGCGGGTGCGCAACACCTCGTCGCGGGTGTTGATGCCCAGCCGCTCCAGCATGCCCTTCAGGCTCTGCTCGGTGAAGGGCGTGTTGATCAGCCGGTCGCCCGAGCCGTTCAGCCCGACCACGAGGCCGTAGCCGATGAGCTGGTTGCGGCGCACCCCGTCGAAGGTGACGAGGTCCTTCACCCGTGTCTGGGCCAGCCCCTCGCCCGCCAGGGCGGCGACGCCCAGCAGGCAGGCCGCGGCCAGCGCGGCCACGCGGAGGGCTCGGCGGATCGGGCCATGCTTCGTCGGGCCGTGCTTCGTCGGGCGGTGCTTCATCAGACCGTCTTTCATCGTCCCGCAGGAAGGCCGCGCCGTCCTACAGGTAGTTGGCGAGGCTCATCCGGGCGATGCGGGCGGTGGCCGCCGCGGTCGCCTCGATCTGCACCTCGAGCTGGTTCATGCGCAGGCTCGCCTCCGCCGGATCGACGCTTTCCATCGCGTCGAGCTGATCGTTGAGGACGCGGAGCTGCGTCGTGTTCATCGCCGCGATGTCGTCGAGCTGCGCGCGGTGGATGCCGAGCTGCGCGGTGGCGTCGCGCACCCCCTCGATGCCACCCGACACCTTGGCGACCGCCGCCTCCATGTAGGGCTTGTAGGCGTCGAGCGGCAGCTGGCTGGTGTCGATGCTGGCCAGCATGTAGAGGCCCTGGAGCAGGTCGCGCATGGCCGGGTCGTTGCCCTGGATGCCGTAGGGGATCTCGGTCGTGCGGTCGAGCCGGGCGCTGAGGCGCGGCGCGGTCGAGGGCGCCCCCTGGTAGAACCCGCCCTCGAAGCCGAGCGGCGCGGCCGACGGCGTGGCGAACAGGTCGTCCAGAGCCGCCACGGCGGCCGCGGTCTCGGCGGGCGTCTGCGGCGACGCGGTGCCCCCGGTGGCCGCGGCGATGGTGTCCTGCACGATCTGGATGGGGGAGGGCAGGCCGGACTCGTCGCCCTGCACGGCGCGCATGGGGGCGGCCTTCACCTCCACCCCGCCGAACAGGTAGCCGTTGCCGGAGGAGGCGTTGAGCATCCCCACCACCTGCTCCAGCATGGCGCGCGCCCGCACCTGGAGCGAACTGCCGGTGGGCGAGGGCTGTCCCAGACCGACCGAGGCGGCGGCCAGGACGTCCTGCCCGGCGGACAGGATGTTGGTCAGCGCGCTGTCCATGGTGCCCAGCCGGCCCTGCAGCAGGGCGGTGGATTTCAGCGTCTGCTCGGTCTCGTCATAGAGGTTGCGCAGCGCGATCGCCTGCCCGGTGCGCGCGCCCAGCGCCTTGGCGACGTCGAAGTGCTTGCCGCTGGCGATCTCGTCGTTGTTGCGCAGCCGTTCGAGTTGAAGCTCGGTGTTGGCGGTCTGCAGGCGCTTGCTAAGGCCGAGGGTGGAGACGGCGTTGTAGAGCATGGCGTCAGTTCCGGATCTGGAGCAGCGTGTCGAGCATCCGCCCGGCGGCCTGGAGCACCTGGGCGCTGGCGCCGTAGCTCTGCTCGATCAGCAGCAGCTTCTGCATTTCGTCGTCGACGTTCACGCCGTCTCGGTTGAGCCGCGCCGATTGCAGCGCGTCGGCGCTGATCTTGCGGGTCTTCATCTCGGACTCGGCGGTGGTGCGGTAGCCCTGCTGGGTCGAGACCATGCCGGTGGCGTAGTCGCCCAGCGTGGCCGAGGAGGGCAGGTCCGCCGCGGCGAAGCTGCGGGTGGTGGAAAAGGCGTTGAGGAATCGGTCGATCTGCGTGGTGTCGCCCGACGCCAGCGGGGCGCCCGCCTGGACGCCGCTCTGCACCTTCCAGGGGTTGCCGCGCACGCTGCCGTTGACGGCGATGCGCGAGGCCAGCCCTTCCGTCGTGCCGTAGGCGGCGCCGGCGTCGGTGAACAGGCCCGGCTGGGTGGGGTCGGCCTCCGCCGCCTGGAACTGCTGGACGATGCCCGCCGCCAGCTCGTCGAGCTGGGCCAGCGCCCGCGGCATGTCCTGGTGGGCGGTCTGGACGTAGCCCATGATGCGCCCGCTCTGGATGTCCTGGTCCGGGTGGTCGGAGATGATCTTGCCGCCGGCCACCAGATCGCCGCCGACGACCTGAAGCGGCTGGGCACCCATGGGAAGCTCGCGGTCGAGGAGCGTTTGGCCGTTGCGCGTCATCACTACTACCTCTCCGCTCTCACGGGTGTGGGTGCGGATGCCGATCTCGTTCGACACCTGATCGAGCAGCCGGTCGCGCTCGTCCATCAGATCGCCGGTCTCGGCGCCCTTGGCCTTCTGGGTGGCAATGGCGCTGTTCAGCTCCCCGATGCGGACGAGCGAGCGGTTGACCTCGTCGACGGAGGATTGCAGCCGCGCCTTGGCGTCGTTCCGCACGGTGATGGCGGCGGCGGCGGTGTCGTGCAGGCGGCGCACCAGCGATTCCGCGGAATCCACCACGGCGGTGCGCGCCGCCTCGTTGTCCGCCTGGTTGCGGAGCTGGCTGAAGGACTGCTGGAGCTTCGCCAGCGCGGTGGAGACGGACCGCTCGTCCTGCGGCTGGCCCAGCGCCGTGGCGTAGTCGGCCAGCGCCGAGGCGCGGGTTTCCTGCGCGGTGTAGCGGCTCTGCTCGAACCGGGCGTCGCGGATCAGGAACTCGTCCACGCTGCGCAGCACGCCGTCGACGCGCACGCCCTGGCCGCGCCCGCCGCTGATCGCGGTGGAGACGGCCAGATCCTTGCGGACGAAGCCCGCGGTGGTGGCGTTGGTGATGTTGTGCGAGACCAGCGCGGCTTGCTGCTGGGTCGCGCGCAGCCCGGACAGGGCGGCGCTGAGGGCCAGTTGGAGGCTCATGGCGGGCTATCCCCTTTCCCGTCCGTCAGCGCTTCAGGCGGGTGGTCTCGTCCACCATCTCGTCGGCGGTGCGCACCAGCGTGGCGTTCGAGGAATAGGCGCGCTGCGTCTCGATCAGCGACACCAGCTCCTCGGCGATGTCGACGTTCGACTGTTCCAGCGCATAGCCGGCGACCGAACCGGCGGTGCCGCTGTTGCCGTTGCTCAGCGTCATCGTGCCGCTGTCGATGCCCAGCGTGTAGGTGTTGCCGTCCTGCGGGACCAGACCGCCGGGGTTGACCACGTCGGCGACCGGCACCTGGTAGAGCGGCTGGCGGGCGCCGTTGTCGTAGACGGCCCACAGCGTGCCCGCCTTGTCGACGTCCACCGTGCTGACGCGGCCGGCGCGGGCGCCGTCGCCCATGAATTGCGGCACGTAATCGCCGTTGAGCTGCGTCAGGTTGCCGATGGACAGCTTGATCGTATCGGGCGTCGGGTTGGCCGGCGAGGTCAGCGTGATCTGCGGCAGCGCGCCGGTCGGCAGACCGGAGGAGTCGCCGCTGGCGGCGAATGAGATCGTGGTGGTCGGAAGGTCGGCGGTGTAGCCGGGAGGCGGCGTGACCGTCAGCCTCCATTCGTTGGGATCGGTTGGGTTCCCGGTTTTCTGCCAGCTCAGCTTGACCTCGAGCGGGTTGCCGAGGCCGTCATAAAGCGACGTGGAGGTGTCGAAGCTGGAGCTGCCGTCAGACTGCGCCGGCAGGTTGCCGGCGAAGCTCATCTGCGTCGTCTTGCTGCCGCCGTAGGCCAGGCCGGCGATGGAGACGGCGCTCAGCCCGTCGAAGCTGCTGCGGTTCACCGCGGGCAGGCTGCCGTCGGGACCCAGCTTCCAGGCCTGGAGATACTGGCCGGCGCTGTTGCGCAGGAAACCCTGGTCGTCCGGCAGGAAGCTGCCGGCGCGGGTCAGCGCGTAGCCCGACGAGGACCCCGTGTTGCCCGCGTTGTCGGCGACGACGAAGAAGCCGCGCCCCTCGATGGCCAAGTCGGTGGCGGACTGGGTGCCCTGGATGGTCCCGTCCTTCAACACCTCATAATGCACGTTGGAGCGCACACCGCCCGCAGAGTAGTTGCTCGTGGATCCGGAGGAGGTCATCAGCGTCGAGAAGTCCACCGCGGCGCGCTTGTAGCCGATGGTGGCGGAGTTGCTGATGTTGTCCGAAATGGCGGCCATCCGCGAGCTTTGCGCGGACATCCCGCTCACACCGGACCGCATGGCGCTGAACAGGCTCATCGGGAGATCCTCATCTCAATTCGGTTGGACCGGAAGCGAGCCACGGGATTCTCCGCGATGGACTTCGGAAGGGAGAGTACAGGGCGGCTTTTAAAGCGGATTTAAAGAGCGTTTTCAGGCGTTTACTTAAAATTTTCCGCTCTTTTGCGGTGGCCGCCGGCTGGAGCGGTGGCCGGATGCGCGGTCTCGCCCATGGGACAAGAGTGAAATCGAGGTGCGATTGCGGGGGCGGCGAACGGATGCCGCATTGCGCGGATCGCCAAATCCGGTCACTGTTGGACCGGTTGTCCTCCATGCATCGAGTGTCCAGAGTGAGCGAAGAGCAAAAGCAGCAGGTTACGGCGGTCGTCAAATGGTACAAGGCCGACAAGGGCTTCGGCTTCGTCCGCTTCGCCGACGGAAGCGGTGAGGCGTTTCTGCATTCCCGGGTTCTCGCCTCGCTGGGCGAGGTGTCGCTGACCGAGGGCACCGGCCTCGTCTGCGACATCGCCGAAACCCCGAAGGGGCCGCAGGTCGTGGCCATCCATTCCATCACCCCCGCCGACCCGGCGGAGGCCAAGCCGGCCCGCGCGCCCAAGCAGCGCCGCCAGCGTCAGGCCGAGGCCGGCGATCCCCAGGCGCCCCGTCCCGCCCCGGCCGCCGTCCGCGAACCCAAGCCGCGGCGCGAGCGGTCGGCCCCGGCCCTGATGCCGGTGCCCTCGGGCGAGATGATCTACGGCACCGTGCGCTGGTACAATCTGGACAGCCAGTCCGGCCTGATCGACCCGTGGGACGACGAGACGGGCATCGGCGTCTATTTCGACCGCGCGATCCTGCGCCAGTCCGGGCTTGAGGTTGTGGCCGACGGCGAGGACGTGCGTTTCGTCGCCGTGCCGGGCGACGGCGGCCCGACGGCGCTGCGCGTCGAGCTGGTCTGAGCAAACGGGAGGCCGCCGCCGTCGGGTTCTCCACCCGGCGGCGGCGGCCTCACAGCGGACCCTGGTCTGACGCGATCAGCGGGGCGTGAAGGACCGCGAGGGGCGGCGTTCCACCACAACCGGCGGGCGCTGGTCCATGCCGCCGGAGGGGCGGGACGGGTAGTGGCCGCGGGATTCGGAGGAGTCCATCCGCCCGGCGGCCTCGCGCACCTCGAAGATGCGGCGTTCGACCGGCAGGCTCTCCGCCAGGACGATGACGGTGTTGAGCGAGATCCGGTCGATCGCCGGTTCCATCCGGTCGGCGCGCAGCCGGCCCGCCTGAACAAGTTCCTCCACCTCGGCTTCCGAGCACTTCAGCCAGGCCGCCGCCTCGGCGATGGAGAGTGACTGGTCGCGCATCGAAGAAGCTCCAAGACTGGGGTGGGACAGGAAACCGGGTTGCCAATAGGGGTGTACCCGATTTCCGCGCCGAACAACAGGGTGGCGAAGGGGCGTCCCGCCACAAGACGCCCGGAAGACGCCTCTTTTTACTCCTTGGTGACGGTCCGGCAGCGCTGCTGGAGCAGGGCGACGGCCTGGGCGGCCTCGTCGCCCTGCAGGGTGAAGGCCCGCTCGTCCAGCAGCCGTCCGTCGGCGTTGAAGGCGCGGACGAACAGGCCGTGCGCGGTGCTGGTCACCACGGCGTCCACCACCGCGTCCGCCGTCTCGTCGCTCGCCACGTCGATGAAGGAGGCGAGCTCCGCCAGTTCGCCGCCGTCCGTCCAATCGGCTTCGGCGATCAGGTCCAGAAGGTCGTTCAGCCCGCCGGCCGGCTCGCAGCGCTGGACGCGCGGGTCGGCGCCCTGGATCGCCGCCGTGAAGCGGGTCAGCGCCTCGCGGATGCGGGTTTCCTCGGCGGGGTCGAGTTCGGGTTCGCCGTCCTCGCCGATGCGGGCGAGGCCGAGGAAATCGGGAACCGCGTCCTCGCCGGCCGTCTCGACGGCTTCCGCCTCCTCCTCGATCAGGCCGACGACGCCGACCAGACGGGTGCCGGCGTCCGCCGGATCGGCCAGCAGATCGGCCTCGCGGACGAAGCGCAGCGCCGCGTCGGTCGAATCCAGCAGGCGCAGCAGCAGGGTGCGGCGGTCGGCGGCCTCCAGATAGACCAGCGCCTCCGGCTCCAGCCAGACCGGCAGCAGGCGGGTGTCGGCGGCGGTTTCCAGCAGGCCGGTGGAATCCAGCGCCTCTTCGATGGCCGCCGCCGCGGGCGGCTGCGACAGGTCGCCGGACACCTCCACCGCCAGCCAGAAGAGGGTGGCGATCATGTCGTCGCCCTGGGAGTCGGTGCGGCGGACGGATTCGGCGATGGTCTCCACCTCGTCGAGGAACTCCGGCTGTTCCTCCTCGCGCAGCTTTTCCAGAGCGGCTTCCAGCACCGCTTGGCGGCCCGCGTCCAGCGTCTCGTCGAGCAGTTCGTCGAAGCGGCGGTCGCTGTTGCGCCAATAGCGGACCAGGCGGTCCGCCGGCGTGCCCGTGAAGGTTCCGGTGGCCGGCTTGCCTGCGCCGTTCCGCCCGTTGCCTGTCTTTGCCATGCTGCCTCTCCTGACTGGTCCGCCGGCGCCGTCGGGCGCGGGGGTGACGATACGGGCAGTGACCGTAGTGGCCGCAGGGCGTGCTGGCAAGCCGCCTGTCAAGCCGTCCTCTTCCGCTTTCAGGGCACTCGACAGCGGCGCCCGTCCTGCGGCAGGCTGGGGCCCGCAACCAAAAGCCGGAGGGCAGGGCCCGTGACGACGCGCGATGAGACGGAGACCCTGTTGGCGGAGCTTCGCCAGGGCTTCGGGGTGGCTTCGAACAGCGAGCTGCTGCACCTGCTCGCCGCCCTGGGGCGGGTCGTGCTGGACGAATCCAGCCGCGACGAGCGTGGCCGCCGCGTGCTGAAAATCATCGGCAAGGGCGGGCGCGAACGCCAGATCGTGATTTCGCAGTAAGGGGGGGCGCCCCTCCCCGCGACGGTGCGGGGAAGGGCGTTCCCGTCAGCTCGCGCGGACGCGCTGGAGGAAGCCGGACAGCTCGCGGTTGAGCGCGTTGGCGCCGTCGGCGAGGTCGTGGGCCTTGTCCAGGAGAGTGCGGGCGGCGGTGCCGCTGCGGTCGGCGGCGGCGTTGACGCCGGCGATGGTCTGCGTCACCTCGGTGGTGCCCAGCGCCGCCTGATGGACGTTGCGGGCGATCTCCTTGGTCGCGGCGCTCTGCTCCTCCACCGCCGCGGCGACGGTGGCGCCGATGGCGCCGACGCGGGTGACCACCTGCACGACCGCCTGGATCTCCTGCACGGCTTCGCCGGTGGCGCTCTGGATGCCGGCGGCCTGGGCGGCGATCTCGCCGGTGGCGCGCGCGGTCTGGGCGGCCAGCGCCTTCACCTCGTTGGCGACGACGGCGAAGCCCTTGCCGGCTTCACCGGCGCGCGCCGCCTCGATGGTGGCGTTGAGCGCCAGCAGGTTGGTCTGGCTGGCGATGTCGTTGATGAGATCGACGACGCGCCCGATGCTCTGCACGGAGTCCGCCAGGCCGCCGATCTGCCCGTTGGCGCGCTCGGCCAGCGTCATCGCCTCGCGGACGATGTTGGTGGATTCGGTGATCTGGCGGGTGATCTCCTCGATGGAGCTGGTGAGCTGCTCGGACGCCGCGGCGACCGTCTCCACGTTGGCCGAGGTCTGCTCGGTCGCGGCGGCGACGCTGGTGGCGAGGCGGTTGGTCTCCTCCGCCGTGGCCGACATGCTGCGGGCGCTCTCCTCCATTTCGGTGGATTCCGCCACGAAGCGGCTGACCACGCTGCCGACGGCCCCCTCGAAGCTGCTGGCGATCTCCTCCAGGGAGCGCTTGCGGTCCTCCTCGGCGCGGCGGGAGGATTCGATCTGCTCGGCCTCCAGCCGGCGCTTGGCGAGGGCGTTCTCGCGGAAGACCTCCACCGTGCGGGCCATGGCGGAAATCTCGTCGCGGCCGCCGGACGGGATGGTCACGTCGAGATCGCCGGCGGCGATCTTCTCCATCCCGCCCTGAAGGGTGAGCAGGCGGCGCACCACCATGCGGCGCACGAAGACCAGGACGACCAGCGCCGACAGCAGCAGGCTGACCACGCCGACCCCGATCTGCAGGATCGTGCCGTTGGACAGGGCCTTTTCGCTGTCCTCGGCGGCGGTGGTGATGGCGCCCTCCTGCGTGTGCACGAGGTTGACCACGGCCATCGACAGCGTTTCGGACAGGCTGAGGTTGTTGGTCAGCAGGTCCCGCTGAGCCTTCAGGATCTCTAGCTCGGCCAGACGGGTGGGAATCAGCCCGTTCGGCTCGATCGAAAGGGTTTCGATCGCCTTCAGCGGCTCGGCCATCGCTTCGCGCGACGCCTCGGGCAACTGGCTGGAACTGGCGGTCATCGTGGTCACGAGGATGCGCGTCTGCGCCTCGATGATCGACAGCCGGTTTTCGTCGACGCTGGCGGCGGCTTCGGTCAGCAGGCCGCGGACGGTGGTGGCGCCGTCGTCGATGCTGCGGACGAGGGTGAGCTGTTCCTCGGTCCGGAGATACTCCTCGCCGGCCTGCAGCCGCTCCTCCGCCGGGCGGGTGTCGTCCCGGAAGGCGGCGCGCTGCATGTCCACGCCGCTGCTGTGGATCGATTTCCAGGGCGCCACGAGCTGGGACAGGCGCCGCGTGGCGGTGACCACCTGCTCCAGCAGTTCGGAACGGCGGTCGCTCAGCCCGATCCGCTTGTCCGCCGCCTGATCGAGCAGCGTGACGTTGGCGAGCAGGGCCTGGGCGGCGCTGCTGGCGGCGGCGGTTTCGGACGGACCGCCGCCGCGGGACGCGGCGTTGGCGCTGTTCTGCTCAAGCTCGGCCAGATCGCGCAGCTCACGCTCGAAGTCGTGCCGCTCCATGGCGATGCGCGCCGCCAGATCCGCCTTCTCCTCCTTGCTCGTGACGGAGCGGAAGGCCGGCGCCAGCGCGTCGATGCGGCCCGCGTGCTGGGCGGCCCGCAGGGCGCCGAGCGCGGACGGCACGGCCTCCGCGGTGATCACCTGCAGCGTCCGGCCGAAGCCGGCGTACCCGGTCAACGCCACCCCGATGGCGACGAGCGTGCAGCACACCACGGCGCCGACACCGGTGAACAGGCGCCCCTGAACGCCCCCCAGCCGGCTCGGACGCACCGCCCTATCCTGGGCAATTCCTAACGGTTTGGACATGTCATCTCTTCCCCAACGGCGGTCTTGCTTCTCGTTGGCGCCGCCGCACGCCGTCCGCGGCAGGCCTTATCCCTTTCTTCCCGTCAGCCGAGCCAGGCCGTGTGGGCCAGAACCTCGTTCGAGCCCCGCCAGACCATGTCGAGCGCAACATAAGTGATGATCGCAAGACCGATCCAACCAATCCAGCGATGTTTGTGCAGAACACGTGCGATTACGTTCGCGGCGGCGCCCATCAACGCCACCGAGAGCAGCAGGCCGAGCACAAGCACGGTCGGATGCTCTTTGGCAGCACCGGCCACCGCAAGCACATTGTCAAGCGACATCGACACGTCGGCCACCACGATCTGCCAGACGGCGGCTCCTACGGAGACGCTGCCGGCGGCGGCCACCGCCGCGTTGCTGCTGAAGGATGCGGTTCCGGGCAGGACGTCGGGGGCGTCCAGCGCCTCCTCCGGCGTGATCTCGTCGGCGCCCTGGGAGCGCAGCTCGCGGAACATCTTCCAGCAGACCCAGAGCAGAAGCACGCCGCCGGCCAGCGTCAATCCGATGATGGCGAGAAGCTGCGTGGTCATCAGGGCGAAGATGATGCGCAGGACGATGGCGGCGCTGATGCCCCACAGGATGACCCGGCGCCGCTGCTCCGCCGGGACGGCGGCGGCGGCCATGCCGACCACGATGGCGTTGTCGCCGGCCAGAACGAGGTCGATGGCGACCACCTGCCCGAAGGCGACGAGTTGCGGCCAGAGTTCGGCGGTCATCATGATTCGTCTCCATTGCAGCGGGGCGCCCGATGATCGGAGCGCCCCGCGGTATCCTTGCTGTGCGGTTGGGGGCGCCCGGTCAGCGCATGAGCATGTGCGGGAGCCAGAGGGAGAAGGACGGGACGTAGGTGACGAGGAGGAGGGCGAGGAAGAGCGCGCCGTAGAAGGGGGTGATGGAGCGCATGACCTGGCCGACCGAGACCTCGCCGATGGCGCAGCCGATGAACTGGGTGGTGCCGACCGGCGGGGTGTTGAGACCGAGCGCGCAGTTGATCAGCATGACGATGCCGAACTGCACCGGGTCCATGCCGTACTGCATGGCGATGGGCAGGAAGATCGGCGTGCAGATCAGGATCGTGCTCGCCATGTCCATGAAGGTGCCGAGCAGGAACAGGATGATGTTGATCAGCAGGAAGATGACCAGCGGGTTGGTCGAGATGCCGGCCATCAGCTCGCCGGTGATCTCCGCCACCTGATACAGCCCCATGATGTACTGGAACATCGTCGAGACGCCGATCAGCAGCAGGACCACGCCGGTCGTCTTGACCGTCTTGGCGGCCGCCGCCAGGAAGTGGTCCCAGGTCAGCGTGCGGTAGACGAAGGTGGTGAGCAGCAGCGCGTAGATCACCGCGATGGAGGCGGACTCGGTGGCGGTGAAGACGCCCGAGGTGATGCCGGCCAGGATGATCACGACGATGAGCAGACCGGGGGCGGCGGCGGCGAAGGAGCGGCCCAGGATCGACCAGCCGGGGAAGGTGCCGGCGGGGTAGCCGCGCTTGACCGCGACGTAGTAGGCCGCACCCAGGTTGCAGACCATCAGCAGCAGGGCCGGGACGATGCCCGCGGCGATCAGCGCGCCGATGGAGGCTTTGCCGCCGGCGGCCAGGGCGTAGATGATCATGTTGTGGCTGGTCGGCATCAGCGCGCCGACCAGGGCGGCGTGGGTGGTGACGTTGACGGCGTAGTCGGCGTGGTAGCCCTCGCGCTTCATCATCGGGATCATCACCGCACCCATGGCCGAGACGTCGGCGACGGGGGAGCCGGCGACGCCGCCGAAGAGGGTGCAGGCGACGACGTTGGACATGCCCAGGCCGCCGCGGATGTGGCCGACCATGTTCTTGGCGGTGGCGACGATCTTGTCGGCGACGCCGCCGTGGAGCATCAGCTCGCCGGAGAAGACGAAGAAGGGGATGGCGAGGAAGGAGAAGACGTTCATGCCGGACATCATCTGCTGGAAGATGACGGCGACGGGGAGGCCCTCGTAGAGGATGGTGCACAGAGCCGACAGGCCGATGGCGAAGGCGACCGGGATGCCCAGGACGAGGAAGCCGAAGAAGCTGATGGAAAGGATGGTCAGTTCCATGATGGTGCGACCTCCTCGCCGCGGATGATGGCGACGACGTGTTCGATGGCGAAAAGCACGATCAGGACGCCGGAGAGCACGAGCGGGATGTAGCGGACGGCTTCGGAGACGTGCAGGTTGGGGATGTAGTAGGGGGCGACGGAGGTGCCGAGCACCCAGCCGTTGTAGGCCATGCAGGCGCCAAACACGCCGACGAGGGCGTAGATGACGATCTCGACCTTGCGGCGGATGGCGTCGGGCAGCATGACGAGGAAGGATTCCAGGCCGATGTGGCCGGCGTCGCGCACCCCGACGGCGGCGCCGATGAGGGTGACGTAGAGGACCAGCACGATGGCCAGGCTCTCCGCCCAGGTCGGCGAGTCGTTCAGCACGTAGCGGCCGAAGACCTGATAGAACACCACACCGACGATGGCCATCAGGCCGACCATCGCCACGCACATCCCCGACCGCGCCAGCCGCGCGTTCACCCGCGTCAGCAGGCGCGGAGCGGCGAGGGGGCGGGCCTCTTCCAATTCAAGTTCGATGCTCATGATGCCGTCCTTCCCGCGGGGGGCGGCGCCGGCCCTTGGCCGGCGCCGCGACCGCGCCTTACTTCGTGTCCTGGATGCGCTGGACGAGGCCTTGGAGCTTCGGCGTGTTGGCGAACTTGGCGAACACGGGCTTCATGGCGTCGATGAATTCCTGCTTGTTCTTCACGTCGCTGATCTGGGAGCCGGCCTTCTCGACGATGGCGCGGGAGGCCTCCTCGCGCTCCGTCCACAGCTTGCGCATGTAGGGGACGGAGTCCTTGGCGGCCTTGCGGATCGCGGCCTGGTCGTCCTTGGACAGGCGGTCCCAGGTCACCTTGGAGAAGACCAGCACCTCCGGCGCCATCGCGTGCTCGGTGCGGGTGAAATACTTGGCGGCCTCGAAGTGGCGCGAGGATTCGTAGGACGGGTAGTTGTTCTCCGCCGCGTCGATGATGCCGGTCTTCAGGCCGGTGTAGACCTCGCCCATCGGCATCGGCGTCGGATTGGCGCCCAGCGCCTCGATCATCGACACGAACAGGTCCGACTGCTGGACGCGGATCTTCATGCCCTTCAGGTCGGCCAGCGACGACACCGGCTTCTTCGAATAGAGCGAGCGCGAGCCGCTGTCGTAGAAGGCCAGGCCGATCAGCCCCTGGCTTTCCATGGCGGCGAGGATCTCGTCGCCGATCGGGCCGTCCAGGACGGCGTGCATGTGGTCGGTGTCGCGGAAGATGAAGGGCAGGGCGACGACCATCGTCTCCGGGACGACGTTGTTCAGCGGCGCCACGTTGATGCGCATCATGTCGAGGCCGCCGATCTTGATCTGCTCGATCGTGTCGCGCTCGTTGCCGAGCGCGCCGTTCGGGTAGACCTTGACGCCGAGCTTGCCGTTGCTGCGTTCGCTCAGCAGCTTGCCCATGTATTTGACCGCCTCGACGGTCGGGTAGTCGCCGGGATGGATGTCGGCCGACCGGAAGTCGCGGGCCGAGACCGGGGCGGCGAGCAGCGCGCCGGCGGCGCAGGCGGCCAGCAGCGCCATGCCGAGGCGGCGGAAGGTGTTCTTCATGGACCGTACTCCTGCCTTAGGAGAAGTGCCTGTTGGAGCGGAGGCGGGACGTCGGCCCGCCGAAAATGGACGAACGAATAGTTCCAGCGTTCGGAAGAAGCCCCGGCTGTCCGGCTCTGCGCCTCGAATAACAGCGCTGCGAAGGCGGGGGCAAAAAATAATCCCGAAGGGGATGAGGGCGCAAAATCCCGGCGCCATCGGCGCGTGCCGACGGGGGTGAAGCTGGGCGTTACTTGTCCTTTGTTCCGAAGCGCCCGCGGTGTTCTTCCGCGCGGCTGCCCTGATGTTGTCCGGTGAACGGGCGGCGCCGGTTGTTCACGTCCGCGCGCTGTCCCGTCGTGCTAGTTATATTAATATATCAGCTTTCGAGGCAAGCACAAAACGGGGGTCGGAAAGCGCGACGCCAAAATGTCGCAAGCCGATTGGGGATTAAAGCCGGGACGGGGTTTGACGCCCCGCGGCGGTGGGCGCGTCGGTGAAGTAAAGCGGTGCGGCGGCCCGCAAATCGTCGATCGCCAAGCGCAGCTCGTCGAGATGGGCGCCGAGCGCCCGGACGCTCGCTTCGCGGTCGTGGGCGGCGATGGCCTCGACGATGGCGTCGTGCTCGGCGATGGCCTTGGCCATCTGTCCGGGGACGGGCAGGGTCAGGCGGCGGCAGCGGTCGACCTGCACCTTCACCTGCTCCACCAGCGTCCAGAAACCAGGGAATCCGGCGACCTCGGCGAGCAGGGCGTGGAAGCTCTCGTCGGCTTCGTGGAAGCCGTCGCGGTCGCCGGCGGCGCAGAGGTCGCGCTGCGCCCCCAGCGCGGCGCGCAGCCGGGCGATGTCGCTGGCGGTGGCGCGGACGGCGGCCATCCGCACCGCGGCCTCCTCCAGCGCCTTGCGGATCACCCCGGCCTCCGGCAGGGCGGCGACCGGGATCAGCGAGACGTAGGTGCCCGACTGCGGAAAGACGTCGATCAGCCCCTCGTCGGCCAGCCGCAGCACCGCCTCGTGCACGGGGGTGCGGCTGACGCCGTAGGACGCGGCGATGCGGGCCTCGGCGATGGGCTCGCCGGGTCGTCGGCGCATGCCCAGGATGTCGTTCCGCAGGTCGCGGTAGATGAGGGAGGCGGAGCGCGGGGCGGGACGGGGTGCCGCCAGCCGGCGCTGACGCGGCGGGGCGGCGGTGAGGGAGTCCGATGGCATGAGCCACCTCGTCGGGCGGGCGGGGCGCGCGGGCGTGGGCCGGAGCCCCGCAGGAAATCATGAAAGCTAATATATTAGTGTTTGCGGCCGGTGCTGAGGGGCAAAGTTCGGGACATGCCGGGCGAAGTGTCGCACGTCTCCGCGCCGGAGCGGCGGCGCGTCTCGCGGATCAGGATCAGCAGGCCGCTGGCGATGACGATGGCGGCCCCGGCCAGCACATGGGTTCCCGGCCAGTCGCTCCAGAACAGCCAGCCGAACAGGCAGGCCCAGAGGATGCCGGCGTAGTTGAACGGGCTGATGACCGCCGCCGGGGCCAGGGCGTAGGCGCGGGTGGCGAAATATTGCGCCGCCCCGCCGACCAGCCCCATCGCCGCCATCAGCGCGAAGCCCTCCGCCGTCGGCATCGTCCAGACGAAGGGCAGGGCGACGGCGCTGAGCAGCGTGGAAAAGGCGGTGAAGTAGAAGACGGTGGTGACCGGCGCCTCCGTCCGCCCCAGCTGCCGCATCGCCATCATGGCGAAGGCGTAGGCGACGGCGGCGCTCAGCCCGACCAGCGCGCCGGTGTTCAGCATGGCGCTTCCCGGCTGCACGATGACCAGCACCCCGGCGAAACCCACCGCCACCGCCCCCCAGCGGTAGGGGCCGACCCGCTCCCCCAGCACCGGCACGGACAGCGCGGTCAGGAACAGCGGCGCGGAGAAGGACAGCGCCACCGCGTCGGCCATCGGCATCAGGTGATAGGAGAGGAACAGCAGGACCATGGAGGTCAGGCCGATCGCCGCCCGCCAGAAATGGCCGCCCAGATGCTCCGTGCGCAGGCTGCGCTAGCCGCCGGCGCGGGCCAGCATAGCGGTGGCGGGCAGCAGGGCGAAGGCGTTGCGGAAGAAGGTCACCTCGGCCAGCGGATAGTTCGCCGCGAGATGCTTCGCCAGCGCGTTCAGCACCGCGTAGAGGAACACCGCCAGCAGCATGGAGACGATGCCGCTGCGCGCCTGGAGATGGGTGGGGATGGGCTGGGCCATGGTTGCCCTGCGGGGTGAGGGAATGGGTTGACCTTGCCCCCACCCCGGCCCTCCCCCGTTGGGCGGGGGAGGGTGCCTTCTGCAAGCCGCGGCAGTCCCCTCCCCTGCGAAGCGGGGGAGGGTTAGGGAGGGGGCAAGCGCCGCCGTTCAATGCGCCGTGCGGCGGCTCGGGCGGCGGTAGATGAACCAGTAGACGGCGCCGACCAGCACCGCGCCTCCGAACCAGTTGCCCAGAGTCACCGCGGCGAGGTTCAGCAGGAACTGCCCGACCGGGATCACCGGCGCGGCGCGGCCCAGGTCGGCCCAGAAGGAGGCCGGGGCGCCCCACTCGATGAGCAGGCCCAGCGGCACGAAGTACATGTTGGCGACGCAGTGCTCGAACCCGGCGGCGACGAAGGCGCTGACCGGGAAGACGATGGCCAGGATCTTGTCGGTCACGCTGCGCGCGCCGAGCGCCAGCCACACCGCCAGACAGACCAGCACGTTGCACAGGATGCCAAGAAAGAAGGCCTGTCCGGCGGGCAAACCCGCCTTGGCGGTGGCGAAGTAGAGCGCCGAGGCGCCCACCGCCCCGTGGCCGAAGGCGTATTGCCCGGACAGGAACACCAGCAGCGCCGTGCCGGCGGCGCCGACGAAGTTGCCCAGCCACACCATGGTCCAGACCTGGAGCATCCGTCCGGTCTTCACCCGCCCGCTCGCCCAGGCCATGACCATCAGCGCGTCGCCGGTGAAGAGCTGCGCGCCGCCGACGATGACCAGGATCAGCCCCAGCGAGAAGACCAGGCCGCCGAGCAGCCGGGTCACCCCGTAGGGCAGCATGCCCTCCGCCCCCGACATGGCGACGGTGGCGAACAGCCCGCCCAGGGCGATGAAGGCGCCGGCCAGGACGGCCAGGGCGAACAGCGTCGCGGCGTCGTAGTTGGCCTTCTTGACGCCCAGATTCTCCGCCGCGACCGCGATGGCGTCGGGCATCAGCGCGTCGAGGGACGACACGGGCGGGGCAATGGCCGGGGAGATGGCCGGGGAGGCGTGCGGGGTGGCCTCCGGAAGGGAATGCGTGTCCATGACGGTGCTCCTCGTCTCGTGCGGCGTCTCACACGGCCGTCAGGCCGTGCGTCCGGAAGATGCCGCGCACCCGCTCGGTCAGCTCCGGCGCGGGAGGGTCGGTGTTGGCCAGCGCGTAGGGCAGGCCGAGCTGCTTCCACTTGAACTCGCCCATCTTGTGGAAGGGCAGGACGTCCACCCGCTCCACCACCTCCAGGCCGGCGGCGAATTCCGCCAGACCCTCGATCTCGTCGAGATGGTCGGTCAGGCCGGGCACCAGCACGTAGCGCAGCCAGATCGGCTTGCGCATCGCGGACAGCCGCTCGGCGAATTCCAGGGTCGGGCGCAGCGGCACGCCGGTCACCGCGCGGTAAGTGGCTTCCTTGAACGCCTTGATGTCGAGCAGCACCAGATCGACGTCGGCCAGCAGATGGTCGTCGGCGTGGCTGCCGAGAAAGCCCGAGGTGTCCAGCGCGGTGTGCAGGCCGAGCTGCTTGGCGCCGCGGTAGATGGCCGCGCAGAATTCCGGCTGGACCAGCGGCTCGCCGCCGCTGATGGTCAGGCCGCCATGGGCGCGGTGCAGGAAATCGGCGTAGGTGGCGATGTCGGCCAGCACGTCGGCGGACTGGGCCGGCGACCCGTCATGCATGTGGCGGGTGTCGGGGTTGTGGCAGTACTGGCAGCGCAGCGGGCATCCGGCCAGGAACAGGACGTAGCGCAAACCCGGCCCATCGACCGTGCCGCCCGTCTCCACCGAATGGACCCAGCCGCGGACCGATGCGCCCGTCCCGGCGGCGTTCGCGGGTTGGGGGGTAATCGGGCTGAGCATGAGGCACCTCGTGAATGGGCGCCGGCGTCCGCTTCATGCGGCACCGGCGCTGTGTGCCATCCTAAGTCACGCCCCGGCGTCGGCCATGACCGGGGTCAATTGATCTGACCGCGACTCCTGCGCGTATTGCGTGTATCCGCCGGCCGCGAGCACCGGACGCTCCACCCAGGCGATGCGCAGGATGTTGGTCGAGCCCGGCATGCCGAAGGGCACGCCCGCGGTGATGACCAGCCGCTGCCCGTCCTCGGCCAAGCCATGGGCGTAGGCGATGCGGGTCGCCTTGTGCACCATGTCGGAGAAGTTCTGGATGTCCTCGGTCAGCACGCTGTGCACGCCGTAGGCCAGCACCAGACGGCGCGAGGCGGCGACGGTCGCGGTCAGGCAGAGGATCGGCACCTCCGGCCGCTCGCGGGCGGCGCGCAGGGTGGTGGAGCCGCTGGTGGTGTAGGTGACGATGGCCGCCGCGTGGATGGTGTGGGCGACCTGCCGCGCCGCCGCGGTGATGGCGTCGGCGGCCGTCTCCTGCGGGTCGGCGTGCTGGGCGTCCATCATCGTGCGGTAGAGGTCGTCGTGCTCGACCCGGCGGGCGATGCGGTCCATCATCGACACCGCCTCGATGGGGTAGGCGCCCGACGCGGTCTCCGCCGACAGCATCACCGCGTCGGCGCCGTCGAAGACGGCGGTGGCGACGTCCGACGCCTCGGCGCGGGTCGGGGCGGGAGCGCCGATCATCGACTCGAGCATCTGGGTGGCGACGATCACCGGCTTGCCGGCCTTGCGCGCCTCGCGGATGATCCGCTTCTGGATGCTCGGCACGTCCTCCGGCGGCATCTCCACGCCGAGGTCGCCGCGGGCGACCATGACGCCGTCCGACAGCTCGACGATGCGCTCCAGATGCTGGATGGCCTGCGGCTTCTCCAGCTTGGACAGCAGGGCGGCGCGCCCGGCGATCAGCTTGCGCGCCTCCGCCACGTCCTCGGGACGCTGCACGAAGGACAGCGCCACCCAATCCACCTCCTGCTCCAGCGCGAAGACGAGGTCGGCGCGGTCCTTGGCGGTCAGCGGCGACAGCGGCAGCAGCACGTCGGGCACGTTCACGCCCTTGCGGTCGGACAGCCTGGTGCCGGCCACGACGACGGTGTCGGCGTGGTCGGGGCTGCACGCGACGATGCGCAGCCGCACCTTGCCGTCGTCGAGCAGCAGGTCGGTGCCGGGGCGCAGGGCGGCGAAGATTTCCGGATGGGGCATGCCGACGCGGGTCGCGCCGCCCGGCTCGGTGGAGAGGTCGAGGCGGAAGGGCTGGCCCACCGTCAGCTCCACCGCGCCGTCCGCGAAGCGGCCGAGCCGCAGCTTCGGTCCCTGGAGGTCGGCCATGATGGCGATGGGCCGGTCCAGCTCACGCTCCAGGGCGCGGATGGCGCGCACGCGGGCGCCGTGGTCGTCGTGGGAACCGTGGCTGAAGTTCAGGCGGAAGACGTCCACGCCGGCCTCGAACAGCGCGCGGATCATCTCCGGCGAGGAGGAGGACGGGCCCAGCGTGGCGACGATCTTCGTCTGCCGGAAGCGGCGGATCGGGGGGGTGGTGGTCATATCGAAACGGGCTCCGCAAAAGAGGGCGGGAACGGCGGGCGCGGCGCGCGGGCGGTCATCGGTAAGACCGTCGCGCCAGAGCCGGCGTGAGGGGAGCGGCGCGTGGCGGTCGGTGCGGTCCTGGGGGATGCGCTCGCGGCACGGGCGGGCTTGGGCCGGCCGGGCCGCGCGTCTGTCCTTCGCAAAATAAAATACTAGTATATCAGATTGAAAGGCAAGCCCGTTTCGCGGGGCGGGCCGGCCCTTCGGCCAAAATGCCGCAGAGGACCATCGGGTGGAGGGGCTGGCGGAACGGCGGGCGGCCTAAGGCTTTTCGCCGAGAGGGACGGCATTGGTCCCCTTTCGTTTTTGGATTATTTTGGAGACACGACGTGCTTTGAGACCGCTTCGGTGTGTTGGCATGGAGTAAGCCAAGGGATCGGCAAATCATCGACCCTTCCGGATGCACGGAACTGATTCGAGGAAAGCCGGAACAATGACGATGGTGGCCGAATGACCGGAGCGCTGTGGCAATGACCGGTGGCGTAGACTTGAGCAATTGCGACCGGGAGCCGATCCATCTCGTCGGGTCCATCCAGCCGAGCGGATTCCTGATCGCGCTGTCGACCGACTGGATCGTCAAGCACGCCTCGTCCAACATCGGGGCGTGGCTGGGGGTGGAGCCCGAGGCGCTGCTGGGGCTTCCCCTGACCGAGGTGATGGACGAGGAGGCGCTGCACGCCATCCGCGGGCGGCTTCAGCTCTCCCTGATCAACGGGTCGGTGGAGCGCGCCTTCCGGGTGAAGCTGGCGGCCAACGCGCTGCCGCTGGACATCGCGGTCCATCTGTCCGGCCAGTCGATCATCGTCGAGGCGGAGCCGAGCGAACCGGACAGCGAACTGGACGTCGGCTCGATGGTCCGCGCGATGATCGGACGGCTTCAGCGCACCCCCGACTTCGAGTCCTGCTGCCGCGAGGCGGCACGGCAGCTGCGGTCGCTGACCGGTTTCGACCGGGTGATGATCTACCGTTTCGACCGCGACGGGGCGGGGGAGGTGGTCGCGGAGTCCGCGGTGCGCGGCATGCCCTCCTATCTGGGGCTGCGCTATCCGGCGTCGGACATCCCGAAACAGGCCCGCGCGCTGTACGAGCGGAACTGGCTGCGCTGCATCGACGACGTGGACGCCCCGTCCGCCGCCATCCTGCCGCCGGTCGGACCGGAGGGCGAACCGCTCGACCTGTCGATGAGCGTCCTGCGCAGCGTGTCGCCCATTCACTGCGAGTATCTGCGCAACATGGGCGTCGCGGCCTCGCTGTCGGTGTCGATCCTGCGCCGCGGCAAGCTGTGGGGCCTGTTCGCCTGCCACAACATGGTGCCGCGGCGGCTGTCGCTGGAGCGGCGCACGGCGGCGGAGCTGTACGGCCAGATGTTCTCCTTCCTTCTGGAAAGCGTGGAACGCGACCGGGAGGATGCCTACGAGGCCAAGGCGCGCCTGCTCCACACGCGCATCATGGCGGTGATGGCCGACGGGGCCTCCTCCATGGAGAACATGGAGCGGCTGCGCGGCGAGGTCGGCCACTACATCCGCAGCGACGGCTTCGCCATCGTGCTGGGCGGCCAGATCCTTCTGGACGGCAGCACCCCGACGCCGGAGGAGTTGCTCGGGCTGGTGCGCATGCTCAACCGCGCCCATGCCAGCCGCGTCTTCGCCACCAGCGAAATCGGGCAGGTCCACCAGCCGGCGCTGGATTTCGCCGAGCGCGCCGCCGGCATGCTGGCCATTCCGGTCTCGCGCAAGCCGCGCGACTACATCATCTTCTTCCGCCGGGAGTCGGTCCGCACCGTCACCTGGGCCGGCAATCCGGAGAAACCCGTGGAGCCCGGTCCCAACGGGCAGCGGCTGACCCCGCGCAAGAGCTTCGAGGCGTGGAAGCAGACGGTCCTCGGCCAGTCGGAACCCTGGACGGAGGCCGACCTGCGCATCGCCGACTCCCTGCGGATCACCCTGATGGAGGTGGTGCTGCGGCTGGCCGATCAGGCGGAGGAGGAGCGCCGGACAGCCCGCGAGCGGCAGGAACTGCTGATCGCCGAGCTGAACCACCGGGTGCGCAACATCCTCAGCCTCGTCCGCGCGCTGCTGGCCCAGAGCCGGGCCGGCGTCACCCGTGTGGAGGAGTTCGCGGAGATCGTCGGCGGGCGCATCCAGGCGCTGGCGCGGGCGCACGACCAGCTGACGGCGGAGAACTGGAAACCCTCGCCCCTGCGCCCGCTGATCGCGGCGGAGGTCGACGCCTATCTGGGCAGCCGGGCGGACCGGGTGGTCCTGTCGGGGCCGGAGGTGCTGCTGTCGCCGCCGGCCCTGTCGGTGATGGCGCTGATCATGCACGAGCTGGTGACCAACGCCGCCAAGTACGGCGCCTTCGCCGACAGCGGCGGCCGGGTGAAGGTCCGCTGGAGCTTCGACGACCGGGACGCCCTGGAACTCTGCTGGGAGGAAAGCGGCGGCCCGCCGGTGCAGGCGCCAACGCGTCAGGGCTTCGGCACCACCATCATCGAGCGCTCGGTTCCGCACGAGCTGAAGGGCGAGGCGACGGTGACCTACGCGCTGGCCGGGCTGAAGGCGCGCTTCACCATTCCCGCCATCCATGCCAGCCTCGCGCCGGAACGCCCGGCGGCGGTGATCGAGACGGCGGTGACGCCCTGCGCGGCGGCGGACGTGCCGCTGGGCGGGACGGTGCTGCTTCTGGAAGACAACATGGTCATCGCGATGAGCGCGGAGGACATGCTGCTGAAGCTGGGCGCCAAGCAGGTGGAGACGGTGGCGAGCGTCCGTCAGGCGCTGGTCGCCATCGCCGAAGACCCGCCGGACATGGCGCTTCTCGACGTCAATCTCGGGACCGAGACCTCCTTCCCGGTGGCGGAGCGGCTGCGCGAGTTGGGCATCCCCTTCCTGTTCGCCACCGGCTACGGCGAGTCCGCGATCTTCCCGGAGGAATTCCGCGACGTGCTGGTCCTGCGCAAGCCCTACGATTCGGAGCAGGTGCGGCGGGGACTCCGGACGGTGCGGGGGTTATAGCGCGTCCCGCAGACGTCCGGGATTCCCGGGGGCGACAGGGTCTTCACGGATTTAGACGCGGATGACACGGATTTTCTTTAATGCTTACTCAGTATTGGCTCCTCGAACAGTGATTCCTGAGCAAGCCAATATTAAAATATCTGTGTAATCCGTGCCTAAATCTGCGAAATCCGTGTAAAATTTGTTGTCATCCAACACGCAGCACCCTCCCCGGTTGCCGCGTCCAAATGGTCAACCGGGTCGCGTCCTCACGCGGCGGTGCCGGTCTGGCGGGTCAGGGCCTCCTGGAGCAGGCGGGCGGTGACCGGCTTGAACATCACGCCGATCCCGTGCCGTTCGGCCTCCTGCATCACGTCGGGGCCGGAATCGCCGGTCAGCAGGACGGCCGGAACCGGCGCTCCGGCCAGTTCGCGGATCTTCAGGATGGCTTCGGTGCCCACCTTGTGCTCCCGCAGCCGGTAGTCGGCGACCATCACGTCGGGCCGCCGGCCCGCCGCCCGCAGCCGGTCCAGCGCTTCCTCGGTGGAGGAGGCGACGATGGTGTCGTAGCCCCAGTCCTGGAAGATCGAGCGCAGCCCCATCAGGACGATGGCGTCGTCGTCGATCAGGACGGCCAGCCGCCCGCGCTCCGTTTCGCGGGGTGGGGGAGCCGGGGCCGGGATTTCCGCGGCGTCGCCGAGCGGCACGGAGATGCGGAACACCGACCCCTTGCCGAGTTCGGAGCGCACCTCCACCGGGTGGCCGAGCAGGGCCGACAGCTTCTGCACGATGGCGAGCCCGAGGCCGAGCCCCTGGTTGCGGTCCCGCTCGGGATTGCCGACCTGATAGAACTCCTCGAAGATCCAGGACATCTGCTCGCCGGAGATGCCGATGCCGGTGTCGCGGACCTGGATGCCGGCGTGACCGTCCAGGGGATGGCACTCCAGGCGGATCACCCCGCGCTCGGTGTAGCGGATCGCGTTCTCCACCAGATTGCGGACCATGCGCCCCAGAAGGTTGCGGTCGCTGCGCACGGTCAGGTCGTGGTGGTTCACCACCTGGAGGTCCAGCCCCTTGGCGGCGGCGACCGGGGCGTAGGAGGAGCCGATGTCGTCGAGCAGCGGCTTGACCGCGATGTCCTCGATCCGCGGCTCGATCACCCCGGCGTCGAGCTGCGAGACGTCGAGCAGGCTGTCGAGCAGGCCCTTCAGCGTCTCCATCCCGCGCTCCAGCATCGCCAGGGCGTCGCGCCCGCGCGGGGAATGGACGTGGCTGTGCAGCGCCTCGGCGAAGAAGAACATGGACTGCATGGGCTGGCGCAGATCGTGGCTGGCGGCGGCCAGGAAGCGGCTCTTGGAGCGGTCGGCCTGCTCCGCCGCCTCGCGGGCCATGCGGCTGTCGTGCACGTCCACGGCGGTGCCGACCCAGGCGATGATCTGGCCGTTCTGGCGCATCGGGTTGATCCGGCAGACGTGCCAGCGGTAGATCCCGTCGTGACGCTGCATGCGCACGTCGAATCCATAGGACTCGCCGGCGGCGATGCCGCGTTCGCGGCAGTCGAGCAGCCGGGGGTAGTCGGCCGGGTGGATGTAGGACCAGCGCTCCCCCTGCTCCAGGCTGCGCCCGGTGTAGGAGCGCCAAGCGGCGTTGTAGTATTCCCGCCCGCCGTCCGGCCGGTTGATCCACATCATCACGGGTGTGTTCTCGACCAGTTCGCGGAAGCGGGTCTCGCTCCGCCGCAGGGCTTCCTCGTTGGCCTTGCGCTCGGTGAGGTCGGTCAGCGTGACGACGGCCAGGGTGATGCGGCCGTCGGGATCGCGCACCGGCTCGGCGTCGGCCAAGCAGGTGATCGGGCCGGCGGGGGTGTCGCGGCGCAGCTCCTCCTGCCGCACCACCGCGCCGTCGCGCAGGGCGCGGACCAGCGGCAGCTCCCCGGACTCTTCCGCAGGGCCGCCGGTGAAGGGGCGGGGGTAGTCCTCGACGCGCTCGATCCGGCCCAGCGGCTGGCCGATCAGCCGTTCCGCCGCGCCGTTGTGCAGGATCACCCGTCCGGTGGGCGCCTCGGCCACCACCACGCCGGCGCGCAGATGCTCCAGCACGGCCTTGAGCAAGGCCCGTTCCGTCTCGCGCTGCCGGGTGAGGCGCCCGATTCCCCAGGCGGTGCCGGTCAGGGTGAGCAGCAGGATCACCAGGAAGGGAAACCAGGAGCGCAGCGCCACCACGTCGACGGCGCGCAAGGCGGCCGCGTGATCGATGCCCACCGCGACGGCGAGCCCGTTGCCGTTCACGCCGGGAGGAGAATAGGCCACGATGCGGGGCACCCCGTCCAACCCCTCGGTCAGGGCCGTCGCCGTCCGGTCGCCGCTCAGGAAGAGGTTCAGCCGCTCCGGCAGCGGCTGGCCGACCAGCCCCGGAATGTCCGGCACGCGGACGATGATGGTGCCGTTGTTGTCGGCCAGCAGCACCGTCGTGTTCGGAGGCAGCGGTTTGTGGGCCTGATACTGCCGCAGCCAGTCGAGGTCGAGCAGGGCGGTCGCGACCACGGGATCGGAACCGTCTCCGGAAACACGGGCTTTGTCGCGCGCGTAGGGCATGGCGAAGGGCAGGACGTGACGCCCCAGCCCTTCCGCGACGATGTAGTCCCCCAACGCGAACTGGCCGGTTGACAGGGCCTGCTGGACCTCCGGCTGGTTGGCGACCCCGGTCCCGACGATCCGTCGGTCGGTGGCGCACCGGACGGTGCCGGAACGGTCGGCGAAGCCCAGCGTCAGGTAGCTGGGCAGGCGCTGCCCCAGGCGTTCCATCGTCTCCTGGCAGCCCGGCCCGGCGATGTTCGCCTCCACCAGCGTGGCAAGGATGTGCTCGATGTCGTCGATGATCCGCCCCTGCTCGACATCGATCAGGTCGAGCAGGCGCAACGCCTCCTGACCGAGTTCGGCCTCCCGCTCCGCCCGCAGCCGGGTGTGGGAATAGACCTCGAACCCGATCAGCGGGGCCAGGGTGAAGACGAGCAGCAGAAGCCAGCGGACCATGGACACGATCGACCGTCCCGGCCCAGGGGCCGATGGGATGAAGGAAGCGATCGTGTGAACCCTAACATACCGAAGTATGTTGCAACGCCTATCCTTCGGTCCTAACGCTTTCCTCGCCCGGCCGTGCCGCCCTCAGCCCAAGGTCAGTGCTTCGCCATGGGGCGGGCGCCCGTCAGGAAGAGAGCGACGGCCCGTCCGACGTAGCGCTCCGTCTCCTCCCTGGAGAAGGATTGTTCCGGCAGGATCAGGCGGCGCAGCAGGATGTTGCCGGTGATCATGCCGATGAAGCCGCGGGCGGCGGCCTCCGGCTCCGCGACGGACAGGGCGCCGGCGGCGGTCTGCCGCGCCAGATAGTCGGCCAGCCGCCGCTGGGCGGTTTCCGGGCCGATGCGGAAGAAGGCTTCGGCGATGTCGGGGATTCGTCCGCCTTCCGACACCAGCACGCGGACGATGGCCATGGTGCGGTCGTCGAACAGCGCCGCGACGATGTGCAGGGCGAAGCGGGTCAGCCCGTCCTCGGGCGCGGCCCGCTCGTCAGCCTGGATGGCGGCGAGTCCTTCCTGGATGCGGGCGCTGTTCTCTTCCATCATCGCGCGGAACAGCCCCTCCTTGTCGCCGAAATGCTCGTAGAGGGTGGCGCGCGAGCCGCCGGCCCGGCCGATGATGTCGGTCAGCGTGGTCTTCTCGAAGCCCTTCTCGACGAACAGCGCCGCCGCCGCGTCGAGCAGGGCCTGCCGGCGCGCCCGGCCGCGCGGTCCGACCGTGGATGTGTCCTTGTCTGTTGTCCTGTCCGTCAATTCCTTGGCGTTTCCCCGGTCCATCGGTTTTTTTCCTTGCGCTGGCGGCCCTCGCCCCCTCCCTAACCCTCCCCCGTTTCGCAGGGGAGGGGACTGCCGCCGCTTCGCGGAAGTCACCCTCTCCCGCGAAGCGGGGGAGGGCCGGGGTGGGGGCAACGCCACAGCGAGCGCGCGCATCCTCGCGGGAGCTATGACCGTTGCCGCCCCCGCTGGCAAGACGGCAATACGCCGCTCCCGATCCCGCTCAGGGCCGCGTCCCCGCAAGGAACAACCGCACGGACTGGCGGACGTAACGTTCCAGCTCCTCCATGGAGACGGGCTCGTCCGGAAGGATCAGCCGCTTGGTCAGCAGATCGCCGACCACCATGCCGATGAAGGCGTGGGCGGCCCCCTCCGGATCGTCGATGCGCAGGCGGCCCGCCTCGGACAGCTCGCGGAAACAGTCGGCAAGCCAGCCGATGGTCTTCTCCGGGCCGACCCGGAAGAAGGCCTGGGCGATGTCGGGGATGCGCCCGCCCTCCGACACCAGGATGCGCAGGATGGCGGTGGTCTCCGGCATGGTCAGCGTGCCGGCGACGTGCAGGCCGACGCGGTACAGATTCTCTTCCAGCCCCTCGGCCATCGCCGCCGGTCCGGCGGCGCGCATGGCCGACATCTCCTCCAGCACGCGGTCGCAGTGGCGCTCCATCACCGCGCGGAACAGCCCCTCCTTGTCGCCGAAATGCTCGTAGAGCGTGGTGCGCGATCCGCCGGCCTGCCGCAGGATGTCGGACAGCGAGGTCAGCGCGAATCCCTTTTCCACGAACAGCGCCGCCGCGGCGTCGAGCAGCGCCCGGCAGCGCGCCTGTCCGCGCGGGCCGCAGCCGGGCGTGTCGAAGCCGCCCGTGCCCAGTCCACCGGTGCCAAATCCGGCGATGCCGCCCTGGAGCGGTGTGGATGCCCCCTTGTCGGGCATTGCGGTTCCCCCTTGCGCGAACGGTCGTTCTGAATGTATCGTCCGGTACAGTGTACTGTATGAGACAGTACGAATAAAGGGGTCATTTCGCACCGTCCGCGCGCACCGTCCTGTTCCGCCAGCCCCGGAGGCCGGCCTGGAACGAAGGGCGGAACGCGGAGCGGCCCCGACTCATTAGGACATTTCATCGCCGCATCACGGCGTTTTCACGAGGAACGGATGTTCAACAGGAACGCATTTCTGTCTCTTGCCGTGGCCGCCTCCCTGACCGTGGTGCTGGGCGCCTGCCAGGACAAGAAGCACGCCGCCGGGGGCCAGCCGGCGCCCGGACCGGCGGAGGTCGCGGTGGCGACCGTCCAACCGCAGAGCCTGTCCGTCACCACCGAACTGCCGGGCCGCACCGCGGCCTACCGCGTGGCGGAGATCCGCCCGCAGGTCAGCGGCATCGTGCTGAAGCGCTTCTTCACCGAGGGGAGCGACGTCAAGGCGGGCGACCAGCTCTACCAGATCGATCCGGCCACCTACGAGGCCAACCTCGCCGTCGCCCAGGCCGACATCCAGAAGGCGGAGGCCAACCTGCAGGCCGCCCGCAACAAGGCCGCCCGTTACGGCGACCTCGTGCGCAGCAGCGTCGTCAGCAAGCAGGACTACGACGACGCAATGGCCGCGCTGAAGCAGAACGAGGCGCAGCTCGCCGCCGCCAAGGCCGCCTACAATCTGGCGCGCATCAATCTGGACTACACCAAGGTCTTCGCCCCCATCTCGGGCCGCATCGGCAAGTCCGCCGTGACGGAAGGCGCGCTGGTCACCGCCAACCAGGCGATGGCGCTCGCCACCGTCCAGCAGCTCGACCCGATCTATGTGGACGTGACCCAGACCGCCTCGCAGCTGATGCAGCTCCGCCAGGACATGGAGAGCGGGCGCATCCGCCCGGCCGAGCCCGGCAAGATCCCCGTTTCGCTGTTCCTGCACGCGGCGGAGGCCCCCTATCCCCAGCGCGGCGAGCTTCAGTTCTCCGACGTGTCGGTCGATCCGGGCACCAGCTCCGTCCAGCTCCGCGCGGTCTTCCCGAACCCGAACCTGAATTTGCTGCCCGGCCTGTTCGTGCGCGCCCGCGTCGAGCAGGGCGTGGCCGAGAACGCGCTGGCCGTGCCGCAGGAGGCGGTGCAGCGCGGTCCGGACGGTTCGGCCCGCGTCTGGGTCGTCGGCGACGACAACAAGGTCAACCCGCGCACCATCAAGACCGAGCGGGCGATCAACAACGCCTGGCTGGTCTCCGACGGGCTGAAGGCGGGCGAGCGCATCGTGGTCGAGGGGCTGCAGAAGGTGAAGCCGGGGGGCGAGGTGAAGCCGGTCCCGGCGCCGGCCGCCGTGGCGGCCCTGCCCGGACCGCAGGCGCGCTGAGACCGAGGACCGATCCATGTCGAAATTCTTCATCGACCGGCCCGTCTTCGCCTGGGTCATCGCCATCGTCATCATGCTGGCGGGCGGTCTGGCGATCCTGGGCCTGCCCGTCGAGCAGTACCCGAAGATCGCCCCGCCGACGGTGTCCATCACCGCCAGCTACCCCGGCGCGTCCGCGAAGACGCTGGAGGACACGGTCACCCAGGTCATCGAGCAGAAGATGACCGGGCTCGACCACTTCCGCTACATGTCGTCGAACAGCGATTCGTCGGGCAACGTCACCATCACCCTGACCTTCGAGCCGGAGGCCAACCCGGACATCGCCCAGGTCCAGGTGCAGAACAAGCTCCAGCTCGCCGTGCCGCTCCTGCCGCAGGAGGTGCAGCAGCGCGGCCTCCAGGTGTCGAAGGCCGGCAACGACTTCCTCATGGTCGCCGGCTTCGTGTCCAGCGACGGGCGGCTGACCCAGGGCGACATCGCCGACTATGTGGCCTCCAACCTCCAGGACACGATCAGCCGCGTCGAGGGCGTGGGCGACATCACCGTGTTCGGCCCGCAGCACGCCATGCGGATCTGGCTGGACCCCGACGCGCTGAACAGCCACCAGCTGACCACCATCGACGTCACCAACGCCATCAAGGCGGAGAACGCGCAGGTCTCGGCGGGCCAGCTCGGCGGCGCCCCGGCGGTGCCCGGCCAGCGCATCAACGCCACCATCATGGCGCAGTCGCGCATGCAGACGCCGGAGGAGTTCGGCGCCATCCTGCTGCGCGTCAATCCCGACGGCGGGCAGGTGCGGCTGCGCGACGTCGCGCGCATCGAGATCGGCCAGGAAACCTACGAGATCACCGCCCGCTACAACGGCAAGCCGGCGGCGGGCCTGGGCGTCAAGCTGGCGACCGGGGCCAACGCGCTGGATACCGCCGCGGCGGTGAAGGCGCGCATCGCCGAGCTGTCGGCCTTCTTCCCCGAGGGGCTGGAGGTCATCTACCCCTACGACACGACGCCCTTCGTCGAGCTGTCGATCCATGAGGTCGTCAAGACGCTGATCGAGGCGATCATCCTCGTCTTCGTCGTGATGTACCTGTTCCTGCAGAACTTCCGGGCGACGCTGATCCCGACCATCGCGGTCCCCGTGGTGCTTCTCGGCACCTTCGGCGTGCTGTCGCTGTTCGGATTCTCGATCAACACGCTGACCATGTTCGGCATGGTGCTGGCCATCGGCCTGCTGGTCGACGACGCCATCGTGGTGGTGGAGAACGTCGAGCGCGTGATGAGCGAGGAGGGGCTGCCCCCGCGCGAGGCGACCCGCAAGTCGATGGGCCAGATCACCGGCGCGCTGATCGGCATCGCGCTGGTGCTGTCCGCCGTGTTCGTCCCCATGGCCTTCTTCGGCGGCTCCGCCGGCGCCATCTACCGCCAGTTCTCGCTGACCATCGTGTCGGCGATGGCGCTGTCGGTGCTGGTCGCCCTGGTGCTGACCCCGGCGCTCTGCGCCACCATCCTGAAGCCCGTGGCCAAGGGCCACGGCCAGGCCAGGCGCGGCTTCTTCGGCCTGTTCAACCGCGGCTTCGACGCCAGCAGCCGGGTCTATCTGCGCGGCGTGCGCGGGGCGGTGTCGCGGCTCGGGCGCTACGGCATCGCCTACGCGCTGATCGTCGGCGGTCTGGCCTACCTGTTCCTTCAGATGCCCTCCTCCTTCCTGCCGCAGGAGGACCGCGGGACCATGTTCGTGCTGTGGTCGGCCCCGCCGAACGCCAGCATCGAGCGCACGCTGGAAACCACCAAGCAGGTCGAGACCTATTTCCTGGAGAGCGAGAAGGACAGCGTCGAGGGCCTGTTCACCATCGCCGGCTTCAACTTCGCCGGCCGCGGCCAGAACGCCGGCATGGCCTTCGTCCGCCTGCGCGACTGGAGCGAGCGCGAGTCCGCCGACCGCAAGCCGACGGCCATCGCCGGGCGCGCCATGGGCGCTCTGTCCAAGGCCAAGGACGCGGTGGTCTTCGCCTTCATGCCGCCCTCGGTTCCGGGGCTCGGCAACGCCACCGGCTTCGACCTTCAGCTCGTCGATCGCGGCGGCGTCGGGCACGACCGGCTGATGCAGGCGCGCAACCAGCTGCTGGGACAGGCGGCGCAGAATCCCAAGCTGGTCGGCGTCCGCCCGAACGGGCTGGAGGACACGCCGCAGTTCAAGCTGACCGTCGACCGCGAGAAGGCCAGCGCGCTCGGCCTGTCGCTGACCGACATCAACACGACCCTGACGGCGGCCTGGGGATCCTCCTACGTCAACGACTTCATCGACCGGGGGCGCGTGAAGCGCGTCTATCTCCAGGCCGACGCCCCCTACCGCATGCAGCCGAGCGACGTCGACCGCTGGTTCGTGCGCAACGCCATGGGGCAGATGGTGCCCTTCTCCGCCTTCACCACGGCGCAATGGACCTACGGTTCGCCGAAGCTGGAGCGCTACAACGGCATGTCGTCGCTCAACATCCAGGGCTCCGCGGCGCCGGGCATCAGCTCCGGCGAGGCGATGCAGGAGATGGAGGCGATGATGGCCAAGCTACCGCCGGGCGTCGGCTATGAATGGACCGGCCTGTCCTACGAGGAGCGGTTGAGCGGCTCGCAGGCCCCGGCGCTCTACGCCCTGTCCATGCTGATCGTCTTCCTCTGTCTGGCGGCGCTCTACGAGAGCTGGTCGGTGCCGGTGTCGGTCATCCTGGTGGTGCCGCTGGGCGTCATCGGCGCCGTGCTCGCCGCCACGCTGCGCGGCCTGCCCAGCGACGTCTACTTCCAGGTCGGCCTGCTGACGACCATCGGCCTGTCGGCGAAAAATGCCATCCTGATCGTGGAGTTCGCCAAGGCGCTCTACGACGAGGGCATGGAGCTGAAGGACGCCGCCATCGAGGCGTGCCGCCAGCGCCTGCGGCCGATCATCATGACCTCGCTGGCCTTCGTGCTGGGCGTGCTGCCGCTGGCGACCAGCAGCGGCGCCGGCTCGGAAAGCCAGAACGCCATCGGCGTGGGCGTGATGGGCGGCATGATCTCCGCCACCGTGCTGGCGATCCTGTTCGTCCCGGTCTTCTTCGTCGCGGTCTACCGCCTGTTCGGCAGCAAGCGCGCCGGCGCCCACCCCCTGCAGGGTGCCGAGCCGATGCACGCCGGCGACTGACGGTTCGGCTGAGGCTGGAAGCGGAAGGCCCGGTCCCGGAAAACGGGGCCGGGCCTTTTCGCTGCGCGGGGTCCTCTTCGCGACGCGGGTCTGCGGCAGAACGGCACAGGACGCACGCCACCAGCCGAGGCGGCTTGCCCTCAAATTGATATACTAGTATTTATGGTTCCCGCGGGTGGCGGCTGAGCGCCTGCCTGTGGCGCTCCAGCCGCTCCCGCAGGGCGTCGCCTTTGCGCAGCGCCACGGCAATCGACAGTATGTCGCCGAGGACCAGATGGCTGATGCGCGACGTCATGGGCGAGTGGATGTCGAAGTCTTCCGCGACGTCGGCGAGCAGGCTGACCGTGGCGAGCTGCGCCAGCGGCGAGCCGGAGCGGGTGATGGCGACAACCGCGGCCCCGGACGACAACGCGTTCTGCACGGCCTCCAGCATGTCGCGGGTGCCGCCCGAACTGGACACGGCGACCACCGCGTCGCCGGGGGCCAGCGACAGGGCCGACACGAAATAGACGTGGGCGTCGCTGTAGGCGACCGTGGGGGTGCCCAGCCGGAAGAAACGGCGCTGGATGTCCTGCGCCACCGTGCCGGAGTTGCCGGAGCCGTAGAATTCGATCCGCCGCGCCCCGGCCAGCAGGTCGGCGGCGCGGTCGACCGCCTCCGCCGACAGGTTGTTGCGCACCTGCATCAGGGTCGCCAGGGTGCGGTCGAACACCTTGCCCGCGATGCCCGCCGCCCGGTCGTCCGGGCTGACCTCCTGGTCGATGAAGGGCATGCCGGCGGCGATGTCCTGGGCCAGCTTGATCTTGAACTCGCGGAAGCCGCTGCAGCCCAGCGCCCCGCAGAAGCGGGCGATGGTCGGCTCGCTGACTCCGGCGCGTTCCGCCATGTCGGCCATCGACAGGGTGATGACCTCGCCCGGCTGGGCCAGCACGCAGTCCGCCAGCTTCCGTTCCGAAGGACGGAGCCCGTCGCGCACCGCCATGATCCTCGCCAGCATCGTCCTGTTCCCCCGTTCCGCCCGTCCGCCACTGTAGCATGGATAGTAAAACTACATGAGCCGATAGAAGGGCCCTATCGGCTGCGCTGTCCCACATATCGGGACCGCCGACGATGCGGCGTTCCGTCACAGTGCGCCCGTCAAAGAACGTGGAAAATCAACCGCTTTTGCCTTGCGCGCCTCGCCGTTCCGGTTTATGTAGCAAAACTACACAATGATTTTTGGCCCTGCCGGCTTCACAGCCCGTTGCCATACCGCCGCTCCCTTCCCGCAACGGGACCGGCGGTCTTCCGACCCCTTCCACTGGGGGGCCTCCAGGGTCGATCAGCGACGCGGCGCGTGCCGCCCAGACGCCTTTTCGTGAGGAGACATCATGGACACCCTGCTGAGAGACGGGCTCGTCGAGACTCTGGAGCAGCAAGCCGAGCGCCCCTGGCGCCGCTTCGTTCCGGGCGTCTGGCAGCAAGAGGTCAACGTCCGCGACTTCATCGTCCGCAACGTCCACCCCTATGCCGGGGACCAGCGTTTCCTGACCGGCCCGACCGGACGGACCAAGGCCCTGTGGGACAAGGTCACCGCCCTGCTGAAGAAGGAGCGCGCGGCCAAGGGCGGCGTGCTCGACGCCGATACGGAGGTTTTCGGCTCGATCACCGCCCACGCGCCGGGCTACATCGACCGGGAGTTTGAGGTCATCGTCGGGCTGCAGACGGACAAGCCGCTGAAGCGCGCGATCATGCCCTTCGGCGGCTGGCGGATGGTCAAGACGGGCCTGGAGGCCTACGGCTTCAAGCCCTCGCCCAAGCTGGACGACGTGTTCCCGGCGCTGCGCAAGACACACAACGACGGCGTTTTCGACGTCTACACCGAAGAGATGCTGCGCTGCCGCAAGTCGGGGGTCATCACCGGCCTGCCGGACGCCTACGGGCGCGGGCGCATCATCGGCGACTACCGCCGGCTGGCGCTCTACGGCGCCGATTTCCTGATCGAGGACAAGAAGGCCCAGTACAAGAGCCTGGAAGTCGACCGCATCGACGAGCATACGCTGCGTCTGCGCGAGGAGATCACCGAGCAGATCCGGGCGCTGCGCGATCTCGTGACGATGGCCAAGTCCTACGGCTTCGACGTGACCCGCCCGGCGACCAACGCCTTCGAGGCGGTGCAGTGGACCTATCTGGCCTATCTGGCGGCGGTGAAGGAGGCCAATGGTGCCGCCATGTCGCTCGGCCGCGTGTCGAGCTTCCTCGACGTCTACATCGAGCGCGACCTGCGTGAAGGCCGCCTGGACGAGGCGGGCGCCCAGGAGCTGATCGACCAGTTCGTCATCAAGCTGCGGATGGTGCGCTTCCTGCGCACGCCGGAATACGACCAGCTCTTCTCGGGCGACCCGACCTGGGTGACCGAGTGCATCGGCGGCATGGCGCTCGACGGGCGCACGCTGGTCACCAAGGGCAGCTTCCGCATGCTGCACACGCTCCAGAATCTCGGGCCGGCGCCGGAGCCGAACCTGACGGTGCTGTGGTCGGAGAGCCTGCCGGAGGGCTTCAAGGCCTTCTGCGCCGAGACCTCCATCAAGACCTGCTCGGTGCAGTACGAGAACGACGACCTGATGCGGCCCTACTGGGGCGACGACTACGGCATCGCCTGCTGCGTCTCGGCCATGCGCATCGGCAAGCAGATGCAGTTCTTCGGCGCCCGCGCCAACCTCGCCAAGACGCTGCTCTACGCCATCAACGGCGGCCGCGACGAGGTGTCGGGCGAGCAGGTCGGCCCGGCCTTCGCGCCGATCACCGGCGACGTGCTCGACCACGACACGGTGGTCGCCCGCCTGCTGCCGATGATGGAGTGGCTGGCCCGCGCCTACATGAACACGCTCAACGCCATCCACTTCATGCATGACAAGTACATGTACGAGCGGCTGGAGATGGCGCTGCACGACCGCGACGTGCTGCGCACCATGGCCTGCGGCATCGCCGGCCTGAGCGTGGTCGCGGACAGCCTGTCGGCGATCAAGCACGCCACGGTCAAAGTGGTCCGCGACGAGCGCGGCCTTGCCACCGACTTCGTCATCGAGGGCGACTACCCGGCCTTCGGCAACAACGACGACCGGGTGGACGGCATCGCGGTGTGGCTGGTGGAGACCTTCATGGGCCTGCTGCGCAAGCAGAAGGCCTACCGCGACGCGGTGCCCACCCAGTCGGTGCTGACGATCACCTCGAACGTGGTCTACGGCAAGAAGACGGGCAACACGCCGGACGGGCGCAAGGCCGGCCAGCCCTTCGCGCCGGGGGCCAACCCGATGCACGGGCGCGACCGCAAGGGGGCGATCGCCTCGATGGCGTCGGTGGCCAAGCTGCCCTACGCCCACGCCCAGGACGGCATCAGCTACACCTTCACGATCGTGCCCGGCGCGCTGGGGCCGACCGAGGGTGAGCGGGTGGCCAATCTGGTGGGCATGCTGGACGGCTATTTCGGCCAGGGCGGCCACCACATCAACGTGAACGTCTTCGACCGCGAGACGCTGCTCCACGCCATGGACCATCCGGAGCTGTACCCGCAGCTGACCATCCGGGTGTCGGGCTACGCGGTGAACTTCATCAAGCTGACCCGCGAGCAGCAGATGGACGTCATCAGCCGCACCTTCCACGGCGCGCATTGAAGCGTTGCTGAGCAGCGACGTGTTGCCCCCTCCCTGACCCTCCCCCGCTGACGCAGGGGAGGGGATGAACTCCCTCTCCTGCGTCAGCGGGGGAGGGAAGGGGCCCGCGGCGAAGCCGTGGGAAGGGTGGGGGCTCCGCCGCAACCACCTCCCAAAGAATCCCCCCTCCCACACAAGGTCCATCCTCCCCCATGAGCGCCATTACCGAAATCCACGCCCGCGAGATCCTCGACAGCCGTGGGAACCCGACCGTCGAGGTGGACGTCCTGCTCGAATCCGGCGCCTTTGGCCGCGCCGCCGTTCCGTCGGGCGCCTCGACCGGCGCGCACGAGGCGGTGGAGCTGCGCGACGGCGACAAGGGCCGCTACGGCGGCAAGGGCGTGCTGAAGGCCGTGGAGTCGGTCAACGGCGAGATCTTCGACGCCATCGCCGGGCTGGACGCCTCCAACCAGCGCGCCCTCGACCTCGCCATGATCGAGCTGGACGGCACCCCCAACAAGGGCCGGCTCGGCGCCAACGCCATCCTCGGCGTCTCGCTCGCCGTCGCCAAGGCCTCGGCGGAAGAGGCCGCGCTGCCGCTGTTCCGCTACGTCGGCGGCGCCTTCGCCAACCTGCTGCCGGTGCCGATGATGAACATCATCAACGGCGGCGCCCACGCCGACAACCCGATCGACATCCAGGAGTTCATGGTCATGCCGGTCGGCGCCGAGAGCGCCGCCGAGGCCATCCGCATGGGCTCGGAGATCTTCCAGGCGCTCAAGAAGAAGCTCAAGGACGCCGGCCACAACACCAACGTCGGCGACGAGGGCGGCTTCGCCCCCAACCTCGCCTCAACCGAGGACGCGCTGGGCTTCGTGATGAAGGCCATCGAGGCCGCCGGCTACAAGCCGGGCGACGACGTCATGCTGGCCATCGACGCCGCCTCGACCGAGTTCTTCAAGAACGGCAAGTACGAGCTGGCCGGCGAGGGCAAGTCGCTGGCGCCGGAGCAGATGGTCTCCTATTGGGCCGATCTGGTCGGCCGCTACCCGATCATCTCGATCGAGGACGGCATGGCCGAGGACGATTGGGAAGGCTGGAAGGCGCTGACCGACGCCATCGGCGGCAAGGTACAGCTGGTCGGCGACGACCTGTTCGTGACCAACCCGGCGCGTCTGGCCGACGGCATCAAGAAGGGCGTGGGCAACTCGATCTTGGTCAAGGTCAACCAGATCGGCACGCTGTCGGAGACGTTGGAAGCCGTCGACATGGCGCACAAGGCCGGCTACACGGCGGTCCTGTCGCACCGCTCGGGCGAGACCGAGGACAGCACCATCGCCGATCTGGCGGTGGCCACCAACTGCGGCCAGATCAAGACCGGCTCGCTGTCGCGCTCCGACCGGCTGGCCAAGTACAACCAGCTGATCCGCATCGAGGAGATGCTTGGCACCGCCGCCCGCTTCGCCGGACGCGGCATCCTCAAGGCGTAATGGCCCAAGAGAAGGCGGCTGCGGCAAAGTGTCCGGTGATGCCGGATTTGCTGCGCCGCACCGCCTTTTCCGCTAATATATCAGTACACAAAAAGACGCTCGCAGAAGAAGACGGCAAGACGCGCTTATCCTTTCAGCAAGGCGCGCGCCGGGAGGGATCGGCTGAAACGGGCAGCATCATGCCTATTTCTCTTATCCGGAGTGTTCTGCAATGACTGCCAATGGTGAAACCAGCGGCGACCTCCCCGCGGCCCCTGTAGAGGCGGCCCCTGTTGATGCGGCCCCGATCGAGAACGTCACTTTCGACGAGATCGTGGTCGGCCAGTCCGCCAGCATCGCGCGGCAACTGACCGTGATGGACGTCGAGCTGTTCGCCACCGTCTCCGGCAACATCGATCCGGTTCATCTGGACGCGAAATTCGCCGCCGACAGCCGCTTTCAAAAGGTGATCGGCCATGGCATGTGGTCCGGCGCGCTGATTTCCGGCGTGCTGGGGACCCGGCTGCCCGGCGCCGGCACCGTCTACGCCGGCCAGGACCTGCGCTTCCGCCGCCCGGTCGGGCTGGGCGACGTCATCACCGCCACCGTCACCGTGCGCGAGAAGCAGGCCGACAAGAACATCGTCGTCTTCGACTGCCTGTGCACCAACCAGGACGGCGAGGTCGTGGTGACCGGGACCGCCGAGGTGGTGGCGCCGACCCGCAAGGTCCGCCGCGCCGCCCACGCGCTGCCGCAGATCCAGATGATCCGCCATGACAAGCACGACGCGCTGCTGCGCAAGTGCGACGGGCTGGAGCCGGTCGCCACGGCGGTCGCCCATCCCTGCGACGAAAGCTCGCTGAAGGGCGCGGTGGAGGCGGCGGAAGCCGGCCTGATCGACCCCATCCTGATCGGCCCGGCGGCGAAGATCCGTGCGCTGGCCGCCGCCCACGGGCTGGACATCGCCCGTTATCGTCTGGTGGACGTCGAGCACAGCCACGCCGCCGCCGCGGCCGCCGTCGCGCTGGCCCGCAGCGGCGAAGCCGAGGCGGTGATGAAGGGCAGCCTGCACACCGACGAGCTGATGGCCGAGGTCGTCCGCAAGGAGACCGGGCTGCGCACCAGCCGCCGCATCAGCCACGTCTTCGTGATGAACGTGCCGACCTACCCGCGGGCGCTTCTGATCACCGACGCGGCGATCAACATCTACCCGACGCTGGAAGACAAGGTCCACATCGTCCAGAACGCCATCGATCTCGCCAAGGTGCTGGGCGTCGAGACGCCGCGCGTCGCCATCCTGTCGGCGGTGGAAACGCTCAACCCGAAGATCGCCACCACGCTGGAAGCCGCCGCGCTGTGCAAAATGGCCGACCGCGGCCAGATCGCCGGCGGCATCCTCGACGGCCCGCTGGCCTTCGACAACGCCATCAGCGCCGAGGCCGCGCGCATCAAGGGCATCACGTCCCCCGTCTCCGGCCAAGCCGACATCCTGCTCGTCCCCGACCTGGAAGCCGGCAACATGCTGGCCAAGCAGCTCTCCTTCCTCGCCAACGCCGACGCGGCGGGCATCGTTCTCGGCGCGCGGGTTCCGGTCATCCTGACCAGCCGCGCCGACAACGTCCGCACCCGCCTCGCCTCCTGCGCCGTGGCGGCGCTGGTGGCCGCCGCGCGCCGTCCCGCCCTCGCGCTCAACGCCGCTGCCGCTCCCCTGGCCGCCCCCCTGGCCGCGGAGTGAGGATCACACCATGTCGCACCGTGACGCCTGTCTCGTCATCAACGCGGGCTCCTCCAGCCTGAAATTCTCCGTCTTCTGCGGTGCCGGAAAGCACGATCTGGAGGCCGTCCTGACCGGCCAGATCTCCGGCATCGGCACCGCCCCGCGCTTCGAGGCCAAGGACGCGGCCCGCCACGTCCTGGCCGACGGCCTCCTGGACGAGGTCGGCCCCGGCGACCGCGCCGGGCTGCTCGGCTTCCTGCTGACCTGGATGCGGCACGAGCTGCGCGACGTGCGGCTGGTCGCCGCCGGCCACCGGGTCGTGCATGGCGGGACCCGCTTCGACGCGCCGGTCCGGCTGACCCCGGCGGTGCTGGCGGAGCTGGAGGCCCTGGTGCCGCTGGCCCCGCTGCACCAGCCGCACAACATTGCGGCGATGACCGCGCTGGCCGAGGTCTATCCGGAGCTGCCGCAGGTCGCCTGCTTCGACACCGCCTTCCACAGCACGCGGCCCTGGCAGGCCCAGATGTTCGCCCTGCCGCGCGAGTTGACCGACGAGGGCGTGCGCCGCTACGGCTTCCACGGCCTGTCCTACGAGTACATCGCCCAGCGCCTGCCGCAGATCGCGCCGGAGCTGGCCGAGGCCCGCGTCGTCGTTTGCCATCTCGGCAGCGGGTCCAGCCTGTGCGGCATGCGCGCGGGCCGCAGCGTCGACACCACCATGGGCTTCACCGCTCTGGACGGCCTGCCGATGGGCACGCGCCCCGGCGTCCTCGATCCCGGCGTGCTGATCTATCTGATGCGCGAGAAGGGCATGGGGCCGGACGAGCTGGAGCGGCTGCTCTACCACAAGTCCGGCCTGCTCGGCGTGTCCGGCGTCTCCAACGACATGCGCGCCCTGCTGGACAGCGAGAATCCTCAAGCGGCGGAGGCGGTGGAGCTGTTCTGCTTCCAGGTCGCCAAGCAGGCGGCGGGGCTGGCGGCCTCCATGGGCGGGCTGGACGCGGTGGTCTTCACCGCCGGCGTCGGCGAGAACTCCGCCCCGGTGCGGGCGCGGGTGGCGGAGAAGCTGGGCTGGCTCGGCGTCCACCTCGACGGGGCGGCGAACCGCGCCCGGGCCACGCGCATCTCGGCCGCCGACAGCCGCGTCCCGGTCTTCGTCATCCCCACCGACGAGGAGCGGATGATCGCCAGCCACACGCTGGCCATCCTGGCGCGCGCCGCGGTGCAACCGCCCCTGGCGGCCTGAGCGGACGCCTCAGAGTCCGTTCAGGAAACTCCGGATCGCGTCGAGCACCAGCGTCTCCCGTTCGCGGTGCGGCACATGGCCGGTGTCGGGGAGCAGCCTCGCGGTCCCCCGCCCGGCCGCGATGCGGTCGGGGTGGGCGGCGGAGCCGTACTCGTCGCGGTCGCCGTGCAGGGCCAGAACCGGGCAGCGCACCGCCGCGAGGGCACGGTCCAGGGTCCAATCGGCGAAGGCGGGCGACAGCCACGTCTCCGTCCAGGCGTCCAGGACCCAGCGGGCCTTGTCGCCGTGATAGCGCGCCAGACGCGCGACGTTGGCCGGGTCCTGGAAGTCGCGCTTGGCGTCGCGGATGCCGGCGAGCGTCCGCTCCTCCACGAACGCCTGCGCGGCGATGGTCACGAGGGCGCGGCAGCGCTCGGGATGACGCGCCGCCGTCTCGACGGCCATGCCGCCGCCGACGCTGTGGCCGCAGGCGACGAACGCCGCCACGCCGAGCTGGTCGCACAGCGGCGGGATGCTGTCCCGCGCCTCCGCGGCGACGAAGTCCAACGCGAGCCGCCCGGGATGGGCGTCGGAGCGTCCGAAGCCGAGCCGGTCGTAGGCGATGACGCTGCGGTTCGTTCCGGCCGCCAGCCGTTGCGGGAAACCGCGCCACAGATCCACGCTGCCGAGGGAGTCGTGGAAGAGGATGATCGGCGCGGCGCGGTCGGTTTCCGGGGTCCAGCTCTTCGCGAAGAGGGTGCCCTCCGCGGTCCGGATCGTCCATTCGGTCTCGGTCACGGGTGAGTCGTGCTGTGTCGGCATGGCGGTCGGCGTTGCGGTCGCGGGGACATCCGTTATGCCGTGAAGCTCCGAGGAACGCCCGCGGAAAGGTGTCGAATCCGCCTTTCTCCCAAGCCCGGTCCCGCCCGGATCGATGAGGCCGCCGACCGGGCCATTCCATCGCGGGCCATCCCCCCTCCTTTGGGGAAGGGGGATGGCATCGGCGATTCGTCAGTTGCCGAGCTTGCCGGTGTCGAGCACGATCATCGCCACGCCGATCTTTTCCTTGCTGGCCGGATCGAGCACGGGAACGCTGACCTCGGTCAGCATGGCGTTCGTCTCGGCGTCCTTCTCCGGATCGGTCATGTAGAGGTCGGAACCGCCGCTGTAGACCTTCTGCCACTTCGGCTCGTCGCCCTGCCAATAGTCGGAGGTGCCGCCGGTCTGGGCCACGTTCAGGCCGCGGTTGTCCATCAGCAGGATCTCCACGATCCGGCCGTTGCTCTTGTCCGTCACCTCCTTCAGGCGCTTGGTCACGGCGTTCGCGGCGATCGTGTCGTAGGTGGGGTTGGCGGCCTTGGCCTTGGCGGCGGCCTTCCAGTCGTTGTCCATGGCGTCGATCTTGGCCTGGTCGAGGCCCTTGTGTGCGGTGTTCTGGGCCTTCACGGCGTCGACGACCGCCGGATCGGCGAGCCAGGCCTGGGCCTGCGGGCTCACCGTCTTGCGGACGTTGGCTTCCAGGGCGGGATCGGCGGCGTAGGCCGGCAGGGTGCCGAGCGTTGCCAGGACCGCCGCGGTGGAAAGCAGCAGGGAAAAGCGTCTGGTCATCGATTCCTCCCATGAATGTTCCGCCCGCGGGCTGCCTTGGCGGCCTGTGCTCCGCGGGCTCCAGACCATAGGTCCCGCGTCATCCCGGCGGTCAGAGGATTACGCGATTTATTCCGTTTAACGGAAAATTTGCTATACCAACCATAATTGCCCTTGAACCAACTGCCCGTGAAGCGCGTCCTCCCGCGCGGCGTTCGCCAGCCCCTCTTGTCAGGCCTCGTTCGCGATGGCATACTAGTATGCAAGTTGACGCGATGGACGCCATGACCGACACGCCGACCTCCTCCGCCCCCGCCGACATCCGCGGCTCCCGCCTGCACGGGGTCTACGAGGCGCTGCGCGCCGCCGTGCTGTCGGGGGAGATCCGTCCCGGCGAGGGGATCTCGGAGACCCGCGTGGCCGCCCGCTACGGCGTCAGCCGCACCCCGGTGCGCGAGGCCTTCCGCCGTCTGGCCGACGAGGGGTTCCTGCGCATCGTGCCGCAGGTCGGCACCTTCGTGGCGCCGATCCAGCTCGGCGCGGTGTCGGACAGCCAGTTCATCCGCGAGACCCTGGAATGCCGGACCGTGCGTCTGGCCGCCGAGCGCGCGGAGGCGGCGGACGTCGCCTCGCTCACCCGGCTCCTCGACTCGCACCGCGCGGTGATGTCCCCCGACCGCCATTCCGAGTTCTTCGCCCTCGACGAGGCCACCCACGCCGAGCTGGCCCGCATCGCCGGGCGCCCGGCGGTGTGGGACCTGCTGGTCGCGGTCAAGGCGCAGCTCGACCGCGTGCGCTTCCTGTCGCTGCACAGCGAAGGCTGGGCGGCGAAGATCGTCGGCGAGCACCAGATCATCGTGGACCGCGTCGCCGCCCGCGACCCCGACGGCGCGGAGGAGGCCATGCGCGCCCACCTGCGCACCGTCTTCGCCGCGGTGGACGAAATCGCCCGAACCAACAGCCACTTCTTCGAGACCTGAAAGCCGTTATGCGGAGTGTTCCATGCGCCTGAGCCCCGACACGCTGCCCTCGCTGCGCCCCGGCGTGCAGCGTCCCGGCTATGACCGTGCCGCGCTGACCACCGGAATCGTCCATCTGGGCATCGGCGCCTTTCACCGCGCCCATCAGGCCGTCTACACCGACGCCGCCCTGGCCCGGTCCTTCGGCCCCTGGGGCATCGCCGGGGTCAGCCTGCGCAGCCCCGACACGCGCGACGCGCTGGAGCCGCAGGGCGGCCTCTACACCGTCGCGGTGCGCGACGCCGCCGGCGAGCGGCTGCGGGTGATCGGTTCGGTCACCCAGCTGCTGGTCGCGCCGGAGGACCCCGCCGCGGTTCTGGACCTCCTGACCCGCCCGTCCGTCCGCATCGTCACCCTGACCGTCACCGAGAAGGGCTATTGCCACGACCCGGCGACCGGCGCGCTGAACGAGGCCCATCCGGACATCGTGCACGACCTCGCCAACCCGGAACGCCCGCGCAGCGTGCCCGGCTTCCTGGTGGAAGCGCTGATCCGCCGCCGCGCCGCCGGCGTGGAGCCCTTCACGGTGCTGAGCTGCGACAACCTGCCGAGCAACGGCGACACCGCGGCGGGCCTGCTGCGCCGCTACGCCGAGCTGCGCGACCCGGCCCTGGGGACGTGGTTCGCCGCAAACGTCGCCTGCCCGAACAGCATGGTCGACCGCATCGTGCCGGCCACCACCGACGCCGACCGCGACCGCGTGTCGGACGGGCTGGGCCTGCGCGACGCCTGGCCGGTGGTGACCGAGCCGTTCAGCCAGTGGGTGATCGAGGACCGCTTCCCCACCGGGCGCCCGGCCTGGGAGCTGGAGGGGGCGGAGCTGGTCCCCGACGTCCATCCCTACGAGACGATGAAGCTGCGCCTGCTCAACGGCAGCCACTCCACGCTCGCCTATCTCGGCTACCTCGCCGGCTACGAGACGGTGTCGGACACCATGGCCGACCCGGCCTTCGTCCGGCTGATCCGCGGCCTGATGGACGAGGAGGCCGGGCCTACGCTGCACATGCCGCCGGGCGCCGACCTCGGCCATTACAAGGACGCGCTGATCGAGCGCTTCCGCAACCCGGCCCTGCGCCACCGCACCTGGCAGATCGCCATGGACGGCACGCAGAAGCTGCCGCAGCGGCTGCTCGGCACCATCCGCGACCGTCTGGCCGCCGGGGCGCCGATCGACCGGCTGGCGCTGGGGGTGGCGGGCTGGATGCGCTACGTCTCCGGCACCGACGAGGCCGGCCGTCCCATCGACGTGCGCGACCCCATGGCCGCCCGGCTCGCCGAGCTGGCGGCCGAGGCCGGACCGGACGCCGACCGTCTGGCGTCCGCCCTGTTCGGGCTGACCGCCGTCTTCGGCGACGACCTGCCGCGCGACCCGCGCTTCACCGCCGCGGTGACCGACGCGCTGCGCCGGCTCTACGCCGAGGGCGCCCGCGCCGTCGTGCAAGCGGCGGCGGGCTGACGCGCCTTCTCCCACGACTCCCATCGAGACACGCCGG